>DASWEO010000038.1:0-7427 GCA_036394715.1 Steroidobacteraceae bacterium
ATCGAATGGCTCAAGCAACACTTCACGGCCCCGCTGCGCATCGAGGAGCTGGCCGAAGCGGTGCACATGAGTCCGTCCGCGCTGCATCACCGCTTCAAGGCAGTCACTGCGATGTCGCCGCTGCAGTACCAGAAGCATCTGCGGCTGCACGAAGCGCGGCGGCTGATGTTCGCCGGGGGCATTGAATGCGCCACCGCCGGGCATCGTGTCGGCTACGAAAGCCCTTCGCAGTTCAGTCGCGAATACCGGCGCCTGTTTGGCGCCCCGCCGCGCAGCGAGATCGCGCGACTGCGCGAAATCGGCATCGAAGCCTAGGTAGGCGACGGCGGTCGCTGGCGGTCGTTGGGCTAGGAAGTCTATAGTGCGACTCACAATAAATTTGCGGTTCCGCCGCGGCGGAATGCCGCGGTTACACGGGAGGTTTCAAATGTTCAGATTGATGTCGGCCGCCGCCGCCGCGGTGATTCTCGCGGCGCCTGCTTTCGCGCGTGTCCTGTCCTATCCAGAGAGCTTTCACACCCAGATGATGCAGACCAACGGCACCAACCTCTACGTTCGCGTGGGCGGACATGGTCCGGCGGTGGTCTTGCTGCATGGCTTCGGCGACACGGGCGATATGTGGGCGCCGCTGGCCGCAGTGCTCGTCAAGGATCACACTGTGATCGTGCCCGATCTGCGCGGCATGGGACTATCCGACCATCCGGATACGGGCTACACGAAGAAAAATCAGGCGGTCGACATTATCGGCGTCATGGACGCCCTCAAGGTGCAGAAGGCCGATCTCGTGACTCACGACATCGGCAACATGGTGGGGTATGCGCTGGCGGCACAGTACCCGTCGCGAATCACACGGTGGGCGGTGATCGATGCTCCGCTCCCGGGAATCGGCGATTGGGATAACATCATCCGCAGCCCGCTTCTGTGGCACTTCAATTTCCGCGGTCCCGATGAGGAGCGGCTGGTACGGGGGCGCGAGCGGATCTATCTGGACCGCTTCTGGAATGAACTCTCGGCGGATCCGAAGGGGATCGATGAGGAGACCCGCCAGCACTACGCCGCTCTCTATGCGCGGCCGCATGCCATGCACGACGCGTTCGAACAGTTCGGTGCGTTCAGCCAGGATGCGGTCGACAACAAGGCGCTGCTCGCCAAGGGCGGCAAGATCCCGATGCCGGTGCTCGCCGTCGGCGCCGAGAAATCCTTCGGCACGGCGCAGGCGGACCAGCTGCGTTTTGTCGCCGGCAACGTCACGGTCGGCATTGTCCCAAACTCCGGCCATTGGATCATGGAGGAGAATCCGCAGGCGACCATCAAGCTCGTCACCGAGTTTCTATCGAAATGACGGCACCAGGGATGCAATGCACCGTCTCCATACGCCGACGCTCGCCGCTGCGGGGAGGTGAGGGTTAAGCTCGAACGCGTCTTCATGGCCCATCGGAAGCCCAATGGATCGCTTCTACGCGCACGCCCGTCTCGGGAAGTATGTGTTGACCGTTTCAGGGCTGTGCGTGGCCGCGGGAGCCCATGCCCATGAGAAATCCGCAGGCGCTCCGGGTTGCGCCCAGCAAAGTCCGCAGCAGTGCGTCACCGCGGCGCTGGACGCGATGGGTGGTCGGGAACGCCTGCAGCAAGTGGCAAGCGTACGCCTGCAAACGGTCGGCCATACGCTGCTGATGGAGCAATCTTACCGGCAGGCGCCATTCATCACCTCGTATGAGCGCGGCCGCACCACGCTGGACTTGGCCAATCAACGGCTGCTCAAGGAAGCGAATTTGACATGGCCGGAATCCGATCCCAATCAATCGGATTCCGATACCACGTTGCTGGTCGGTCCCGGCGGCGGTGTGTACCACACCAAATTCGGCGATTCGCCGTGTTCCCTGGGTGACCTGGATGCGTCCCGGGAAACGCTGGCGTTGGGTCCGCTACGCGTTCTGCTGACCGCTGCCGGCGCGTCCGACTTGCACTTTGAAGCGCCGGCGATTCTGCGGTCGACTCCCCATGCCGTGGTGGCTTTCAGCTGGGGGCGCATTCCGGTCCGAGTGCTTCTCAATCCATTCAATCATCTCCCCGATGCCGTGGAGACCACCCAGGTATTTCACGATTTCTGGTATTTCTGGGGCGACGTACGGCAGCGGATTTATTACGACAATTGGAGGTTGGTTGAGGGAATCACTTTCCCTACGAACTCGGTCGAGGAGCGCAATGGCGTCGTCTGGAGCTCGACGCAGTCGCTGAATGTGGAATTCGATGTTCAGATCGATGAGAAGGCCTTCGACATGAATGCGGGAGCCGTCAAGCAAAGTGCAGCTTCGCCGGGCTGGAACCGATCGTTCAGCGTCAAGCAAGCCACCGCTCTGGCGCCGGGGATCGATCTCTATGCCGGATCGTGGAACGCGACCGTCGTGAAGGAGCCTGATGGGATCATCATCCTCGAAGCGCCGATTTCAGGACCGTACACGCAAGGCGTGGTGAGGCAAGCTCGGAAGCGCTACCCGGGTCTGCGGGTCAGCGCCGTTCTGTCGACTTCTGACTCCTGGCCGCATACCGGCGGCGTGCGGCAGGCCGTGGCCCTGGGCCTGCCTGTCTACATCCTCGATCTGAACCAGCCCTTACTCGACAGGATGATGAGCGCGCCTCACACGATGGAGCCCGACGCATTGCAGAAGTCGACGAATTCCAAAGCGCCGCACTGGAAAATCGTGGCGAAGAAGCAGGAGATTGGCAGCGGCGCGAATCGGATGGAGCTCTATCCCTTGCGCGGCGCGTCGACCGAACGGCAATACATGGTCTATTTTCCGGAGCGCCACCTCTTGTATGCAAGCGACACGCTGTCGTTGAACGACGACGGCACGCTCTATGATCCGGAATTGATGTACGAAGTCGCGCAGGCCGTGAAGCGCGAGAACCTCATCGTCGACACCGTCTTCGCCATGCACCAGGGTCCGATGTCGTGGGGAACGGTCGTTGGCTTGATCGAGAAGTCGCGGCACGCCGGGGGATGACTTGATCGGCCGTCGATGGGTTCATTGGGCATTGAGCTCGGTCAGCAGCGATTTCGCGCCGTACACCTTGCCGAGCGCCTCGCGAATGATCGCGGGGTGCACGGCAATCGCACGATTATTCGCGGCGTCGAACCAGTAGTGCCCGGCGATCGAGTGGATGTTCCCGTCGAACATCAGCCCGACGATTTTGCCGTCGACATCGATCATCGGACTGCCCGAATTTCCGCCGACGATGTCGTTGTTGGTCGAGATGCAGAAGGGTGTTCCCATGTCGAGCCGGTCCTTCGCCTTCATCCAACTGGCAGGTATTTTGAAGGGCGAGGCGCCGGTCGCGCGCTCAAAGGCGCGGCCCAGATGAGTGAACGGTTCGACGGGCGTGCCGTTTTCGACCCAGCCCTGGACCGTCCCGTAGTTGAGGCGCAGTGTGAAGGTCGCATCGGGGTAGACATTGGTCCCGTAGACCTTGAATCGCGCCGCTGCAATTCTTTGCGCCGCCGCGACAACCGGTGCTTCTACTTCGTCGTCGTACCGCTTGCGCAGGGTGCGGGCGTCGGCGTCGACCGCGCGCGCGAACGCGATCATTGGATCGAGCGACGCGTCCACGGCCGCTTTGCCGCCTTGCCACAATCGCTGGCGCGCATCGGCGTCGTCGAGCTTGGTCTCGGCAACGAGCCGCGTCGCCAGAGCCTCGGGCGATTCCTTGGACAGCAGCCTGCGTACCACCGGATGATCCGGGCCCAGCCATTCGCGCATGCGTTCGAGTGAAAAAGACAGCGTCAATACTTCGAGTTCTGGATACACCGGAACCCGTGCGTACAGTTCGCGCTGAATCAACGGCAGCGATGCTTCGGTAAACTCCCGCAACCGGTCGACGTTGCGCTTCGTGCGCTCGTCGGCACCCCGCAGCAGCAGGCGGGCGTCGCGGAACAGGGCGCTATTGAACCCCGCGCCGCTTTCCAGAAAGGTGTACTGCAGATATAGCGCGCGCTCGCGGGCGGTGGCGGACTCGATTTCATGCCAGGGATCAGTGCCGGCGAGATGGGCGGTCGCCCGGAGCTTCGCTTCCGCCTCGGACTTGCCGGACAGCAGCGCAGCGTCGTTCAACGCATCGAGCTCCTTGCGGCGCACCTTGATCGCGTTCTGCAAGCTGTTGAGGGGCGCTTGCACGATGCGGTCGTCGGCCGGGTTGGTGGTACCGAACTGGATGAAGCGGCCGCGCAGCTCGGCGGCGCGCATCAAGGTGATGGGCAGGGGCAGGTCCCGGTCGAACTCGAGCTGGGCCCGCGTTTGCAGGCGTGCCGTCGAGCCCGGATGGCCGGCAACGAATACCAGTTGGCCGGCGGCGGGTCCGTCGAATTTGATTGGCAGATAATTGGACGTGACGGCGGCTTTGCCGTTCTCATAGGCCCGCAGTATCGAGAAATCGAGCGACCAGCGGGGAAATTGGAAATTGTCCGGATCGCCGCCGAAAGACGCGATGTCGCCCTCCGGGGCGAACACCAGTCGTACGTCATCGTAGCGTTTGTACTTGTAGAGGAAGTACTGGCCTCCCTGGTACAGAGTCACGACTTGGCACCGGAGCTTGCCGGATTTCGCCTTCGCGCTCGCTTGCTCGCAAGCCTGTTCGAGGGTGGTCAGCGTCCTTTTGCGTGCGTCGTTGGCGGCCGTATCGCTCAAGCCTGCGATGGCACCGGAAACCGTGTCGGTCACGTTCTCGGTACCGACCAGCACGTCCGCGAGCTGTGCGGGGCAGCGCTGCTCGGCACTTCGATCCGCCGCGGCGAAGCCAAGCTCGACCAGGCTCCGGTCCTTGGACGAGAGCTCCGCGAGGCAGGATTCCACACAATGGTGGTTGGTGAGCATCAGGCCCTCGGGTGAGACGAACGAGGCGGTGCAATTCGCGAGCCGAACCGTCGCCAGCCGCACATGGTCGAGCCAGGCGGGTGTGATGTCCGCTCCGTTGCGCTGCTTTACCGCGATGGCCGGGAAATTGTCGAATGTCCACATGCCCTCGTCGGCAAACGCGGGCAGAGCTGCCACGCAAGCCAGTGCCAACAGAAATCCACGCATGAAATCCTCGTTCTCTTTATGTATCTGCCCCCCGGGGCGATCTGCAGATTCTACTGGCTAGTCCGCTCCATGGACTTGCTATTTGGACCCCGGCCCGAACTGCGGTCGATCCGCACGCGCAATATCGATGAAATGAGCGCTCGCACAGCCCGGCGCCGGATGACGAGTCCTGTTGGACTCGGTGGTCGGCATTCCCAACTCGCTGAGCTATAGTGCTGCCGTGCTGTTTCCGGTTTGTGCGGCGATTAGTGATGCGATAGGTGCGCGGACGGCGGGGAAAGTGATGGCGCCTCAGGTGAATTCGTCCCGGGATGTTGATTTCATGAGGCGTGCACTCGAGCTGGCGCAGCGCGCCGCGCTCGATGGCGAAGTGCCTGTCGGCGCCGTGTTGGTGCTGGACGGCGAAGTGATCGGCGAGGGGTGGAACCGGCCGATCGTCGACCACGACCCGACGGCACATGCGGAGATCGTTGCACTGCGCGCGGGGGCGCAGCGACTGCGCAATTACCGGCTTGGAAGGACCACGCTATACGTGACCTTGGAGCCGTGCGTGATGTGCATGGGCGCCGTGTTGAATGCGAGAATTTCGCGAGTCGTGTTCGGCGCCTGGGATCAAAAAGCGGGTGCCTGCGGCAGCGTCATCGACTTGCCGCGCGAGCCCAAGCTCGCGAATCGCATCGACGTATTCGGCGGTGTATGCAGCGACGAAAGCGCCGCGCTGCTGCGGCATTTCTTCGAGACTCGGCGCTAGTTCAAGGCGACCGCGCCGGCGCCGCTGCCGGCGCCGTCACCGGCGCCCCAGGCCCATTCCAGCAGATCCCGATAGCCGCGCACGTTGTCCACGTAGCGCACCGGTTCCCAGCCGCGTGCATATCCATTCTCAGTCTGGGTGTACCAATGCTCCTGCTCCAGCAGCGGCAGAAATTCGCGGACATCCTGCCACGAATCCGGATCGCGCCCCGCCTTTTGCGTCAGCACCCGCGCGTCCTCCAAATGCCCGTACCCGATATTGTAGGCGGCCAGCGCAAACCAAGTTCGATCCGGCTCCGGCACGTGGGTTGGGATTTTCTCGTACACGTGCCGGAAATACCGGGCGCCGCCGAAGATGCTCTGCTTGGGATCGGTGGGGTTGGTCACCTTGGCTTCGCTCGCCGAATCGTTGGTCAGCTGCATCAGCCCCTTTGCACCCGACGGCGAGGCTGCGCTGGGATTCCACTTCGACTCTTGGTACCCGATGGCAGCCAACAAGCGCCAGTCTTGACTGCTTTGCTCGGCCGCTTCTTCGAACCACTTCTTGTAGAGCGGCAAGCGGCTTTGCAAATGTCGCATGAAGCCGCGCGCACCGACGAACTCCAGATCCTCGGAGCGGCCGTAGTAGCGCTTGACGATCGCGGCGAGCTCGCCGTTGACGTTGAGCCGCGCGAAATAGCTGCTCATGTCGTGCAGAAATCCCGGGTCGCGCGTGCTTGCGGCCCAGGCGATCGATTGGCTGCCCGCGAAATCGAAGGCGATGCGCAGATCCGGATGGACGTCGTGCGCCAACGCAAATTCCGTGGAATCGGCGATGGTGTAATCGATGGCTCCCGCCGCCACCCCATCGAGCAGCGCCTGGGTATCCGTGCTCGCGTTTTCCACCCACACGAGATCAGGCAGCAAATCACGCGCCGCGTACAAGGTCTTCGCGTGGGAACTGCCGGCGGCTATTTCCAGATCTCCGCTGCCGATTTCAGCAAGCGAACTCGGACGCACTGCCGCGCGCCGGTAGATCAAATGTTCGCGAACCCGCTGATAGGCAGGGCCGAATTCGACGCCGGGGATGTTCTGTGAGGGGATCTTCAATCCCGCTGCGGCCAAATGCGCGTGCCCGGAGGTGAGCGCCGCATAGATTTCCGCATAACTGCGCACTGCCGTGATCTTGAGCTTCACCCCAAGCTCATCGGCGAAACGACGCGCCAATTCGTATTCCGGCCCCTCCGGCATGTCGTCCGGGCCTCGATAGTAGGCGAGGGGGCCATTGCGCGTGACCACGCGCAACTCCCCCAGGGTCCTGATCTGGTCGATCAAGCTCGGTATCGGCGTGCACGTGGACAGCAAGCTGACGGCCGCAACCGAAATGATGACTTTCGTCCAGCGTTGCCAATTGTTGTGGAGTGTCGAGTTACGCACGGTCGTGAGCTTTGATTCCGTGAGGCTGGGCTAGTTCTGTTGATGAGACAGGCCCGTTGCCGATGAGCTAGAATAACCCTTTATTTCGTTCCGCGGACCCTTGACAAATGCGTTTCTATCACCGCTGACTATCGCGTCACAGTGCAATATTGCTTAAGTTAACGCCGTAAAAACTTAAGTAAATTC
>DASWEO010000039.1:0-3876 GCA_036394715.1 Steroidobacteraceae bacterium
GCGGCACACGCAACCCTGGCTGATCGCACATCTCGGACACGTACCCTTCATCGGGAACCTATTCAAGGGGCCGCCCTTCGGCATCGGCGTGCTCACGGCCGGCGTGGTTCTCGCCATCATGGTGCTGCCCTTCATTGCGGCCACCATGAGGGATGTCTTCGATACCGTGCCTCCCATGCTCAAGGAATCCGGGTATGGGCTGGGCGCCACGACCTGGGAAGTGATGTGGAACGTGGTCGTGCCGCATTCGCGCGTCGGCATCGTCGGCGGCATGATGCTGGGCTTGGGGCGCGCACTCGGCGAGACCATGGCCGTGACCTTCGTGATCGGCAACGCGCATCGAATCAGCTCCTCCTTGCTGGCTCCCGGCACGACGATTTCTTCTGCCATCGCCAACGAGTTCACGGAAGCGGTGGGCGATCTTTATACCTCGTCGCTCATTGCGTTGGGGTTGCTCCTGTTCCTCATTACCTTCACCGTCATCGCGGCAGCGCAGGCCATGCTGCGGCGCCTGGAACGGGGGGGGTTCGCGGTATGAATCGACGGGCGCTGCGCAAAGCGAAAAACGCCGCCTTTCTATTCTTGTCTCTCGTCGCGACCATGACGGGACTGGCCTGCCTGGCCGCGATCCTGTGGACCTTGCTGTCGCATGGCATCGCGGGCATGTCCTGGCATTTGTTCGCGGAGATGACCCCGCCGCCCGGCAGCAAAGGCGGATTGCTCAATGCGCTGTACGGCAGCGGGATGATGACGCTGCTCGGCATTCTGATCGGATCGCCCATCGGCGTGCTGGCCGGCACCTATCTCGCGGAGTATGGGCGCAACTCGCGTCTCAGCACGGTCATTCGCTTCATCAACGACGTGCTGCTGAGCGCGCCTTCGATCATCATCGGCCTGTTCGTTTATGAGATCGTCGTGGTTCGCATGGGCCATTTCTCGGCCATCGCCGGCGCCCTTGCGCTTGCCATCCTGGCGATTCCCGTGACTCTGCGTACCACGGAAGACATGCTCAACCTGGTGCCGGTCGGCATGAAGGATTCTTCGGCGGCGCTCGGCGCCTACCCGTGGCGCACCACGTTGAGCGTGCTGTATCCCGCGGCCCGCAGCGGGATCGTCACCGGATTGTTGCTCGCCATCGCCCGCATCAGCGGCGAGACCGCGCCGCTGCTCTTCACGGCGCTCAACAATCAATTTTGGAGCACCCAGTTGAATGCCCCGATGGCGAATCTTCCCGTCGTCATTTTCCAATTTGCCTTGAGTCCTTACAAGGATTGGCAGGATCTCGCGTGGGCGGGCGCCTTGATCATTACAGTGACCATATTGATACTTAGCATTTCTGCGCGTGTGATACTGGCATTGCTGCAGGCGGAACGAGGGTCCGGCCGATGATTCCGTCGACGAAACCGCCGAGGCACTTGAAGATGCGCCCGCCGCTCGCCGTCGCGGCAGAGGCGCCGAAAGATCTTGGACCCCCGAAAATCGAAATGCGCGGCTTGAACTTCTACTATGGCGACGTGCAGTCCCTGCACAACATCAACATGTCCCTGGCCGATAATTCGATCAGTGCGTTCATCGGTCCGTCGGGTTGCGGCAAATCGACGCTGCTGCGCGTTCTGAATCGAATGTACGCACTGTACCCCAAACAGCGGGCCGAAGGCGAAGTGCTCATCGGCGGCCGCGACATTCTGGGCCCCATGGTCGACGTCGCGGAGTTGCGGTACCGCGTCGGCATGGTGTTCCAGAAGCCGACGCCGTTTCCGATGCCGGTGTTCGACAATGTGGCATTCGGCCTGCGGCTGGTCGGCGGCATTCGCGGCGCGGAGCTCAAATCGCGCGTGGAATCCGCGCTGCGCGATGCGGCCATTTGGGACGAGGTCAAGGACAAGCTGCACGCCGACGGCCGGAGTCTGTCGGGCGGCCAGCAGCAGCGCTTGTGCATCGCACGGGCCATCGCGGTGAAGCCCGAAGTTCTGTTGCTCGACGAGCCGACCGCGGCGCTCGATCCGATTTCCACCCTGCGCGTCGAGGAAACCCTGCAGGCGCTGCGCGAGAAATATTGCATCGTGGTGGTCACGCACAATTTGCAGCAGGCGGCGCGGGTGTCGAACGTCACCGGATTCATGTTCATGGGCGAACTCGTGGAAATAGGCCCTTCGAGCGAGATTTTCACTTCTCCGAAAGATCGAAGAACCGACGACTACATCACCGGGCGTTTCGGCTGAACTGCACGAGCGATGCAAGACTCTCCCGCCACCGAGACCGACCCCGGCGCAGCCGTTCACGACATCGTACGCGATGCGGTGATGACGTCGCGCGGAGTCAACGTTCACTACGGCGACAAGCACGCCGTCAGGAACGTCAGTCTCGACATCGGGCGCAATCAGGTGCTCGCCATGATCGGACCGTCGGGCTGCGGAAAATCCACCTTTCTGCGCTGCCTCAACCGCATGAACGACACGATCGCGGCGGCGCGCGTGGATGGGGTGATCACCCTCGATGGGTACGACATCTACGATCGCAGGCAGGACGTCGCCCAGCTGCGGGCGCGCGTCGGCATCGTATTCCAGAAGCCCACGCCGTTCCCGCACTCGATCTACGCCAACGTCGCGTACGGACCGCGAATTCACGGCTTGGCCAACAACCGCGGCGACTTGGACGAACTGGTACAGACCAGCCTGGAGCGCGCCGGGCTTTGGGAGGAGGTCAAGGATCGCCTATCGACACCCGGCACCAGTCTTTCCGGCGGACAACAGCAACGGCTTTGCATCGCGCGCACCATTGCCGTGAGTCCGGAGGTCATCCTGATGGACGAGCCCACGTCTGCGCTGGATCCGATCGCGGGCGCGAGGATCGAGGACTTGATCGATGAATTGCGCGCGAATTACGCCATTGTCATCGTGACGCACAATATGCGGCAGGCGGCGCGGGTATCGCAGCGTACCGCGTATTTCCATCTGGGCGATCTGGTCGAAGTCGGCCCGACGGATCTGATTTTCACCAATCCGCAGCATAAGCTGACCGAAGACTACATCACCGGGCGCTTCGGGTAGGACTCGCCCGGCAGGGTAAGGCGCTTCAAGGCAACGATGGAGCAGTTGCCTAGAAGCGCCTTACCCTGCCGGACGAGTAAGTAATCGGTCAATATCAGAGTGCCGAAGAGACCGGCGGTTGTTTGACGTCTGAGAAATACTAGTACTCGGCGCTTGCGCGCCTCGCCCCTGCGGGGCCGCCCCTTCGGGCGTTCAATTCGGCCGGACGGCCGAATTAGTCGGTATTGCGGAGCAATTCGTTGAGCGATGTCTTGGCGCGAGTTTGCGCGTCCACCCGTTTGACGATCACCGCGCAGGAAAGGCCGTACTTGCCGTTCGCAGCCGGTAGCGTTCCCGGAACAACGACGGCGCCGGCGGGCACGCGCCCGTACAGAATTTCATCGCGCTCGCGATCGTAAATACGGGTACTTTGCCCGATGAATACGCCCATGGAGACCACCGCGCCCGATTCGACGATGACGCCTTCGACGATTTCAGAGCGCGCGCCGATGAAGCAGTCATCCTCGATGATGGTCGGGCTCGCCTGCAGCGGCTCGAGGACGCCGCCGATCCCAACGCCCCCGGACAAATGCACGTTCTTCCCGATTTGTGCGCAGGACCCCACCGTCGCCCACGTGTCGACCATCGTGCCGGAATCCACGTACGCGCCGATGTTGACATAGCTCGGCATCAACACGACATTCGAAGCGACGAACGCGCCGCGCCGCACCGTCGCCGGCGGCACCACCCGCACCCCGGCGGCGGCGAATTGCTCCGCATCCCAGCCGCTGTATTTCAACGGTACCTTGTCGTAAAAATTCAAGCCTTCGGCGCGGATCGGCGTGTT
>DASWEO010000040.1:0-2310 GCA_036394715.1 Steroidobacteraceae bacterium
CGTCGCCGGCGGCGGCGTCGACGGCCAGGGGCTGCCGCACCTTCACCCTCCGCCACCGCATCCGCCGGCCGCGCCTGAACCAGCGCCACCCGCTCTTCCTGCGGTATCAATTGAATATCCGTCCACCACTTCGCGAGCTCAGGGTCGGCAACCCCCGCCTGCGCGCGCAACAACAGGAAATCGTAGGCCGCGCGGAAGCGCGGGTGCTGCAGCAGACTCAAGGATTTGACCCCGCTGCGCCGATTGAACCGCGGCTGCAACATCAACAATTCACGCATGGGAATGGCGAAGCGCCGCGGGATCGCCACGCGCGACTGCTGCGCCCGCAACACGGTGTCGCAAGCCTGCATGAGCAACGCCAGATCCGGGGCCGGCCCCGCCTGCCGCTCGTTGAGCTCGCGCAGCACCGCGCTCCACAGCAGCACGGCAAACAGGAAGGTCGGCGTCACCGGCTTGTCCGCCGCGATGCGCTCGTCCGTGTTCACGAGACCGCGCACCAGCATATCTTCCGCATACGCGTACGGCGGCAGCGCGAAGGCAGCGGCCGACAGCGGAAACAAATGCTCGAAGAGCCCATATTGCTTCAGCAGCCGATAAGACTTCGCGCCGAATCCGGACAGGAACAGTTTCAAGGTCTCATCGAACAATCGCGCCGGCGGCACGCCGTCGAGCAGGAACGCGAGCTTGCTGATGGGTGCTTCGGTCTCAGGCGCGATCGAGAAATCGAGCTTGGCCGCGAAACGCACCGCGCGCAGCATGCGCACCGGATCTTCCCGGTAGCGCGTTTCCGGATCGCCGATCAATTTCAGGCGGTGCGCGCGGACATCGCTGACCCCATCGACGAAATCCCAAATCGAAAAATCGTCGATGTTGTAATAGAGCCCGTTGGCCGCGAAATCACGCCGCCACACATCTTCTTCGATGGTGCCGTAGATGTTGTCGCGCAGGATGCGCCCCCGCTCATCGAAGGCACGATGCTCGGAATCGTTCGGGGCGGTGAACTCCGGTATGTCCGGCTCGGCGGCCCGATCGGTCACTCCACCCTCGTTCACCGAATCGGATTCGACATCCTCCGCATCCTCCCGCTCCGGCGCCGCCGCCGCGCGAAAAGTCGCAACCTCGATGATTTCATGCCCGAAATGCACGTGCGCCAGGCGAAAACGCCGTCCGATGAGGCGGCAATTGCGAAACAAGCGCCTGACCTCCTCCGGCAGGGCATTGGTCGCCACGTCGAAGTCCTTCGGCGTGATACCCAGTAGCAAGTCGCGGACCGCCCCGCCGACCAAAAACCCTTGATAACCAGCGTCTTTGAGGCGGTAGAGGACTTTCAAGGCGTTCGGCGAGATCGCTGCACGCGAAATCGAATGCTCAGAGCGAGGGATTACTAAGGGGGGAAATGGCGTCGACGATGCGTTCAAAAAGGGGAGTTCCGCTTGAGTCCAAAAAATTGGCCCGTATACTACCAGCCCTCTTGGGTTCAGGCGCCCAGAACCGCAAAACACCGCTCCCTTCGTCTAGAGGCCTAGGACACGGCCCTCTCAAGGCTGTAACACGGGTTCGAATCCCGTAGGGAGCGCCAATAATCAAGCACTTACAATCACGCGACCCAGTTATGTCCACTTTATGTCCACTATTTTCTCCCTTGTAACCACTGAAAAGATCGTCGGCATCTCTCGCTGTTGCGTCCTGGCTCAAATCGTTGCGCGAGGTTGCAGGCGGTAGCACGTTCGTGTTTCCAAAACGGCGGCGCGACCCGCGCCAACGTGTTTTTGCACTCGGGTATCGACACATTGAATAGCGCCGCCAAGCGTTGCCGATCGGTGAGGACGGGCGGGAGATGCGTTGCGAAGTACCGGACCTCGCCCGCCAGGATCACCTCGCCCTGCGTATCCAGCACCTCGGCGGCCTTCATCCAGGCCGATACCAGCGATTTGCGGGTCTCCAGCCTGTGTGGCGCCGGGCCCTCGACCGTTCCGGAGCGGTACAGCTCTGTGGCGATGCCGATCATGCGCTTGCGCATCACGGTGGACTTGCCGTAATGCTGAGCTTTGAAGGTCCCCTCCCGGCGTTTTGTTTTGTTCACGCCTCGAATGGCCCGCGTCGTGGCGTTGGCCGCGATACCCTGTTCGCGTATCAACTGCGCGAAGTCCTCGCGCCAATTTCGCAAGAGCTGCTTGTCGATGTGCAGCCGCCGACCGAGCTCGTTCTCGGCCTTCACGACCAGATGCACGTGCGGGTGCTGCTGGTGGATTGTTTCCACGAGTCCATTTCGCCGGTCCCATTACCTACTCGGCATCGGACTTTCGAGAA
>DASWEO010000041.1:0-5973 GCA_036394715.1 Steroidobacteraceae bacterium
CGGCGAGGAGGGGTGCTTGTCCCTGCCCGGCATCTACGAGAAGTTGTCGCGGGCGACGCATATTCGCGTGCGGGCATTGGGCCGCGACGGTGAGCCCTTCGAAATGGATGCGGAAGGGCTGCTCGCCGTCTGTATCCAGCATGAGATGGATCATCTCGAAGGCAAGCTATTCGTCGACTACCTTTCCGAACTCAAGCGCCAGCTGATCCGTCGGCGAATGGAAAAAGAGCGTAAGCAACGATCCACGGGGAGCGAACCTCGCACTACGGCGAAGGGCGCTGCGGCGCGCGGCGCTACCACCCCGGCTCTCTAGTGTCCTGAACCATTAATAGCTTGCTCGATTCGCCTGCGGATTTTCGTGCCGGGCAAGGCGCGCCGACGAGGCATAGTGGGTACTATGGCGAGGAGGCGCAACGCCGCCCGGCGCGAAAAGACGCGGCGCAGCGAGCGAGCTATTAATGGTTCAGGACACTGGAGTCTTGAGCACGGATCTTCCTCCCCTAAGGCTGGGTTTCGCCGGCACGCCGGAATTCGCCGTTCCGGCACTCGAGGCACTGTCGAAAGCACACCGGATTTGCGCCGTGTTCACGCAGCCGGACCGGCCTTCCGGGCGCGGCCAACCACTGCAGGCAAGTCCCGTCAAAAACCTGGCCGCTTCACGCGGGTTCCGCGTGTATCAGCCGGCCACTTTCAAGTCGCAGGACGTACTCGACGATCTTCGCAGCCTGGAACTCGACGTGCTGGTCGTCGTCGCGTACGGGTTGATCCTGCCGCCCGCAGTGCTGCAGAGTCCTCGGCAAGGTTGCATCAATATTCATGCCTCGCTGCTGCCGCGTTGGCGGGGGGCGGCGCCGATTCAACGCGCGGTGCTCGCGGGAGACGCGAAGACCGGCGTCACCATCATGCGCATGGAGGCGGGTCTCGATACCGGTCCCATGCTGGCGGCTCGCGAAGTAGAGATCGGCGCGGACGACACCGCCAAAACCCTGCATGACCGGCTGGCGCGGCTCGGTGCCGAGCTCATCGTCGAAACGCTGCATGCGCAGAGGCTGGGCGGTGTCCGCGAGGTGCCTCAGCCCTCCGATGGCGTCACATACGCCGAGAAAATCAACAAGGCCGAGGCACTGATCGATTGGCAGCAAGACGCGGTGTTGATCTCGCGGCGGGTCCGCGCGTTCAATCCATGGCCGATCGCCGAGACCCGGCTGAACGGGACGCAGCTGCGCATCTGGGAGGCGCGGCCGCTCGACTCGGCCGGCATGGAGGCTGCGGAAACGGGTGCCGGCACGTTGCCGGGAACGGTGCTGGCCGCCACGCACGAGGGTATCGACGTTGCGTGCGGGCGCGGTGTGCTGCGGATTCTTCGCCTGCAGCTTGCCGGCCGCAGACCGCTTTTCGCGCAGGAGTTCATCAAGGGACAGCGGCTCGACGGCGTGCGTTTCGCGCCGGTTAGACCCGCATGACCGCCAGCGCGCGTTCTTTGGCCGCACACGCGGTGGCGCGAATTCTGCGTGAGGGCGTAACCCTCGATGCGGCATTGAAGGATGCCCTGGCCGCGGCCAACCCCAAACTTGCGCCATCGGTGCGCTCCTTAAGCTACGGCGCGGTACGCGGCTACTATCGCCATGAAGCGATCTTGAGGAGCGTCTTGACCGCACCCGTGAAATCGCTGGACCCCTTGGTGCGTGCGCTGCTGTCGGTCGCGCTGTACGAGCTCGAGGACGAGAGAACACCGGAGTATGCCGTGGTCGACGCCGCGGTACAGACCGCGAAGGCCACCGACGCCGTGCGCGCGGCTGGATTGATCAATGCCGTATTGCGCCGCTATCTGCGCGAGCGCAAGACTTTGGACGCGGATATCGCGCGCAATCCGGCCACTCGCCATGCCTCGCCGGTGTGGCTCGCCGATCGCCTGCGCGCCGATTGGCCGGTGCGCTGGACCCAGTTGTTGGCTGCGGGCGATGCCCAGGCGCCGATGTGGTTGCGCGTCAATAGTCAGCGCACGACGACCATAGGATATCTCGAGACATTGCGGGAGGCCGGGATCGGCGCGCGCGCGGAAGCGCGGGTGCCTCACGCCGTGGTCCTTGATTCGCCGCGCGACGTGAACGATCTCCCCGGATTTGCCGAAGGCCTGGTATCCGTCCAAGATCTGGGAGCGCAGTGCGTCGCGTTTCCTCTTGGCCTCGCGGCGGGTCAGCGGGTACTCGATGCCTGTGCGGCGCCCGGCGGGAAAACCGCTCTCATCGCGGAACGCGAACCGCAATTGGCCACCGTGGTGGCGGTCGACATAGACCCGCAGCGGCTCGAGCGGGTCCGTGAAAACCTGAAGCGGGGAAACCTCCGTGCCGAGATCGTGAACGGCGATGCGGGTACGCCCTCCCCCTGGTGGGACGGCGTTCCGTTCGATCGCATATTGCTCGATGCGCCGTGTTCGGCGCTTGGGGTGATCCGCCGCCATCCCGATATTCGCCTGCGTAAGTCCCCGTCGGATATCGACAAATTGCCGCAGGTTCAAGGGCGTCTGCTCGCCTCGGCGTGGAACATGCTGAAGCGCGGCGGCCGCCTGGTGTATGCCACCTGCACCGTGACTCGAAGCGAAAATCGCGACGTAGTCGCTGCGTTTCTGCGCGGCACTCCCGACGCCGTCAGTCTCCCCGCGGAGGATTGGGAAGGCTGGCCCCCCTTCGGCGAGGCGGATGAATTCGGCCGGCAGATTTTGCCGGGAGAGGCGGGTGCAGACGGCTTCTATTATGCTGCCTTGACCAAACAATGAAAGCCGCGCGATCAAACCCTAGGCAGAGTGCCCGCCGGCGAGCTCCGCTCGCGAGGTTCGCGACGTTCATGTGCGCCGCGGCCGCGACGACGCTGTGGATGGCGCCGCTGCGTGCCGACGGGCTCGAGGGGCGCTTCGAGGTCCGTTCCGCCGATTTGCAGCTCAAGGACGGCGTTTATCACTTGAACGCCCATATGGACTTGCCCGTCAGCGACGCCGTGCGGCGCGGCCTCGCCGAAGGCGTGCCGCTGACGATAGAGCTCGACCTTGACATCGAACGGGTGCGCCAGCTGCTGCCGAACTCGCGCGTCGCCGAACTGACCCAGCGCTACCATTTGCAGTACAACGCGGTGAGTGCGCGCTACATACTGCGCAACGACAACAGCGGCCAGCAACAGTCGTTGAGCAACGTCGATTCCGCGCTCGAGCAGCTCTCCGAAGTGCGAGGTCTGCCGGTTCTGGACAAGGCGCTGATCTCCGCCGGCCGCCGTTATGAGGCCAGCGTTCGCGCCAAGGTCGATTACGGTTCGGTACCGTTCACCTTGCGCGTGGTCATGTTCTGGGTCAACGACTGGCATCGCGAGAGCGACTGGTACACATGGACGCTGCAGCCATGATCCGCAAGTACGGTGCCACGGTGCTGGGCTCGATCGGCGTCGTGCTGTGGCTGGTCGCGCTCTATCTGCTTGCCTCGGCCGCGCAAAATTCGGCCAGGTTCGAGAAGTGGATGCCGTGGATTCTGCTCATCAATATCTCGGGACTCCTCACGCTGTTCGTGCTGCTCGCCGGCAAGCTCACGCAATTGGTGCGCGACTACCGCAGGCATGTTCCGGGGTCGCGCCTGAAGGGACGCACGGTCGCGATCTTCAGCGCTCTGGCCGTCGCGCCGATTCTGGTGGTCTATTACTTTTCACTGCAATTCATCAATCGCGGCATCGACAGCTGGTTCGAGCTGGAAGTCAGTCAGGGACTCAAGGACACACGCGAGCTCTCGCATGCCGCTCTCGAAGTGCGGGTACGGGAATTCCTCCAGCACACTCAGGTCGTGGCCCGCACCCTGTCGGCGAGTTCAGCTCTCGAGCTGATCGGCACGCTCGACCGCGAGCGGCGCGACAGCACGGCGCTCGAATTCACCATCGTGGGCGCGCAGGCGCAGATTCTCGCCACGAGCTCCGACCGTCCGATGGATACCCTGCCGGTGCCCGCGACCGACGAGATGATGCTGCAGCTGCGGCGCGGCCGCCCCTATGTGAGCCTGGACACCGATTCGGTCGGCGGCTATCTGATTCGAGCGGCGGCACCGCTCGATGCCAACGGCAGCGGCAGTGCGCGGGTGTTGATCGCCTTGTATCCGGTGCCGCAGCAGTTGAGCCAGCTCGCCGACACGGTGCAGCGTTCCTACACCCAATACGCGAATCTCGTGCAATTGCGCCGGCCGCTCAAGTCGACCTTCGTGCTGATCTTGACTTTCGTCGTGCTGATGTCGCTGATTGCCGCGGTTTATGGCGCGTTCTTCGCCGCCCAGCGTCTGGTGCAGCCCGTGCAGGACCTGATCGCCGGAACGCGGGCCGTGGCGAAAGGCGATTACGACACCAAGCTGCCGCTGCCTTCGCGCGACGAGTTGGGTTATCTGGTGACCTCATTCAACGACATGACCAAGCGCCTGGCCAGAGCCCGGGAGGAAACGCGCCGCAGTCAACAAGCCGTGGAAGCCGAGCGGGCCGGTCTCGCCGTGATTCTCGCGCGCCTGTCCACCGGAGTCGTGTCGCTCGAGGCGAATTTGACCGTGCGCACCGCGAATCAGGCCGCCAGCGCCATCTTGGGGATTGACCTCGAGGCCGCCGTCGGCAAACCTTTCGACGAGTCGATCAGCGACACGACTCTGTTCACCCAGTTTCTGGCCGCGCTCAAGTCGCATCTCGGCGCCGAGGACTTGGATTGGCGGGAGCAGCTCGAATTGCTGTCGGACTCCGGCAAGCGTGTGCTCGTGTGCGCGTGCACCGCCTTGCCCAACGACTTGGGAGGCGCGCCCGGCGTGGTACTGGTATTCGACGACATCACCACGCTCCTGCAGGCGCAGCGCGATGCGGCTTGGGGCGAAGTGGCGCGCCGCCTGGCGCACGAGATCAAGAATCCCCTCACGCCGATTCAACTGTCCGCGGAACGGATGCGGCGCAAGTTCTTGGGGCAAATGAACGCTCAAGACGCCCAGATACTCGAACGGGCGACGCATACCATCGTCGCTCAAGTCGATGCGATGAAGCAGATGGTCAACGCCTTCAGCGAGTACGCGCGCGCCCCCGACATGCATTTCTCGCGCTTCGATCTGAACCAGTTGATCACGGAAGTCGTGGATCTTTATCGAGTCCAGGACTCGAGCGCCGACCTCAAATTGCTGCTCGACCCGCACCTGCCGGCCATCTCGGCCGACCGGATGCGGATCCGGCAGATTCTCAACAATCTGGTCACCAACTCGCTGGAGGCCCTGGAGGGCCGGCCGGGCGCCTGCATCGAGATCGAAACTCATGTGGCCGAGGAAGGTCCCAAACAAGTAGCGTCGGTGGCGATCGTGGTCGCCGACAATGGGCCGGGGTTTCATCGGGACTTGATCGGCACCGTGTTCGACCCCTATGTCACGAGCAAACCCAAGGGCACGGGGTTGGGGCTTGCGATCGTGAAGAAAATCGTCGAAGAACACGGCGGACGCATTGAGGCGGATAATCAGCGCAGCGGCGGCGCCCGCGTGCGAATTCTATTGCCGTTGAGCGACGGCGCACGCTCCATGGGCGTGCGTGAACCGCGCAAAGGCGAACACAGGAGAGAACGTGTATGACCGCTTCGAGAATACTGGTGGTGGACGACGAGGCGGATATCCGCGGATTGCTGAAAGAGATTCTTTCCGAAGAGGGGTACGAGGTGGAAGTCGCCGCGGACGCGACCCAGGCGCGTTCTTCGCGCGCGACCCAGGTTCCTGATCTGGTCTTGCTGGATATCTGGATGCCGGACACCGACGGCATCACCTTGCTGCGCGAATGGTCGGTGACCGACGGCTACGACTGCCCGGTGGTGATGATGTCCGGCCACGGCACGGTCGAGACCGCGGTCGAGGCCACGCGCCTGGGCGCCTACGATTTTGTCGAGAAGCCGCTGTCGTTGACCAAACTGCTGCGCACCGTCGAGCGGGCGCTCGATGCCGG
>DASWEO010000042.1:0-20544 GCA_036394715.1 Steroidobacteraceae bacterium
GCCGACAATGAGGCTGTCCCACCACGCCAAACGATAGCGCCGCTCGATTTCCCGGGATCGCGTCAACACATCGATATCGATTGCCTGCGGATTCCATTGGAAAAGGCTGTGCACGATGTCCCAGGCGTCGTTCGCAGGCAGGACCGGCCTGATCTTGCGCGTGAGATTCCAGTAGCACTCGTTCAACACCTGCACGCTGGTGCGGCCGCTCTGTTCCCGCCACAAGCGCTCGAGCCATTCCTCGGCCAGTGGTTGCTTCACGGTCTCGCGGTTGTCGGACGCGTAAACGAATACGTTGGTGTCAACGAACACCGGAGCAGTCATTTTGTTTCCTGTCGCGCCAATTCCTCGCGCAGCAGATCTTCCCGCGCCCGTGCACGATCGTGTATCTCCTCTCGCGTGGGGCGGCGCCCCCCTACCCATTCGAAATTGAACGGCTTGTGAGAGAAGAAGCGCCGCATCGCTTCGTTGTAGTCACGCGCCTCGCGCATGCGGTCATGCAGTAGATCGCCTATCAGACGCGATACGCTCATTTTGCGTTTGGCGGCCGCCATGCGCACCCAAGCGGCGGTTTGCTCGTCGAGAGTAATGGTGACGTTCTTCATGATCGAACTCGCGTAGATCAAGATCCTCACAATATACACGAAGTTCGTGTAATTAAAAATGACGGAGGCAGCCTTTTCACCCCGGCGCGCGCTTGAGAAACAAGAGTCCGATCGCCGCGGCGGCCGCCAATGCCGTCACGGGGAGAAGGGCCTGCAGCACGTGCGTCTCGCTCGCGCCATGTCCCAGCAGAATTCCCGCGGCAAAAGGTCCCACGGCCGAGCCGAGCCGGCTCGCAGCCACGGTGGCGCCGGTTCCCGTTCCGCGAGTCTCGACGGCGTAGTACGCCGGAGCGAGCCCATACAGTATGAACTGAGCGCCGAGAACGCAGGCGCCGAGGACGGCGGCGGTCGCGGCGGCGAGGAGCAGGTCTTTCCCGAGCGGTGCCATCACGATGAGACCGGCGGCAAGTCCCGCGTAACAGACCAGCAACACCATCCGGCGCGGCCGCCGCTGCATCCACCAGCCGAGATAGACCGAGCCCAGCGCGGCCCCGACATTGAACAGGATCTGGATGAGCAGCGCGTCGGTCTTCGAAAATCCCTTGGCACCCATGAGCACGGGCATCCAGTTCAGCAACAGGTAGGTGACCAGAGTCGTGAAGAATACGGCCGCCCATAAAAGTACCGTCGGCCCGGCGCGCGTCCCGCCGAACAGCACCTCCAGCGTCGTGTGCTTCGTGCCTGCCGCCGCTGCCGCGGCTTTCGCCTGGCGAAACAGCGCCGACTCGGGCAGCATCAGCGCCATCACCGGAGCCAGCGCCAGAGGCGCGATCCCTCCGACATAGAAGACGATGCGCCAGTCGCCGTTGGCGCCCCCGAGAAAACCGATGAGACTCGCGAGCGCGCCTCCGGCGGGCATTCCGGCGACGGTAATGACCACATTGATGATGCTGTTGCGGCCGCCCGAGGCTTCGGCTGTCAATGCGATGAGGTTGGGAAACGCTCCGCCCAGGCCCAATCCGCACAGGAACCGGATTACGAGCAGACTCGGGAGTCCCGCGGCCCACGCGGTGCACAGCTGCAATGCGCCGAACATCGCGGTGGCCAGCACGAGGGCGTTCTTGCGGCCCCAGATATCGGCGATCCGCCCGCCGATGAAAGCGCCGAAGAAGAGACCGAGCGGACTGGCGAGCAGCACCACGCCCAGCTGCGGCTTGGACAGTCCGAACTCGGGACCGAGCGAGGGGGCCGCGATCCCCATCGACTGCAGGTCCATTCCCTCGATCACCGCCGTCAGGAAGCATAGAGCCAGCGTCGCGGCCACACGCTGCTCCCGGCCGGAATCGAGTGTCGCGGTCACGTCGATCTTCACTCCCATGATCTCCCCTCGAACGCCGCGCGCAGGATGCGGATCTAGCTTACCGGAAGCCGCGAATGACGGCTTCCGGACGGGATTTCGCGACCCTCAATGGAGCCGCATCAACGCCTGGCCCATTTGAATGCGGTGGCCCTCGCGCACCCCGTCGCTCAAGCGGACGCCCTGCGGCGCAAACACGATGATGGTGGAGCCATGCTCGAACCACCCCATTTCCTCGCCCCTGCGCAACCCGACATCGCAGGGGATGACGTTGGGGCCGCGATAGCGCAGGTGCAGCAGCACGTCGAGAAACCGCAGACGCATGCTGGCGACCAGGATCGCCGCCACGGGGACGAGCGTCAGCATTGCGCCCGACGGCAGTAATCGGCACCGAATGACGGCCCGTTCGTTCTTGCAGAACAGCTTCTCGACCCGTTTCAGCGCAATGGGATTCACGTTCCATGTGTCGCCGGAAATGTAGTTGACCTGCTCCACCCGGCAATCAGCGGGAGCATGGAAGCGGTGATACATGCTCGAGGTCAGCCGCAGCGTCGCGTACTGCCCGCCCTGGTAGCAACGCACCAGATCAGCGTCACCCAAAAGATCCAGGAGCGGGTAAGGGAACCCCTTGGCCTGCAGCACCGACCCATGAGACACCATGCCGCAGGCGCCGACCAGCGCGTCGCAGGGACTGACCAGTACCCCGGGGTCGGGGTCGATCGGACGCGCGCCGTCGCGCAATTCGCGGGTGAAGCAGTCGTGCACGCTCTTGAAGCCCGTCTCCCTCGCTTCGCTGAGGTCAAGATCGGAGAACAGCCGCCACAGGGCTATACAGCAGCGGACGACCCAAGGCTGCTCGATCCGGCTCAACCACCCCACGAATTGCGTCAGAAGCCTCCGCGGGATTCGGTTGGTGAGCAGAAAGTTGATGTCCTCCTGCTGGACTATCCGGGCGATCAGGGCTTTTGTAGTCATCTCAGTGTCATTCGTTTGCAATAGAGTTCGCCGCCAGGAAGGCTCTGAGGTAAACGGCGATTAGGACGATAATCTTGTATGCGTTGGCCGGAATCGCGCTCGCCGTCGTGCTCCGCAGACTGCAATTGCGGCTGCAGCTGTCGCGCGCCAAGCATCGTTCGCTGACGGGGCATTCCCGCATGGCGCGCCGCTTCGCGTCGCTGGTGCCGTTTTACGAATACGACGAGTCCCGGTTCTTTCAGACCGACGGGGCCCCCGAGAACATCGCGGCGGCGCGGCGGGCGGGCTTCATGCAGCTCAGCCAATTGTTTGCCGAGCGCTTCAAAAAGACCGCCGAGCTCACCGGCGAAATCGCCGGTGGCGTGTCCGATCTGCAGTTCACTTCCCGCTACCGCGTACCGTTCCAATTCAGCGGCTACGTCCGGCAGCACTTCAAGCCGGGCACGTTTCTCGAGTCCTCCTCCGGCGTGAACGTCACCGATCTCGACGGCAACCGGCTGTACGACTTGACCGGCTCTTACGGCGTCAACGTGTTCGGCTACGACTTCTACAAGGAGTGCATCGAGCGGGGTGCCGAGCGGGTTCGCGGTCTGGGGCCGGTGCTGGGCGCCTATCATCCGGTGACCGCCTACAACGTACGGCGCCTGCTGCAGATCGCGGGTTTGGACGAGGTTTCCTTCCACATGTCGGGCACCGAGGCGGTCATGCAGGCCGTGCGCCTTGCGCGCTACCACACCGGGCGCTCTCACCTCGTGCGTTTCTGCGGCGCCTACCATGGGTGGTGGGGCGATGTGCAGCCGGGCGTCGGCAATCCGCTGGCCGCCCGTGAGACATACACCTTGAAGGATATGCATCGGGACAGCTTGCGGGTGCTGCGCAATCGGCGGGACATCGCCTGCGTGCTGGTCAATCCGCTGCAGGCCTTGCATCCGAACATCAGTGCGCCCGGCGACTCGACGCTCATCGACAGCGGACGGAGCGCGCACTTCGACCGCGCCGCTTATGCGGCATGGCTCCGGGAATTGCGCGCCGAGTGCAGCGCGCGGGGCATCGTGCTGATCTTCGACGAAGTCTTCGTGGGTTTCCGGCTTAGCATCGGCGGCGCTCAGGAGTATTTCGGCGTGCGCGCCGACATGGTCACCTACGGCAAAACGGTGGCCGGAGGGCTCCCCGTCGGCGTTCTTTGCGGCCGCGCGGAGTTCATGCGCCGTTTTCGCGACGATCGCCCGGCCGATATCTGCTTTGCGCGGGGCACATTCAATGCGCACCCCTATGTCATGGGCGCCATGTATGAATTCTTGACGCGGATCGAGACCGAGGCCGTGCGCGCTCTGTACCAGGGCCTCGACGCCGCCTGGAACTCCCGCGCCAAGGCGCTGAACGATCGATTGACGGCGGCCGAGCTCCCGGTGCGGGTCGCCAACCTGTCCTCGATTTGGACCATCTACTATTCGGCGCCGTCGCGTTATAACTGGATGTTTCAATACTATTTGCGCGCCGCCGGACTTGCCTTGAGCTGGGTGGGCACCGGAAGGCTCATCTTCAGCTTGAACTACACTGAAGGGGACTTTGCGGAGGTCGCCGACAGAATTCTGTCGGCGGCCGAGGATATGCAGCGTGATGGATGGTGGTGGTCCCAACCCCAGCTCACCAATAAATCCATCAGGCGCCGCGTGTTCAAGGAAATGCTTCAGGCGCGGTGGGCTTCGACCTCGCCCATGGGATCGATCAGCTCGCCGCGCATCAAGTAAAGAGGCGCCTTGCAGTAGATCTTCGCGTCGTTGAACGGGTCGGTGATGATCTTGGTCAACCACACCAGTCCGGTTTGAACCCCTTTCAAGAAGAACAGCTGCACGGTACGGAATAACAGCGCGCCGATCCCGACGATGAGCCAGATTTCACCGATGTGGCGCACGAATTCCGCGCCGCTCGCATGGGGCGGGAACAGCCCGAAGAACGTCGGATCCAGCCACAGCAATGCCGGCGACAGCGCCCAAATAGCGTGCAGAATGACCTTGCGGCGCAGGTTGTACCCCACCTTGATGTCTTCCTTGTACTTGTGGGTCGCCCGGTTGACCTCGTCGTAACCCTTGGGCTCGAAGAAAAAATGCCCGGATTGCCGGCTGACCATGGATACCAGCCAGCCGATCAGCGCGGATTTCGCCGGGTCCGTAAACGCCGTGACGTAAGCAACGATGAAGCTGATCGCGCTCAACAAATGCAGAGACTGATTGATACGGCTGTGATGATAGTAACGATGATCATCCCATCGCTGTGTCCGCAGTTCCGCCCAAAAACTTTGCATGGTGGTTCCTTGAGAGAGAGTTCTACATAAATCGCCCATGAAGCAAATATAGGAATTTCGTTACAAGCCTATTACAAGGCCCTCCCGGGAGGTCCGGAGGGCGACCTGCGTCGCAGGATTGCAAGAAATCTCAAGGTACGCATTCATCGTTCCGTCATCCCACAGTGCGATTCTAGGCCGGCATGCGAATCATGATCGTTACCGACGCGTGGTTTCCTCAGACGAACGGCGTGGTCAGCACCCTGGCGCAGACCGCGGCGTGGCTGGGCCGTTTTGGCCACGAAGTCCGCATGATCACCCCCCGCGATTTTCGGAGCGTCGCCTGCCCGACATACCCGGAAATCCGCCTGTCTCTGCTGCCCTACAAAAAGGTGAAACGGCACATTTCGGCATTCTCGCCGCAGGCGGTGCACATCGCGACCGAAGGACCCTTGGGCTTGAGCGCCAGGCGCTTTTGCCTGAAGTCCGGCTTGCCCTTTACGACCTCGTATCACACCCAGTTTCCGCAGTATCTGCGGGCGCGCTTCCCCATCCCGCTCGGGGCTTCCTACCGGGCGCTGCGCTGGTTCCACGGCGCGGCCGCGCGCTGCATGGTGAGCACCGCCTCGGTGCGCCAGGATCTCGCGGCGCATGGCTTCGAGAACCTGGCGACCTGGCGCCGCGGCGTCGATACCGAGATGTTCAAGCCGTATCCGAAGGATTCCCTCACCCTGCCGCGCCCGATCGCGGCCTACGTCGGCCGTGTCGCGGTCGAAAAGAACATCGATGCATTCCTCAAGATGGCCTGGACCGGCAGCAAGGTGGTCATCGGCGACGGCCCGGAGCGGGCGCGGCTCGAGAAGCAGTACCCTCATGCCACTTTCATCGGCTACCGCTTCGGCGAGGATCTGGCGAAGAATCTGGCGGCGGCCGACATCATGGTGTTTCCGAGCCGTACCGATACCTTCGGCCTGGTCAATCTCGAGGCCATGGCCTGCGGAATTCCGGTGGCGGCGTACCCCGTGACGGGACCCATCGACGTGGTCGAGGACGGGGTTACCGGAGCGCTGGACTTGGATCTCGCGGTCGCGGCGCGGCGCGCGCTCGACATCGATCCCAAGGCCTGCCGGGAGCGTGCCTTGAAATCCGGCTGGGATGTGTGCAGCCGCGAGTTCGAAAGCAACCTCGAGCGCTGCGAGCTCCCGCCTCAGCCGAAGTTGATCTTGGCTTCGAGGTTGGTGCGCGAATCGGCGCTCGACAATGCTTCTTCGAGCTCGATCCGCCCTTCGCGCACGAGATTGTAGAGCGCGCTGTCGAAACTCAGCATGCCGCGCTCCGTGCCCGTGCGGATCGCCTCTTTCACGCCGATCACGTCGCCCTTCTTGATGAGCTCCGAGATGTACGGAGTATTCATCATCACTTCGCACGCCGCCACCCGCGTGCCGGTCTTCGCGAAGACCAGCCGCTGCGAGAGGATGGCGCGCAGATACTGCGACAGGTCCAGGAAAATCTGGTTGTGCTGATCGCGCGGAAACATGTTGATGATGCGGTCCAGGGTCTCGGCGCAATTGTTCGCATGCAGGGTCGCGATGCACAAATGCCCCGTGCCGGCGAGCGCGATGGCCGCCTCCATGGTTTCACGGTCGCGAATCTCGCCGACCAGGATCACGTCCGGAGCCGAGCGCACGGCGCTGCGCAGGGCGCGTGCGAAGGACTTGGTGTCGAGGCCCACCTCGCGCTGGTTCACGATGCACTTCTTGTTGGTATGCAAGAACTCGATCGGATCCTCGATGGTCAAAATATGGTCCGATGAGGTCTCGTTGCGGTAGTTGATCATTGCGGCGAGCGTGGTGGATTTGCCGGCGCCCGCCGCACCCACCATGAGAATCATTCCGCGCTTCAGCATGACCAGGTCTTTGAAGACGTCGGGCATGCCCAGATCTTCCAGCCTGGGCATTTCCGCCGTGATGTAGCGCAGCACCATCGCGGGATATCCGCGCTGATAAAAGACGTTGACGCGGAACCGGCCGAGTCCGGACTCCGAAATCGCGAAATCGATCTCCAACTCCTCGTTGAAATGCTCGATCTGGTCCTGGGTCATGAGGCCGAGCGCCGCCTGGCGCACGGTCTCGGGACTCAAGACCTGCTTGTTCACCGGGAATATCTTGCCCTCGATCTTGATCTTGACGGGCGCGTTGCAGGTGAAGAACAGGTCCGATGCCTTTCGCTCCACCATCAGCTTGAACAGCGGCTTGGTGTTCATCACCTGTGCCGGAACGTCGGGCGACGCAGCCATATGCTTAGAACACCTGGCCTTCTTCTTCCTCGAGGATCTGCAGCGCCTGGCCGCCTTCCTCCGGATTCTTCATCTCTCGCTTGCTCTCGAGCTTCACGCGCAAGCGCAATTCGTTCTTCGAATCGGCGTTGCGCAGCGCATCTTCGTAGGAAATCAAACCCGCTTCGTAGAGCTCGTACAGCGCCTGGTCGAAGGTCTTCATGCCAAGCCGGTTGGAGCGCGACATCACGTCCTTGATCTTGGCAACTTCGCCCTTGAAGATCAAATCCGAGATCAGCGGCGAGGCCAGCATGATTTCCATGGCCGCGATGCGGCCGGTCCCGGCTTCGCGCGGTATCAGGCGCTGCGAGATGAGCGCGCGTATGTTCAAGCTGAGATCCATGAGCAACTGCTCGCGCCGTTCTTCGGGAAAGAAATTGATGATGCGGTCGATCGCCTGGTTCGAGCTGTTGGCGTGCAGTGTGGCCAGCACCAAGTGGCCGGTTTCGGCGAATTGAATGCCGTATTCCATGGTCTCGCGATCGCGAATTTCGCCGATGAGAATCACATCCGGCGCCTGCCGCAGGGTGTTCTTGAGGGCGAGATGCCAGCTCTCGCAATCGACGCCGACTTCGCGGTGGGTGACCACGCAGCCCTTGTGCGCATGCACGTATTCCACCGGATCCTCGATGGTGACGATGTGGCCGCGGGTCTTCTCGTTTCGGTAGCCGACCATCGCCGCGAGCGAGGTGGATTTACCGGATCCCGTGCCGCCCACCAGAATCACGAAACCGCGCTTGGAGAGCACGACATCCTTCAATATGGGCGGCAGCTCGAGCTCCTCGAACGTCGGAATCTTGGCGTTGATGGTACGCAGAACCGCGCCGGTAAAACCCTGCTGCACGAAGGCGCTGACGCGGAAACGGCCGATGCCGGGCGGCGAAATCGCGAAATTACATTCCTTGGTGGCGTCGAATTCCTTGGTTTGCCGGTCGTTCATGATGGCGCGCACCAGGCCTGCGCTCTGCTCGGGGCTCAAGGAACGATCGGATTGAGGCCGGATTTCGCCGTCCACCTTGATCGCGGGCGGAAAGCCGGCGGTGATGAACAAATCGGAGCCCTTCTTTTCCACCATGCGCCGGAGCAGGTCTTGCATCAGCCGTATTGCTTGTTCGCGTTCCATAGTAATTTGTCCTTCTTACGGCGCGCCCGGCGCGCCGCCCATAGGCGGGGTTCGCGCTCCTCGCGAACCCCGTTGAAAGGGCGCGTAGCGCATCAAATAGAATCCTTGTTCTGGGCCTTGTACTTAGCCTCTTCGCGGCTGACGACGCCCTTCTGCACCAATTCCTGCAGGCATTGATCGAGAGTCTGCATGCCCTGGCTCTGGCCCGTTTGAATCGCCGAATACATTTGCGCGATTTTGCCTTCGCGGATCAAGTTTCGGATAGCGGGTGTGCCGATCATGATTTCGTGCGCCGCAATACGGCCACCGCCGATGCGTTTCATCAAAGTCTGCGAAATCACGGCCCGAAGGCTCTCGGACATCATGGCGCGTACCATATCCTTTTCCGCCGCCGGGAACACATCCACGATTCTGTCTATGGTCTTCGCGGCGGAACTCGTATGCAAGGTGCCGAACACCAGATGCCCGGTTTCCGCCGCGGTCAATGCCAGGCGGATCGTCTCCAGGTCGCGCATTTCGCCCACCAGAACGACATCGGGATCTTCGCGCAGCGCCGAACGGAGCGCCTCGGTGAACCCTAAGGTATCCCGATGGACTTCGCGCTGGTTGACCAGGCAGCGCTTGCTTTCATGCACGAACTCTATGGGGTCTTCGATCGTGATAATGTGGTCGGGACGGTTGTCATTGCAATGATTGACCATGCCGGCAAGCGTGGTCGACTTGCCCGAGCCGGTCGGCCCGGTGACCAACACGAGACCGCGGGGAAGCATGCATAGATCTTTGAAAGTCTTGGGCGCGTTCAATTCGTCGAGCGACAGGATGGCGGACGGAATATTGCGGAATACCGCTCCCGCGCCCCGATTTTGGTTGAAAGCATTCACGCGGAAGCGTGCCAGCTTGGGAATTTCGAACGAAAAGTCCGTTTCGAAGAACTCTTCGAAGGCCTTGCGCTGCTTGTCATTCATGATGTCGTACACCATGCTGTGCACTTCTTTGTGCACCAGCGCGGGCATATTGATTCGCTTGATGTCGCCGTCCACGCGAATCATCGGCGGGACTCCCGCGGACAGATGCAGGTCCGACGCGTTGTTCTTCACCGCAAAGGCGAGAAGCTGCGCGATATCAACCGCCATTTACGGCTCCTAATTTGGCTGCCAGTCCCACTGATAATTAGCCACTAGCAGTATATAAGAGGGTGTCGTCACCCAATATGTTAATTGGTCCGCAGAATTCGACGCTTCATGTGAACCACGTCCGGTCTCGGATACGTCAGGCGGCCGAGGCCGCGGGCCGCGATCCGGCCACGGTCACCCTGGTCGCCGTCACCAAGGCGCAGACTGCCGAAACCATCCGGCTTGCCGCCACCGCCGGCGTCACGGATTTCGGGGAAAACTACTTTCAGGAAGCGTCGTCCAAGATGGATCAGCTCGCCGACCTCGCGCTGCGCTGGCACTTCATCGGCGGCATTCAATCCAATAAGACCCGTGCGATCGCCGAGCGCTTCGATTGGGTGCACAGCATCGATCGATTGAGCATCGCCCGGCGCCTGTCGGAGCAGCGGCCTTTCCACGCGCCGCCGCTCAACCTCTGCATTCAAGTGCGGTTGGTGCCGGAACCGAACAAGGGCGGCCTCGAGCCGGGCGAGGTCCGGCCGCTCGCGGCCGCCGCCGCGGAGCTGCCCCGGGTCCGCTTGCGCGGGCTGATGTGCGTACCGCCCCCGCAACCGAACGCCTCGGCCGCCCGTGCGGTATTTGCCCGCCTTCGCACCCTGCTCGAAGAGCTGAACGCGAGCGGCCACAAGCTCGATACACTGTCGATGGGGATGAGCGGGGATTTCGAATCCGCCATCGCCGAAGGGGCAACGCTGGTCCGGATAGGTACGGCGTTGTTCGGGAGCCGATCATAGCGCTCGCCCGGCAGGGTAAGGCGCCTCAAGGCAACAACGGGAGCAGTTGCCTTGAGGCGCCTTACCCTGCCGGACGAGTGCTCGAACCGACAAACACACGACACCGACGGTACGGGCGCGATGAAGCCAGGGACGACAGAAAGAGGGGCGAGCATGAACAACATACGTAGGCTTGCGTTCATAGGCGGCGGCAATATGGCCGCTGCGCTGATCGGGGGCTTGACCAAACGCGGCCTGTCGAATGAGCGGGTGGTGGTTGCCGATCCGAACCAGGAGCAACTGCAACGCCTGGTCCGGGAATACGGCGTCAGGGCCGCCGCCGACAACGCGAGCGCGGTCAAGGGCGCCGAAGTGGTGGTGCTCGCCGTCAAACCTCAGCAAATTCGCACCGTGGCCTTGAATCTGGCACCGCATCTGGCCGAGACGCACCCCTTGTTGATTTCAGTCGCGGCGGGTATCCCCCACGCGGCCCTCGCGCGCTGGTTCGGGCCAAAGGTCCCGGTGATCCGCACCATGCCCAATCGACCCGCCCTCAATGGTTTCGGCGCCACTGGTTTGTTCGCGCCTGCAAGCGTCGGCGCCGCCAACCGCGCCTTGGCTGAAATGATCATGGCCGCCGTCAGCGCCACGGTGTGGGTGGAGCACGAGTCGCAGATGGATACCGTCACGGCGCTTTCGGGCAGCGGCCCGGCGTATTTTTTCCTGTTCATGGAAGCCCTCGAAGCGGCCGCCCACGAGCGCGGGCTCCCCGACGACGTTGCCCATCGATTGACGCTGGAAACGGCCTTCGGAGCCGCGCAAATGGCGCGCCAATCGGGGGAGTCCCTCGCCACGCTGCGGGAGCAGGTGACTTCGAAAGGAGGCACGACCGCGGCCGCACTCGAGGTTCTGGATGCCGCCGGCCTTCGTGCTATCGTGGCTCATGCGGTGGCGGCTGCCGACCGCCGCTCAGCCGAACTCGCCGCCGAGTACGGCAATTCTTAAGAATTGACATTTTTTCGGTCGGGGTCGCCTCGACCCCGTTGAACAGTGGCGCGAAGCGCCTAAACACAGCCTAGAAATATCCCCTATGGACGCGATTAGATATATCGTTGAAACACTGCTCTGGTTGTTGACGCTGGCCTTCGTGTTGCGCCTTTTATTCCAATGGGTAAGGGCTGATTTTCGGGATCCCCTGGCCGATGCCATCGTGCGCGCGACCAATTGGCTGGTATTGCCTCTGCGGCGGGTGTTGCCGCCCATCGGCAAGATCGACACCGCAACGGTGGTGGCGGTGCTGGCCGTCGCCTCGCTTCGCAGCTTTGCCGCGATGGCCATGGCGGGCGAAAGCGTGAGCGACGCAGGCTTGTTCCTGCGCACTACCATCGTCAACCTGGCTGAATTGGTGCTGTACATCTATTTGTTCGCCCTTCTCCTCTATGCGTTGACGAGTTTCGTCTCGCCGGGCGGATACGCCCCCGGCGTCCGCTTGCTCTCGCGACTGTGTGAACCGATCTTAAAGCCCGTGCGCCGGATCATCCCGCCGATCGGCCGGATTGACTTCTCGGTGCTCTGGGTGTCGATCGCGATCGGCGCGCTGCTCAGGCTCCTTGTGCTGCTTCGTTGAACATCGCCTCCTACATGCCTGAAATCACAGTGATCGAGGGCGAAGCCGTGCGGCACGAAACAGGCCAAGTGAACGCCGAGCCCTGAAAAACCAGTGCCACGCGCGCACTACGCGCGAATCTTTTTTCGCATTTGCGCTAAACATCGGCTTTTTTCTATGTTATTTTCGGCGCCGAGTTGAATTAGTCGACAATTATGGCCGCGCGGGGCTTAAATGCCCGCGCTCGAACACCTAAGCAGGAGATTTAATATGGCGAAAAAGAATGCAGCACCGACCAAGTCTGAAATTCTCGCTAGCATTTCGAAGGAAACAGAGCTCTCTAAGAAGCAGGTCGGAGCCGTGTTTGACTCGCTTTCCGCCTCCATCAAGAAGAGTCTGCGCGGTCACGGCTTGTTTACGTTGCCGGGACTTCTGAAGATGAAAGTCGTGAAGAAACCGGCCACGAAGGCGCGTGAGGGGGTCAATCCTTTCAACGGCGAAAAAATGATGTTCAAAGCGAAACCCGCGAGCAAGAAAGTGCGCATAGCCGCGCTCAAGAATCTCAAGGAATTCGTGAATTGATTTGACTTGGGCTTTCGGAGCGGCTGGGGAGACTTAGCCGCTCCGAATCGCATCGACGACGGCGTCACGCAATTCGCGCAAACGACCGTGGAAGAAGTGACCAACCCCAGGCAGCACCACCAGCCGTGGTTTTGGGTCGAGGCCATTCACCCAGTCGATGACCGTCGCCGGATCGACCACATCGTCGGCGTCGCCCTGAACGACCAGCCAGGGGCATCGCGGAACAGCCATCCCGAACGCATCGAACGGTTCCAGGGCGGGTGCAACGGTGATCAGGTGTCTCGGCACCCGCTGTTGCGCCAGGCGCAACGCGACGTAGGCGCCGAACGAAAATCCTGCGATCACCAAATCCCTGCCGGGCCACCGCCGCGCGCCCCACGTGGCAACGGCATCCGCATCAGTGGTTTCCCCCACGCCTTGGTCGTATTCGCCGGCGCTTGCGCCGACACCGCGAAAATTGAAGCGCACCGTCGGTATGCCGGTTTCGTGCAGCGCCCGCGCAACCGTGGTCACCACCTTGTTGTCCATGGTGCCGCCAAACAAGGGATGCGGATGACAGACTATCCCGTAGCTGGATCCCGGCACCGCGGTTTCTTCGACGATCGCCTCCAGCGCGCCTGCTTGCCCCTCGATGAAGAGACGTTCAGGCGCCGAACTCATTCGACGGCGACGAGATCGATGTCGAACACCAAAGTCGCGCCCGGCGGAATCACGCCGCCGGCGCCGCTGTCGCCGTAAGCAAGGTCGGCGGGAATGATGAGTCGGCGGCTCTCGCCCACCTTCATGCCCACCACGCCCTGATCCCAACCCTTGATGACCTGGCCCGCGCCCACCGGAAAGCGGAAAGGCTGACCTCGGGTACGCGAGGTGTCGAACTGCTTGCCTTTATTGTCCTTCGCGGCGGCCTCGTACAGCCAACCGGTGTATTGCACGACGGCAATTTTTCCGGCGGTTATTGCTTCGCCCGTACCGGGTTTGATTTCTATGGATTGCATGGAACTCACTCCGCCGGCGGGCGCCGCGCCGGGCTTGCCGCTGCAGGCCGCAATCAAGCCGACGAGGACGACGACACCGATCCGCCGCAGGGGTCTTGTGGATGCCATACCCGGCATCTTAAAGGATTTTACAGTAGCGGTGGCTCAACGCGGCGGCCGATCGCCCGAATCTTCAAGGTGGCGGCCAGGCTGAGCGTAATCACCGCGGAGCACATCAGTGAAATCTCGGCGCCTGTCGCGACTGCGGCGGCGATGGCGCCGATCCCGAGGCTGCCGGCCGCCACCTTGCCGAATTCGGCGGCTACGCCTAAGGAACACAGCCGCAAGGCGCCGATGGCGTCATCGATTTCATCGACCACTTGTAACATCCACTCCATGCGGCTCGGAGTCTAGGCATGCGCTCGAGGTCCCGCTGTGAGTGGGATCACACCCTTGCCATGGTGCCTGGGGCTGCGTAGGCTTGAAGGTACATGCAGCGAATTCTCGTCCTGAATCCGAAGGGTGGTTCGGGTAAAACGACGATAGCCACGAATCTGGCCAGTTACTTTGCGAGCCAGGGTGATCGTCCGCTATTGTCGGATAACGACCCTCAGGGTTCGAGCACGCGCTGGCTGAAGAAGCGCAAACCCGAGCAGGCATTCATCCACGGCATCGCGGCTTTCGAACGCAACACCCGCATGACTCGGGCCTGGCAGATGCGCATTCCATCGGACGCCGCCCACATCGTAATCGATACCCCGGCAGCCATACCGGCGCAGGAAATGCCGGAGATGACCAAGAGCGCCGACGCCATCATCGTGCCGGTCCTGCCCTCCGATATCGACATTCATGCCTGCTCGAAATGCATCGCCGACCTGCTGCTGATCGCCAAGGTGCGGCGCGACGAGAATCGCATCGGCGTGGTCGCGAATCGGGTCAGGCGCAATACGGTGATCTATCAGTCGCTGATGCGATTTCTGGAGACCCTGCGGATCCCCGTCATTGCCACTCTGCGCGACTCGCAGAACTACGTTCGCGCGGCCGAGCAGGGCCTAGGATTGCACGAAATGAAGCGTCAAGCGGTGGAACAGGATGTGGCGGATTGGGAGCCGATGCTGGCTTGGCTGAAGGCCAAAGAGGGCGCCTGGCGCGAGACCGCGTAGGAGCCTGTCTGACTAATGATGCGCTTGCGGCGGGCGGTTTATTTTTTGTCTTCCCAGGAGCCGCGAATTTTTTCGGCCCAGTTCTTGTAGCTGTGCCAATTGTAGAGGTTGTTGGTGATCGCCGAGTGGCGACCGCCGGTCTTGTAATGATCTCGCGGAGCAGCGCCGGGTTTGAGCACGCCCGGGTCCGGACGAGGAGCCCGGCGGTCCACTCCGCTGTATCGAGTTTGATTCTTCAGTTCGCTCATCGCTTGTGCCTCTTTCGATGGTGACGACAGTAAGTGTCGCGCACCGTCTAGGGCAGGAACTGTGTCACAGGGGGCTCGGCACTGTCGCCGGCCGGCGACGCGCATTGCGATGCGCATCTCAGAGACTGTCACGGTAAGTTAAATGACCTGAAATTCCGCGCCTCGCCAGGCGTCGAAAAGCGGCTTCAGTTCCTCGAGCGAGGACGCGAGCGCCGCCGGCAATAACGTCGTATAGGCATCGAGCAAAGCCATCGCGTTCTGCGCGGGATCAGTCCGCGTGGCCGCGCCCAAACGGCGCGACATGCCGCGGTTCACGATATGCAGATTTTCATAGAGCTCTTCCAGAGCGGCAAAGCCTTGCGCGCCGCCTGCACCCGCGAGCTCACGCGCCAGCAGAAACATGCTGATGCTGCGATATACCGTTTCGGACTCACTCGCGAACGGCAGATGAAAGCGCGCCATGGGGCGGAAACGGTCGGCCCAGGGACAGCCTGAGGTCGCCATGATCAATCCGAGCACCGAACTCATGGCGAGCTGCGCGGTCGTTTCGGCGTACACCGTGCGCTCCGCCTGCGTCACCGTCACGCCGACCGTGTCGAACGAGACCAGCGCTTTGAGCAGTTCGACCGCCGACGCCATTTGCAGCGCGGCCGGACAATGCGGATGATCGGCGGCGCTGAGCGGACAATTGGCGCATTGATTGAACGTCAGCGCCGTCCAAAACGGCGGCGCGGCCGGCGCCGCATTGGAAAGGCGAAAATCCGCGGCGCCGAAGGTGAGATCCAGAGATTTCTGCGATCCGTCGGGCAAATCGAAGCGGTAGCGGATGCGCTGCGGATCGCTCATGCCACGAGCCGGTAACAGGGCCTGTATTCAGTGCCCGTGAATTTCATGCGGCCCTGGGCTACGAATGAACGCAGCAATCGATCGAGAGGCTCCATGATCGACGGCTCGCCGGCGAGCTCGAAAGGACCGCCGCGTTCGATCGCGTCGATGCCGTACTCCTTGATGTTTCCCGCCACGATGCCGGAAAACGCGCGCCGCAAATTCGCGGCGCGATCGTGCACCGGCTGATCGCGCGAAAGGCGCAAAGCCCGCATCGAGGCGTGCGTGACCTCGAACGGCAGCTGGAAATCCAGGGGAATCTTCAGCAGCCAGTTGAATCCGTACGAATCGCTCGCCTGCCGGCGGAAGTCGCGGACGCGGGCCAATCCTTGCACCATCGCGCGCGCGACGGCCGCGGGGTCGTCGATGATCACCTGGTAGCGCGACTGCGCGGCCGATCCCAAAGTCGACCCGATGAAGCGGTGAATCTGTTCGAAATAGTCGGCGCTGTCGGCCGGACCCGTGAAAACCACGGGAAATGGCATGTCCCGATTGGCCGGATCGAGCAAGATGCCGAGCAGATACAGGATTTCCTCGGCCGTTCCCGCGCCGCCCGGGAAAATGACGATGCCGTGTCCCAGGCGGACGAAAGCTTCCAGGCGCTTTTCAATGTCCGGCATGATCACCAATTGACTGACGATGGGATTGGGCGGTTCGGCCGCGATGATGCCGGGTTCGGTGACGCCCAAATACCGGCCGTCGACGATACGCTGCTTCGAATGCCCGATGGTAGCGCCTTTCATGGGGCCCTTCATGGCGCCCGGACCGCAGCCAGTGCAGACGTCCAGGCTGCGAAGCCCCAGTTCATAGCCGACTTTTTTGGTGTAGTCGTATTCGATCCGCCGGATGGAATGGCCGCCCCAGCACACCACGAGATTCGGCCGCACCTGCAGCTCGAGAACGCGCGCATTGCGCAATATATGAAACACCGCGTTGGTGATGCTGGAGGAGGAAGTGAGGTCGAAGCGGCCGCTTTCGATGATCTCGTTCGAAATGAACACCACGTCGCGCAGCACCGCGAACAGATGATCCTTCAATCCCCTGATCATCACCCCGTCGACGAACGCGGCGGCCGGGGCGTTCTTGATTTCGAGCTTGATGCCCCAGGCCTGGCGCACGATCCTCAGGTCGAAATCCCGGTACTTCTCGAATATCACGCGCGCATCGTCGATGTGGCTGCCGGAATTGAGCACGGCGAGCGCGCATTTGCGGAACAAGGGATACAGGCCGCCTTGCCCGGAATCGAGCAATTTGGCGATTTCCTGCTGCGAAAGATGCTCGAGGCTGCCCTTGGGCGCGACCCGCGCGTCGACCATGTCAGACGATAGAATCGTGGTTTCCACGCGGCACCTGCTACGGATAGATATCGATGGGAATGTTGTCTGGGGTGCGCATCCACACTTCGACCATATCGGAATTCGACAAGGCGATGCAGCCATCGGTCCAGTCATTCGTTTCGTAATACGACGCCGGATGTTTCGGCGTATTCGGGAAGCCATGGATCATGATCGAGCCCCCGGGCGCCCACCGATTCTTGTGCGCGCGCACTTCGTCTTGCTTGTTGGGGTAGGACACTTGAATGGCGAGGAAGTAGTCGCTGCGGATATTGCGCCGGGACAGGAAGTAGTGGCCTTCCGGGGTCCGGAAGTCGTGCTCGCGTTCCTTCTGTCCTGACGGGCTCAAACCGAGCTGGACCTTGTACTCGCCCAGCAGCTGGCTGCCGCTGTACAAGTACAGCTTGTGTTCCGCCTTGTGCACGACCACCAGGGTCGCTGCCGCGACTTCCTCGGCCGAGGCGGTCCGCATCGGCGCCGCCATGCAACAGGCTATTGACAGCGCCAGCCACAGAAAATTCCCCAAAGAACGGCCTGTTGGAACACTCATGGACAAAATTATAGCGTGTAGTCGGCAAGACATAATCGGCTCTAGCTCACGTCCCGTATAATCAGACCCATGTTCATTCCTCGAATTCCGGTCATTTTGCTCGTCGGATTGATGGCCGGCTGCGCCAGCCGATCTCCCATCAAGCCCGTCGAAGTCCTGGACGAGCGAACCGCGGTAACCTTCGGCGCGCTCAAACAACCGATTGAACTCCTGCCAAGCGCGCAAGACGCGGTGCTCATTTTGCGCAAACGCGCCACCTTCGCCTACTTGGGGCCGGTCGAGTGGAATCGCAGCGGCGAGCTCCGCTATGGCTTGTGGATCCACATTGCGCCCGGAAATGATCGGCAGCCGCCCGGCGATATTCATGCATCGGCCGCCGCCGCTCTGATCCTCGATGATGGACCGCTCGGGCTTTCGGTCATGGAGGCGCCGAAGCTCGGGCGCGAGCCATACCGACCGGTCGCTTCTTGGGGCCAAACGGCGTACTTCGGTCTCGACGTGGGGACGCTCAGACGGATGGCCGCAAGCAGCAAGCTCGAGCTCGATGTTCGCGCGGCGGACGGTTCCACGCTGAGCTTCAGCCCCACCGTGGATACCCGCGCCGTTCTGAAGCAGTACATGCAGGATCGCGGCATTACTGGCGATTGATGGGCACGACCCGCGGCAATGTGATCGCGGTCCCGGGCCGCACGTCGTTGAAGTCCACATCAGGGTTGTATTGAGCCACCAGCCAAACGGGCAGGTCGACATGTTGCTGGGCGATCACCCACAGCGAGTCGCCGCGCTTCACCGCATAGTTCTCGGTACCGGCGATGCGATGGCCGGCAAAAAATTCTTCTTGCAGGTGCTGGTGATACTCACGGCGTGTTGCCTCGAATTGCGCAGGCGTAACCCGCGAGAAATCCAATTTGACCTTGTGGCCGAGCGTCACCATCGCATTCTTGTGCAATTTATTCAGTGAGCGCAGCGCCTGCGAGCTCACTCCTGACCAGTCGGCGTAGTGTCCCAATGTTTCCGCCGCCTGCACGATCACGGTGTTGTCGGCGCCGACGCCGTAGTCCGTCGTGTCTGAAGTCCCCGTCGGCGCGGCGGCCGGCAGCAGCGCCGTGCTCTCGGCCTGTCGTACCGAGACTGGCTCCTTCGGTGGTCGCGGCGCTGCCACGGTGAGAACCGGCAGCGTAGCGGGGGGTTCAGGCTGCACAACGCCGGTGGCGGCGGCAACCGCAGCCGCAGCGGCGGCGGCGGTAGCGGCCGCGCCCAACTTGAGGCGCTGACCCGGGTAGATGAATTCCGCAGCCTTCAGGCCATTAGCCTCTTTCAATACGCTCTCGCTCGTGCCGGTGCGCCTTGCAATCGCGGAGAGTACGTCGCCCGGGCGCACCACATACTCGTGTTCGCCGGGCGTACCGGTTGCACCGGGTGTGCTGGGTCCGGTGATCGCGCCAAGCGCGCTCGGTGCGCCGGGGACAATCGGTGCCTCAGCCGTCGGAGGCGCGGCCAAAGCCAATGCCGCGGCCTCCGCAGGCGCGCTACCCGAGGCTTCCGCCCGCGATGCCGGCATCGGTACGCGTACCGTGTCCCCACGGGCCACTGCGCGCGTGCTGCTCCATCCGTTCGCCGCAAGCAACCGGCTCAGGGAGACCCCGCTGGCGGCGGCAACGCCTGCCAAAGTCTCGCCGCGGCGGAGACGATGAGCACCGTCGTTACGCTGCGCTACATAGCGCTGCGTCGGCGGCAGCCGCGCCCATCCGGCCGTGATCTCGGCCGGCGGGGGAGTGCCCGGCAATCGCAGCGCATAGCCGCGCGGCACGAATCTCGCGCCGTTCCAGATGGGCGGGCGCAGCGCCGGATTCAAGACGCGCAATGCGCCCATATCGACCTTGAACGCCTTGGCGAGTGCGTCGATGGGAATGTAATCGGGCAACTCAGTCGGGGTACTGTCCGTATCGGGAAGGCGCGTGAGCGGGCCGAAGAACTTCTCAGCGTTGCGATCGACCTCCAGGGCCGCCAAGAATGCGACATAAAAATTACGCGAGGCGAAGCCGAACGTCTTGCCCTGGTAGCGCTTGACGATGACGGCGATGTCGCTGGTGCCCAATTCGTCTTGGGCCCGCCGCAATCCGCCCGGCCCATGGTTGTACGCCGTGACCGCGAGCGGCCAGGTACCGAGCAGGCGGTAGTTGTACAGCATCAAATTCGCGGCAGCCTCGGTGGCGCTGTACGGATCGAGGCGCTCATCGACCACGCCGTCGACGCGCATGAATCGTTTGGCGGTGGATGGCATGAATTGCCACAGCCCGGCGGCGCCGACTTTGGAGTAAGCCGCAAGATTGAATGAGGATTCGACATGCGGGAGCGCGGCGATCTCCGCGGGCACTCCATGCTGCGTCAAGGTGCGCGCGATCTGCTTTTCCCATACGGCGGACCGAATCAATCCTTCATGAAATCGATCCGCCTGTCCCAATTGGAAGCGTATCCGCTCGATCGCGTCGCGAAAATCCGCCGGGGTTGCCCTCTCGCCGAATGCGTGCAATATGCGCCGCTCATGCGGCGTGAGATCGTCGGCCGAACCCGCCGCAAACCGCTTCAGCAGACTCGTGTAGCGCGCCTTTGCTTCGGCAACGCGCCGTTCCCGCTGCGCCGGCGAGGCGGCAGGATCGAAGCGCAGTACCTCGTAGACCAGGCCGAGATTCCAATC
>DASWEO010000043.1:0-17647 GCA_036394715.1 Steroidobacteraceae bacterium
CATCGTGCAGTGGAATTTCCTCCATCGATGATCATCGGTACCGCCGGACACATCGATCACGGCAAAACGAGCTTGGTCCGTGCACTCACCGGGGTCGATACCGATCGGCTCAAGGAAGAGAAGGCGCGCGGCATATCGATCGAGTTAGGCTACGCGTACACGCCGCTCGCGGGCGGCGAGGTGCTGGGATTCGTGGATGTACCGGGCCACGAGCGCCTGGTGCACACCATGGTTGCCGGCGCGGGCGGAATCGACTTTGCGCTGTTGGTCGTCGCAGCCGACGATGGCGTGATGCCGCAGACGCGCGAACACCTCGCGATACTGGAGCTGCTCGGAATTACGCACGGCGCCGTCGCCCTGACCAAGATCGATCGGGTGGATGATGCACGTATCCGCACCGTGAAGGCGCAGATCGAGGCGCTGCTGGCGGCCACGGCGCTGTCCAAGGCGCCGCTCTTTCCTCTCGTTGCCGCCGTGCCCGATGACTCGGGTGTCGCCGCATTGCGCAGGCACTTGCACTCGATGGCGGCTGACTGGCCGAAGCACCCGGAGGATGGCTTATTTCGCCTGGGCGTCGATCGTGTCTTTACGCTGCCGGGACGCGGGACGGTGGCGACCGGCACCGCGCGCGCGGGCCGGGTGCAGGTCGGAGACATGCTCGCCGTGATGCCGGCCGGAACCCTGGTGCGGGTGCGCAGCATTCATGCGCAGAATCGCGATGCCGGCATCGGTCGGGCGGGCGAGCGGTGCGCTCTGAACCTGGCGGGCATTGAAAAGACGGCGTTGACGCGCGGCGACTGGCTGGCCGACCCGCGCGCGCTCGCGCCGAGCACGCGGTTCGATGTGCTTTTGCGCAGGCTCCCCAACGGCAAGGCGTTGGCGGACCGGGCGCCTCTGCACATTCACATCGGCACGGCGCACCGCGTCGCTCACATGGTGTGCCTCGAAGGCAATCAGCTCAAAGCCGGCGCGAGCGGGCGTGTGCAACTGGTGTTCGACGCGCCCATCTGCGCGTCGCCGGGCGATGCCTTCATTGCACGCGATGCCCAGGCTCTGCACACCCTCGGCGGCGGGGTGGTCATCGATCCTTGCGCGCCGGCGCGGCGGCGCCGCAGCCCCGAAAGGCTCGCCCTTTTGGATTCGATCGAGCGCCTGCTTGCCGGCGAAGGAGTGGAGCCTCTGCTGCGCAATGCGCCGCAGGGTATCGAAATGCGCGAGCTGGTTCGGTTGTGCGGCCGCGCCCCGGAGCAGATTGCGCTGCCGGAGCAGTCGCGGATCATCGAGGCAGCGGGTGAACGTTTCGTCTTTCTCGAGGTATGCTGGCTGGCGTTGTGCGAACGCGCCATCGGCGCGCTGCGGACATTCCATGCAGAGCAGCCGGACGAACCGGGAATCGACCGTGGGCGCCTGCGGCGCATGACTCTTCCGACCCTGGCCGACGCGGCTTGGCGCGCCCTGATTGACGATCTCGTGCGGCGGCAGGCCGTACAACGCAGCGGACACTGGCTGCATCTGCCGGAACATCGCGTCACCATGGGCGGGCAAGAACTCGAGCTCGCACAGAAGCTGCGCTCTGCCATCGCCGCCGGCCGCTTCGACCCACCCTGGGTTCGCGATCTCGCCCACACCATGCGCGTACCGGATGATGAGGCGAGGGCGGTGCTGCGCAAATGCGTGGTACAAGGCGGCGTCTACCAGATCGTGCGCGATCTTTTCTACGACCGTGACTGCGTGCGCGAACTGGCCCGGATACTGAAGGGCCTCGTGGACGCACGCGGCGCCGTGGAAGCCGCCCATTTTCGCGACGCCATCGGGGTCGGGCGCAAGCGCTCGATTCAGATATTGGAGTTCTTCGACCGCGTGGGCTTCACCCGGCGTACACGCAATGCCCGGGTGCTGCGCGTCGATAGCAGTTGGCACGACGAGGAGTGAACTCGAAGGGACCAGGCCGACGCAATTGCCCGCCGCCAAACACTACTGCTTGCCGTCGGGCAGCGGCCGCTTCGGAATCAACGGCCAGTTTGAATTCCCAGCCCGGATGTTGCCTGGGCGATCCTTATCCCACAGCTGCATGGCGAACGCATTGGTGTTCACATATAGCTTGTCATCGACGACGGCCCATTGGAGCGGATCGCCGTCGGCCGTCGTGCCGCGTGATACGGCAAACGCGCAATATCCTCCGAATTGCGGCGCGTAGCGCGCCGGATCTCCCATGAACGCCTTTCGGTGCTCCTCCGTGGAAAACAGCCAGGTTGCGCCGCGCCATTGATAACGAATCGCGGTGTTTCCCGCCGCCGGACCACCCTCGGCGAAATAGGCCACCGGGTCGTAACCCTTGAGTGCGAATCCTCGTTGAAGGTCGATTTCATCGACCGCCCGGACTGGCGGCTTCTCGCCCGCGTTCGCCGCACAGGCGGCAACCAGAACTGACGCGAGGAGCGCCGCAGCTTGTCTTGCCATGTGTCTCATGAACGATTCTCCCGTTTCGTCAAGATTTAGTTAACCGCCGTAAGCCAACCAGAAGATCTCTCAGTTGACCGTGGATTTAGCTAGAATATTTCGCGTCATCGGCGAGTTCGGAAGGCATGCGCATCCGGTGGTGCGGCCGGGCTTCAAACCCGGTGGGGGACGTCAACCGTTTCCCGGTAGGTTCGACTCCTGCTACCTTCCGCCATCGCCGCGCCATAAACCGATGAGTACACCGGCACCAACCATGACGAGTTCTTCCGTACCCGGGGTCCCCGAGCCCCGTCTGACATCGCTCTCGCACGGCGGCGGCTGCGGCTGCAAGATCGCCCCGGGGGTGCTCGCCGAGCTGCTGAAGGACTCGCTGCCGAGCCGGCGCCACGCCGACCTCCTGGTCGGCACCGACACATCGGACGATGCGGCCGTGTACCGCTTGAATGACACGCAGGCGGTGGTCGCGACGACGGATTTTTTCATGCCGATCGTCGATGATCCCTTCGATTTTGGCCGCATTGCCGCCGCCAACGCGCTGTCGGATATCTATGCGATGGGCGGGCGGCCGTTACTCGCGCTGGCAATCGTCGGCATGCCGATCAACACGCTGTCGCAGCAGACCATTCGCGATATCTTGCGCGGAGGCGAAACGGTGTGCGAGCAAGCCGGCATTCCGATTGCCGGAGGCCACAGCATCGATTCGGTCGAGCCGATTTATGGTCTCGCCGTCACGGGCGTGGTTGATCCCAGGAACGTCAAGCGCAACAGCAGCGCCCGCAGCGGCGACTTGCTGATCCTCAGCAAGCCCCTGGGGGTCGGTATTTTCTCCGCGGCGTTCAAGAAAGGCCTGCTCGACGAGGCGGGCTATCGCGCCATGATTGACACGACCACCCGGTTGAATTTACCGGGCACGGAACTATCGAATCTCGCCGGCGTGCATGCCATGACCGACGTCACCGGCTTCGGTTTGCTCGGCCATTTGCTCGAAATGTGCCGAGGCAGCGGACTCGCCGCGCGGATAACAGCCGCACACCTTCCGCTGCTGCCCGGCCTGCAAGCCTTGGCGCATTCCGGCATCGCCACCGGGGCCTCGGCGCGTAATTGGCAGGGCTATGGGAAAGATGTGTGGCTTGCACCGTATCTCGATGCGCCGCTCCGGGCGGTGCTGACGGACCCGCAGACGTCGGGCGGATTGCTGGTCGCGTGCGACCCCGTTGGGTTGCCTGCGGTGCAGGCGACGTTCGAGCGCCATGGATTTGCACAGGCTGCGGTGATCGGCCAAATGAGTGAGGGCGCTCCGCAAGTTCGGGTGGAGTGATGATGCAGGGCGCATCTGTCACCGCACCGCCGCTGAGCCCGCATTCAGCGCCGGGTCGCGGGCGAATGCCGCCGCCATGAAGTCCATGAACACGCGTGCGCGGCTCGGCAACAGCCGGTTCGCCGCGTAGACGATGTGGATGGGCACGAGCGGTCCGCGATGTTCGATGAGCAGCGACTTCACCCGGCCGTCCCGTATCGCGTCCTCGAACAGCCAGGCCGGCGAGTATGCAACTCCAATCCCGTCGAGCACCGCGCCGCGGATGCCGTCCGGCGTATTCACGCGAAAGCTTCCACGGACCGTTACGTCGATGGCGCGGAATGACCAGATGTTGCCGGCGGAGGCGAGCGTGTAGACGATGCAGTTGTGATTCCGAAGCTCGATCGGAAGCGTCGGCTCTGCATGCTCCGCCAAGTACGCAACGCTCGCGACACAGACCCGTTCGGCTGCGCCGACGCGCCGCGCTTTCAGGGCGCTGTCTTTGAGCATGCCGATGCGGATCGCGAGGTCGATGCCCTCCTCGACGAGATCGACGTAGCGATCACTGATCTGCAAATCGATTTCCATTGCCGGGAACTGATCGAGCATGGGCTTGACGTTGGGCAGCACATGCGAACGGCCGAGCAGCGTGGGGCATGCGACCCGCAAGAGACCCCGTGGCGCGTCTTCGCCGCGTGCATTCGACTCGGCCTCTGCGATGGCATCGAGTATCCGTCTCGATTCGGCGTAGTAGCGCTCGCCCTCCGGCGTCAGAGTCAGCTTGCGGGTGGAGCGGTGAAGCAGCCGCGCACCGAGGTGACGCTCCAGCGAGGCGATGTGCCGGCTGACGTTGGGTTGTCCCGTTCCCAGTTCCCGGGCAACCGCCGAGAAACTTCCCGTCTCTACAACCCGCGTAAAGCTGTGCATTAGGAGGACGCGATCCATAGGGCTGCCTCGGACGGTGAAATTCATGCAATCCAGGAATGAATATTATGCCTGGAATACGGACTTATCCGAAAGCAGCAGGAGGTGGAGACTTTCAGGCCAGGCGATTCGCTGCAGAGCGCCAACGCCCAAGCACATTCACAGGAGAACATGATGAGCAAGCTTCAAAACAAAGTGGCTGTCATTACCGGCGGAACCTCGGGAATAGGGCTCGCCACGGCAAAGCGGTTCGTGGCCGAGGGTGCCTACGTTTTCGTCATGGGCCGCCGCCGCAAGGAACTCGATGCGGCGGTCGAGGAAATCGGCGCCAACGTCACCGGCGTCCAGGGCGACATCGGCGTGCTCGCGGACCTCGATCGGCTTTACGAGACCGTCAAGGCAAAAAAGGGCCGCATCGACATCCTGTACGCGAATGCGGGCGTCGGCGAGTTCGTTGCAACCGGTGCCATCACGGAGGAACACTTCGACAAGACTTTCAATGTCAACGTCAAGGGAACCCTGTTCACGGTGCAGAAGGCGCTGCCGCTCTTCAATGACGGCGGCTCGATCATCCTCACCGGCTCGATCGCCGGCGTCAAAGGCATCCCGGCCTTGGGCGTCTACAGCGCCACCAAGGCAGCGATCCGTTCCTTCGTTCGAACCTGGACCTTGGAACTCAGGGACCGGAAGATCCGTGCCAATGTCATCAGTCCGGGCACCATCGATACGCCGATATTGACGCCATTGCCGAGGGCAGCCATTGCGCAGATCGTCGCCGGCATTCCCATGGGCCGCATGGGAGAGCCGGACGAAATTGCCAAGGCTGCCGTTTTCCTGGCGTCGGACGAATCGAGCTTCGTCACGGGCATTGAATTGTTCGTCGACGGCGGCACCGCGCAAGTCTGACCATCGGCGCTGCTCGAGCGGGAGATTCGAGCAGCGCCGCCTGCCACGCGATTTTCAACCGCTCGCCCTGCGATTTTCAACGCGAGGTGGCGGCCGTGTAAAAGCCGATCGCAAGAAAAGTGTACTCATCATGCTCGGCAAAGCGCTCGATGTCCGACGCGTGAGTTTGAAGCAAAGCGGCGATCACGGCGTTGCGCGACTTGCCGACATTGAGCCAGACGACTTTGGGAGGAGCCCCACGGAGCACGCTCATCCCGACGAAGTCCTCGTCTCGGGTGGTCAGAATGAATCGGCCGGTCCGCGCGAGATCCCAGAGCAGTCGATCCGAAGTGCCTGTGTTCGTGAGGTTTCGAATGTGTTCCGATCCGGGAAACAATTCGGCGAGCGGTTGCAGCAGCCGCTCGGAAAGATTTTCATCGAACAGCAATCGAACGGCCACTATGCAGCCGGCAGCGCAAGCAGCCGCCGCTCACGTTCCGCGGCGAAGCCGAAGCACGCGAGCAAATCCTCGTGAGTCAATTGCGGAAAATCGATGAGCAGCTCTGACTCTCCGCCGCCGGCGGCAAGATATCCCAGCACTTCACCCACGGTTATGCGCGTGCCGCGGACGCACGGCTTGCCGAATCGAATCTCAGGGTCGATACTGATACGATCCAGGTGTTGCATGCTCCGACATTAAGCCGCAACGGCTGCATTCGGCAATGCTTATTTGCGGCGATCCGGCGATGACATGTTGTGCGCCGCAGTCGGGAAGGCAAGCAACCCCCATTGCCCGCCGCCTCAGCGGCACTTTTCGCGCGCGCCCAGGAGGTAGTTTGAACGCCAAGACTATGAGGCTCCCCGGAGCTGATCACCCGATAACCGTTGAATTGAGTCACTCGCGCGTTGTCGTGCGCGTAGCGAAGATTGAAATCGCGAATAGCAAAAACGCATTGTTGCTGCGGGAGGCAAGTTACCCGCCGGTCCTTTACATTCCCAGAAAGGATGCCGACATGAGTCGGCTCGAGCGCAGCCAGCATTCGACTTACTGCCCTTACAAGGGCGACTGTTCCTATTACAGCATTCCGCTCGGCGGACCGAAATCGGTCAACGCGGTATGGACCTATGAGAGGCCCTATGCGGCGGTTGCGGAAATCCAGGGGCATCTCGCCTTCTACCGCGATCGGGTCGATTCCATACAGGTAACCTCAGATTCGTCGACGTAACCCTCCAACTGAGGATGGGCGGCAGCCCGGTGTTGTCCTACACGCGATTCCGCCCCGTGGGGACACGAATCGCGGCACTGGTGCCCTATGATTGCCCGCTGGCATGAGGTGAGCGTGATGCATCAAGAACCAGCCCCGCTGTGCTGACCGATCAAGATATCTACCTGTTTCGCGAGGGGACGCACTCGCGGCTGCACTCGAAGCTCGGATGCCGTGTGCTCGAGCCGGGAGGGGGCGTGCACTTCGCCGTCTGGGCCCCCAACGCCGCCGCGGTGTCGGTGATCGGTGACTGGAACGGCTGGAAGGCGGGAGATAACTCTCTCGTGCCGCGGGCCGACGGGTCGGGTATCTGGGAGGGTACGGCGGTGACCGCAGAGCGGGGCCAGGGGTACAAGTACCGCATTACCTCGCGCCTCGGCGGATACGTCGTCGAGAAGGCCGATCCATACGGCGTGTTCTGCGAGCAGCCTCCGGCTACCGCGTCGCGCGTATGGACTCTGGAGTACGAATGGAGGGACTCCGAATGGATGGCCACGCGCGCCCGGCGCAACGGCTTGGATGCGCCGATGTCCATCTACGAGCTGCACTTGGGCTCGTGGCGCCGCAAGGACGGCAGCTTTCTGAATTACCGCGACCTCGCGCATGCGCTGGCGGATTATCTGGACGAATTGGGTTTCACGCATGTGGAACTGATGCCGATCACCGAGCATCCTTTCTACGGATCATGGGGCTATCAAACGACGGGCTATTTCGCGCCCACCTCCCGGTACGGGACCCCGCAGGACCTGATGTACTTCGTCGATCACCTGCATGAGAGGGGCATCGGAGTGATTCTCGACTGGGTGCCGTCGCACTTCCCCACGGATGAACATGGGCTGGTGTACTTCGACGGCACGCATCTCTATGAACACGCCGATCCACAGCAGGGCTTCCATCCTGAATGGAATTCCGCCATTTTCAATTTCGGGCGCAACGAAGTTCGCAGTTTCCTCATCTCTTCGGCGCTGTTCTGGTTCGAGAAGTATCACATCGACGGCTTACGGGTCGATGCGGTGGCATCCATGCTGTATCTCGACTATGCCCGCAAGGAGGGCGAATGGATTCCGAACCGATTCGGCGGGCGGGAAAATCTCGACGCAATCGACTTTCTGCGCACGCTGAACCAGGCTGTTTATCGCGATCATCCGGACGTGGCCATGATTGCCGAAGAATCGACCGCCTGGCCCATGGTCTCGCGTCCCACCGATATGGGCGGCCTCGGCTTCGGTTTGAAATGGAACATGGGCTGGATGCACGACACTCTGGAATACATGAAGCAGGACCCGATCCATCGACAATATCATCACGGGCAGCTGACGTTCTCGCTGATCTATGCCTTCAACGAGAACTTCGTGCTGCCGCTGTCGCACGACGAAGTGGTGTACGGCAAGGGATCGCTGGTGGGCAAAATGCCGGGCGACGACTGGCGGCAATTCGCCAACCTGCGCACGCTCTATGGTTACATGTGGGCGCACCCGGGCAAGAAGCTGCTGTTCATGGGCGGCGAATTCGGGCAGCGCCGCGAATGGACGCACGAGGGCGAGCTCGAGTGGTGGGTCGCGGAGTTGCCGGAACACGCCGGCGTGAAGCGCTTGGTGCGCGATCTGAACCGGATGTACCGCCGCGAGCCGGCCTTGCATAGGATCGACTTTTCTCCCGAAGGCTTCGAATGGCTTGACCTCAACAGTGGGGACGTCAGCGTCATCGCGTTCCTGCGCAAGGCTCAAGGTCTGGGTGCGCCGCTGCTCGTGGTCTGCAATTTCACGCCGGTGCCGCGTCCCAATTACTTGGTGGGCGTGCCGTCCCGCGGGGTGTGGCGCGAAATTCTGAATACCGATGCCAGGGAATACGGCGGTTCCGGCTGGGGCAACCTGGGCGGCGTGGAATCGGTGCCGGTGAGCACCGGCGGCCGGATCGAGTCGGTCAATCTCAACCTGCCGCCGCTGGCCACGATCGTGCTGCGTTTGGAACCATGACCAAAGTGAAGCGCAGAGCCGCCGCCGCGAAGACGCCGGTAGCGGCAGCCGCGGCGGGTGCGACGCTGGGGATTCCAGAGGGCAGGGTACGGGCGGTGATCGATGCCGTCCTGCCGGCGGTCGACGGCGGCCGCTTTCCGGTCAAGCGCATCGCCGGCGAAGCCATTGGAATCGAAGCGCATTGCTTCACCGATGGTCACGATAGGCTGCGCGTGGTGCTGCGCTGGCACGCCGTCGGCGCAAGCGACGAATACGAAGTCGACATGCGGCCGCAGGCGAACGATGTTTGGCTGGCCGAGTTCACTCCGCCGCGCGCGGGCCGCTATCGATACACGGTGGTGGCGTGGGTGGATCATTTCGAATCATGGCGGCACGAGCTCGAACGGCGCGATGATCCAGGAGACATTCGCGTGGCGCTGCAGGTCGGCAGCGCGCTCATCGACGAAGCCGCCGGCCGGGCCTCGGGCAGCGACGCGGCGATCCTCATCGAATGGTCGGCGCAGCTGCGCGCCGCCGCCGCCGACGCCGGCGTCGACGGCGGCGCACAGAAGGCGATGGCACTCGATGCCGCGCGCGCGGGCATAGTCGCGCGCCATGCGGACCGGAGCCTTGCCGCCACGATGGCGCTGGAACTGGTGGCGGACCGCAAGCGTGCGGGTTTCAGCAGCTGGTACGAAATGTTTCCTCGCTCGGCGGGTCCGGAACCCGGCCATCACGGCACTTTCCGGGACGTCGAGGCGCGGCTGCCCTACCTGGCCGACATGGGCTTCGACGTGCTGTACTTTCCGCCCATCCATCCGATCGGGCGCATCAACCGCAAGGGCACGAACAACACCCTGGTTGCCGGACCCGAGGATGTCGGCAGCCCGTGGGCAATCGGTGCGGCCGAAGGGGGGCACAAGGACATCCTGCCGCAGCTGGGCACACCCGACGATTTTCGCCGTTTATTGACCAAAGCGCGTGAATTCGGCATCGAGATCGCACTCGACATCGCGTTCCAGTGTGCGCCCGACCACCCTTACGTGAAGGCCCATCCGCAATGGTTCAAGCATCGTCCCGACGGCAGCGTGCAGTACGCGGAGAACCCTCCGAAAAAGTACCAGGACATCTATCCCTTCGATTTTGAAACCGAGGATTGGCGCGCCCTGTGGGAAGAGCTCAAGAGCATCCTGGATTTCTGGATTGCACAGGGGGTCAAGATTTTTCGGGTCGACAATCCGCACACCAAGGCGTTCGGCTTTTGGGAATGGGTCATCGGCGCGATCAAGCGCGGCCAGCCGGACGTGATCTTTCTTGCCGAGGCGTTCACGAGGCCGAAGCTGATGCACGCCCTTGCCAAATTGGGGTTCACGCAGTCGTACACGTACTTTACCTGGCGCAATACCAAGCAGGAACTCACGGACTATTTCACGGACCTTGCACTCGGACCGGGACGCCAATACTACCGCCCGAATGTCTGGCCGAACACGCCGGATATCCTGCACGAGACGCTGCAGTCGGGTTTGCGCCCGGTATTCACGGCACGGCTGGTGCTCGCCGCGACCTTGGCCGCCAACTACGGCATCTACGGCCCCACCTACGAACTGCTGGAAAGCGCGCCGCGTGAACCCGGCAGCGAGGAGTACCGCGACTCGGAGAAATATCAGTTGCGCCACTGGACGATCGACAGGCCCGACAGCCTCTGGTCGTTGATCGCCCGCATGAATCGGATTCGCAGGGAAAATGCCGCGCTGCAATCCGACGGCGGCTTGTACTTCTGCCGCATCGACAACGATCAGCTGATCGCGTACCTCAAGATCGATGCCCGCTCCGGCAATGTGATTCTGACCGTGGTGAACCTCGACCCGCACCAGCCGCAATCCGGATGGGTGGACCTCGACATCGACGCATTGAAGCTCGATACCGAGCAGCCCTACCAGGTGCACGATCTCTTGAGCGAGCAGCGCTACATCTGGCGGGGCCGGCACAACTACGTCATGCTTGACCCGCAGCGCGCGCCCGCGCATGTGTTCAGACTGCGGCGGCGCGTGCGCCGCGAGCAGGATTTCGACTACTACCTGTGAATCGACTCCAGTACAAAGTGAATCGACGCTAGATGAACGACGTAAAAACCGCCGCGCCCGATCCCGCCGCGCTGTCCGGCCTCGAGCCCGATGATGCGCTCTGGTACAAAGATGCCGTCATCTACCAGCTCAACGTCAAGTCGTTCTTCGATTCGAACGACGACGGCATCGGCGATTTCAAGGGGCTCACGTCGAAGCTCGACTACATTCGGGATTTGGGGGTCAACACGATCTGGCTGATGCCCTTTTATCCGTCGCCGCTCAAGGACGACGGGTACGACATCTCCGATTATCAGAACGTGCATCCGCACTACGGCACGCTCGAGGACTTTCGCGCGATGATGCACGAGGCCCATCGGCGCGGATTGAAAGTGGTCACTGAGCTCGTGATCAATCACACGTCCGATCAGCACCCCTGGTTCCAGGCCGCACGCGCGGCTCCGGCGGGTTCACCGCAACGCGACTTCTACGTCTGGAGCGACACCGACCAGAAATACCTCGGCACGCGCATCATTTTCACCGACACCGAGACATCCAATTGGACCTGGGACCCGCTGGCGAAGGCGTACTACTGGCATCGCTTCTTCAGCCATCAGCCCGACCTCAATTTCGACAATCCGAGGGTTCTGGAGGCGGTGCTTCAAACCATGCGCTTCTGGCTCGACATGGGCGTCGACGGCTTCAGGCTGGATGCGATTCCCTACCTGGTCGAGCGTGAAGGCACCAACAATGAGAACCTGCCCGAAACCCATGCGGTGATCAAGCAATTGCGTGCAGCGATCGACGCGCACTACGAGAACCGGTTTCTGCTGGCGGAAGCGAACCAGTGGCCGGAGGACGTGCGCGAATATTTCGGCGAGGGCGATGAGTGCCACATGGCGTATCACTTTCCGCTGATGCCGCGCATCTACATGGCCATCGCGCAGGCCGACCGCTACCCCATCACCGAGATCATGCAGCAGACGCCGGACATTCCCGACAGTTGCCAGTGGGCGATCTTCCTGAGAAATCACGACGAACTGACCTTGGAAATGGTGACCAGCAAGGAACGCGACTACATGTACACGACGTACGCGTCGGATCTGCAGGCGCGCATCAATCTCGGCATCCGCCGCCGGCTGGCACCGCTGATGGAGAACGACCGGGACCGCATCAAGCTCATGAACAGTCTGCTGCTGTCGATGCCGGGGTCGCCCATCGTGTACTACGGCGACGAAATCGGCATGGGCGACAATTTCTTCATCGGCGACCGCAACGGCGTGCGCACCCCGATGCAATGGAGTCCGGACCGCAATGCCGGATTCTCGCGCGCCGACCCGCAGCGCCTGTATCTTCCGCCCATCATGGATGCGGTGTACGGCTATCAATCCACCAACGTCGAAGCCCAGTCTCGCGATCCGAATTCGCTGCTGAGCTGGACCAAGCGCTTGCTCGCCGTGCGCAAAACCAGCCGGGCGTTCGGACGCGGCTCACGCCGATTCTTGAGGCCCGGCAACCGCAAGATATTGGTCTACCTGCGCGAGTTCGGCGATGACACCATCCTGTGCGTCGCCAACCTGTCGCGTTCGGCGCAACCGGTCGAGCTCAATCTCTCCTCGTTCAAGGGGCGTGTTCCGATGGAGATGCTGGGCCGCACGGCGTTTCCGCCCATCGGCGAGTTGCCCTACTTGCTGACGATCTCGGCTTACGGGTTCTACTGGTTCAAGCTCACGACCGACGCGGAAGGGCCGTCATGGCATGAGCAAATCGTGTCGATCGACGAGCGTCCGGTGCTGGTGTTGTTCGACGGGTGGACCAGCCTGTTTCGCGACCGGGTGGTTCCGTGGCGCATCGGCATTGCCGAAAAAACCCGCCTGCAATTCGAGACGGATACTCTGCCGCGCTACATCGAGACGCAGCGCTGGTATGCGGCAAAGGATACGGCGATCGATCGCGCCCGCATCGCGGACCATGTGCTGTGGCAGGAAGGCAAGCTGAGCTGGCTGGTGACACTGCTCGACCTCGAGGCCGCCGGCGAACGGACCAGCTACTTCATGCCGCTCGCGCTGGCATGGGAGGAGCGCGATGAGGAGCGGGTGCGCAATCTGTCGACGGCGGCCGTGGTCAAGATACGCCAGCAGGCGAATGTCGGCCTGATGGGCGACGCCTTTGCGGACGAAATGTTCTGCCGTGCGATGGTGTCGGCGATGGCGGCGCGCAAGGAAATAGCCATGTCCCAAGGCAAGCTGCAATTCCGCCCGACGACGGCATTCGAAGAATTGGCCGGAAGCGATTTCAGCTCGCTGCCGGTGTACCGGCCGCGCGGCTCCAGCTCGAATACCGTCGTCTCCATCGGTGAGCGATTGATTCTCAAGGGCTACCGCCGGTTGCGCACGGGGGCGAATCCGGAACTCGAGATGGGCCGGTACCTCACCGAAGTCGCGCACTATCCGAACTGCGCACCCCTGGCCGGTGCGCTTGAATATATCTCCAGCGAGGGCGAAGCGCGGCTGTTGGCGCTGTTGCAGGGCTACATTGCCAATCAGGGTGATGGTTGGACTCATTCGCTCGAGTATGTGCAGCGTTATCTCGAACAGCATCGAACCGCGCCGGCCGGCGATGCGGTACCCGCGAATGCGCATGAGGGCTACTTGGCGTTGATGCGCGTATTGGCCGTGCGTACCGCCGAACTGCATCGAGCATTGGCACAGCCTACGCGGGATCCCGCCTTTGCTCCGCAGCCGCTCACCCGCGGCGATATCGACGCCTACCGCCAGCGCGCGACGGACGAAGCGCGCGACGCGCTTGGAATGCTCAAGTCCGCTTTGGATCAGGTGCCGCCGGCGGATCGCGATCGGGCCGGTGCGGTGCTGGCACAGGGCGAGCAGGTGGTGGCGCGAATCGACGCCTTGTCGAGTCAGGTGCCGCAGGGCCTGAAGATACGCATCCATGGCGACTACCATCTCGGCCAGGTGCTGGTGACGCGCAATGATTTCGTCATCATCGACTTCGAGGGCGAGCCCGGACACAGCCTCGAGCAGCGGAGCGCCAAGCATTCACCCCTGCGGGATGTCGCCGGGATGTTGCGCTCGTTCAGTTACGTGCAGCACAGCGCCTTGCGCAATGTCGCTCACAACGAAGCCGAAGTCGCCAGGTTCGCGCCGCTGGCGCGCGCCTGGGAGGTCGACGTGCGTGGGGCTTTTCTGTCCGCGTACGATGCCGCGGCGCGCAAGGCGAAACTTTACGGGCCAGAGGCGCTGCAGGCGGGCATCGGACTTCTGGGTCTATTCGAACTGGAGAAGGCCCTGTACGAATTGCGTTACGAGCTCGGCAATCGTCCTGGCTGGGCCGGTATTCCCTTGCAAGGCATCCTCGACTGGGGCGCCGCTTGAATGAATCACCATCGGACGCAGGTTAGGGATCCGGGAGGCTTGCATGCAAAGCATTGATTTATTGCTCGAGTCTGCACGGGAGTTTCTGCACCAGGTCGCCGCATTCCTTCCCCGGCTACTGCTGGCGCTGGTCGTGGTCGCGATCGGATGGCTGCTCTCCAAGGCAGCGCGGTTCGCCGTTGAAAAGGGGCTGCGCACCGTCAATTTCACCGTACTGACCGAACGCGCCGGCACCGACAACTTTCTGCAGCAGGCGGGCCTGCAGGGCGATACGACCACATTGTTCGGACTGGTCGCGTACTGGGTGGGCATTCTGGCGACGTTGATGATTGCCTTCAATGGTCTCGGACTCACGTACATTACCGATCTGCTGGGGCGCGTGGTGCTGTTTACACCCAAGCTGCTGGTGGCGATGCTGGTGGTGGTCTTCGGATCGTATTGCGCCCGCGTCGTCGGCAGCGCCGTGTACACCTATTGCGAGGATGCGCAAATACCGGATGCGGATCTGCTGGGCAGGATTGCGCGATATCTCATCGTGACATTCGTCGTGATGATTGCCATCGGCCAAGTCGAGGTCGGCGGCGACATCGTGCAAAGGACTTTTCTCATCCTTCTGGCCGGGCTGGTGCTGGCGCTGGCGCTGGCGTTCGGACTCGGCGGCAAGGAATGGGCCGCCGCGATGCTCGAACGCTGGTGGCCGCGGCACAAGAGAGACAACGACCCCTGATGCGTTACTGACCGCCGAGCCTGCAGCTGCGGCGCGCCTACTTGATGGCGCGCCGATACTGCACGAACCCGGATCGCTCGGCGATTCGGTCGTACAGCAGCATGGCGTCGGTATTCGTTTCGTGCGTCAGCCAATGCACGCGCGAGCATCCGGCGGCACGGGCGAGTTCGTAGACATATTCGATGAGCTTGCGCCCGATGCCGGTGCCGCGCGCCACAGCGGCAGCCATGCGGCGTGCTGGTGCTCGGACAGCGGGAGTATTTGAATGGTTTCTTGGGTCATGCGGCGCCTTAACGTTTGACAAACCCCGCCACATGATATCCCAGGTTGAGGGGAGCGATCAGGCGTGGATGAGCCCGTGGCGAATGGCAATCAGCGTCAGCTCGGATTGATTCACGACGCCGAGCTTTTGCTTGATATTGTATAGATGAGTGCCGATGGTCGATGCGGAAAGATTCAAATCCAGGGCGATGCGCTGCACCGTCGCGCCGCCGGCCAAGCGGACGAACACCTCGAATTCTCTCTCCGACAGCCTCTCGACCGGCGACTTCGTTCCGCCGTCGAATTCCGCGAGCGCAAGCTTCTGGGCGAGCGCGGAGTCGAGATAGCGGCGGCCGGCCGCAACCACCGACACCGCTTCGAGCAGCGCCTCGGGAGCGCTGCGCTTCGACAGGAAGCCCAGCGCGCCTTCTTGCAGCGCACGGCGGGCGTGCATCGGGTCATCCTGCGCCGATAGGGTCAATACTTGCGCGCGGGCGTCGCGGGCGCGAATTCGCCGCAGTGCCTCGAGGCCGCCCATGCCCGGCATGGCAAGATCCATCACCACCACGTCAGGTTTGAGCTCCAGATAGAGCTGGCATGCAGCTTCGCCGCTGTCGGCCTCGGCGACCACCGACATTTCCGCGGTCGATTGAAGCAACAGGCGAAATCCCATGCGCACCACGGCGTGATCGTCGACCAGCAGCACGCGAATCACGCCTGATCACCCAAGGGTATGTCGGCGGAGAGGCAGACGCCGCGTCCGGCCTGATTGCCGACGGTAAACGTGCCGCCCAATTGCTGCACGCGGTCCGACAAACCACGCAAACCAAAATGCCCGGGCCGCGACCAATCGGCGGGCAGCCCGATGCCGTCGTCGGCCACGGTGGCGACGATGCGCCGTGCATCGCATTGCACGGCGATATCCACCCGCGAGGCGCGCGCGTGCCGCAGGGCATTGATCAGGCCCTCCTGTACCACCCGGTAAATCGCGAGCGTGATGCTGGGTCCGAGTTCAATGGGGAGTTCCCGGCGAAGCGAAAGAGCGACCGACGGGTGGCGCCGCTGCCAGTCGCGCACCAAGCTCTCGAGAGTCGCGGCCAGCCCCAGAGTATCCAGCGACAGGGGAGTGAGCCGGGGAATGAGGCCGTGCATGGCGTCGTACAAGCGCGCCGCTTCCTCTGAAATCAGTCTCGCGATGTCGCCGGTCGCGGGATCGCGCATGCCCCCCTGGCTCGCGATCGCCAGCGCGAGGCTGCGGATCGCAGTGACCGATTGACCGAATTCGTCGTGCAGCTCGTGTGCGATCAGACGCCGCTCCTCTTCGACGCGCTGATCCGCCAGGGAAGCCATTTCGCGCCGTTCCTCGAGGCGCGCCTCGGCATCATGCGCCTTGCGCTCGGCGAGAACCTTGTCTTGCACTGCCTGCGCCATGCGATTGAAGGCGGCGCCGATCGCATGGGCTTCAGTGCCCGCCAGGCTCGGCAGACGGAAGGCGAGATCGCCCTGCTGAATGCGCTCGAGACCGTCCGCGATGACCGGGAAGGGATCGAGCGCCCGCTTCACGGACCAGAACGCGAGCGCGTTCGCGACGACGAACATGGCCGCGGCGATGGCGGACAGCCGAGTGACGTCATCCCATGCATCGAGCACGGCGCGCGAAGGCTGCGCCTGCACCACCAGCAGCACGCCGCCGCGCAGCGGAAAGGTATATTTCGCCGGTTGCGGAGCCAGGAGATGTGCAAACCACACAGGCGCCTCGCGCCCGGCCTTGTAGGTTGCCGGCGGTGACTGATACAGGATCTCTCCCGCGGCCGATTGCAGGGACACCTCATTGGCGCGGACCCGGCCGAGCTGCTGCAGGAACTGCAGCACCAGGTCCGGGCCTCCCACCTGGGAGTAGACCGCTGCGAGGCGGCCCAGGAGCTGCGACGCCACGCGGTTGGCCGCCTCGATCTCCTCGCGCACGGAATTCCGCGTGCTTTGAACCTCGGCTGCGATCAGCACGATCACGAACGCGGCGCTGAGGCCGGCCACGACGAGATTCAAGCGGGTCCGCAATCTCATTGCAGCATGGTACCAGGGCCGTGCCCGGCGGCGCGCGCACCGGGCGGCGTGCTCATGAAAATCATGAGGCGCGTTTCATGATGCCGCTGATTCGACGAATCGGGCATCGGGAGGACCATGGGCCCGTACCATCTAGAGGAGCGTCGATATGACCTGGGAAACCCCACAAGCGGTTGAATTGCGGTTCGGTATGGAAATAACGATGTATGTGTTCAATCGCTGAATAGCGAAGGTGTGCGCCCGCGTTCGCGGGCGGCGCCTACCTCGTCGTGAAAATTCGGGTACTGGGGTCGGCCGCCGGGGGTGGTTTTCCCCAGTGGAATTGCAATTGCCCCAACTGCAGGGGGTATCGCG
>DASWEO010000044.1:0-3862 GCA_036394715.1 Steroidobacteraceae bacterium
CCTCGGCTGCGCCCCCTTTCTCTTTCTCGTCCTTTTCCCCCGCCGCGCCTTTTTCGTCGGTTGCGGCGCCTTTCTTGTCAGCTGCCGTGCTTTTTTCGTCGGGCGCGGCCTTGGCTGCGTCTGCCGCAGGCTGTTGCTTACTGCAAGCGCCCAGAAACGCCAGGCTCAACAGGAGCGAGAGGGATATGTGCCGCACGGAGAGATGTTGCATGGGTATCACAATGGCTTTTGCGAAGGTGTTGGGTACTGCCAGCCGCCGCCCAGCGCCTTGCACAGGCCGAGCAGCGCCTGAAGCCGGGCCAGCTTGTATTGGTTGAGTTGATCGCGAGCGGCGACCAGCGTGCGTTGTGACTCGAGGACGGCCAGGTACTCCCCGCTGCCCTCGCGAAATCGCACCTGCGTGCCTTGGTAGGCGAGTTCGCTCTGATCGACATTGCGCTGCTGGGGTTCTTTCTGCAGCTCGAGATAGTGGATGGCCGCCAGCGACTTCTCCACGTCGAGAAGTGCCGCGAGAATCGAACCGTGGTAGTTGGCCACGAGTTCTTCCTGCTTTGCCGTGGCCTCCTGGATTGCCGCGCGGCGGCGGCCGGCGTCGAATATCGTTTGTACCAACGTTGCGCCCGCGGTAAGGGACCAGCCGGTTCCCGCCAGAACGTTGACCGCGGCATTCACAGCGGGATTCGCCACGCCCCCGCTCGCCGTCAGGCTCAGCGACGGAAACAATGCCGCGCGTGCGACGATCAAATCGCCATGGGCCGCCTGCAAGTTGTATTCACTGGTGATCAGGTCCGGCCGCCGCCGCAGCAGATCCGACGGCAGGCCCGCGGCGAGAGGCGGCTCGGCCAGCGAGTCCAAGCGATCACCGGTCACTGTAAACCCCTCGGGCGCATGGCCGACGAGCAGCGCCAGTGCTCCGCGTGCTTCGACTTCCTGCTGCTGCAGTTGAGGAATGATCAACTCGGAAGCGGCGACCGCTGCGCGCTGACCGGCGAGTTCCGCCGCGCCGATGCTGCCGGCATCGTAGCGGGCTTCCGTGAAATGCAGGACACCCTGAGCGGCCTCGAGGTTCAGGCGGGCGAGCGCAATCCGTTGGCGCAGCGAGAGAACCTGAAAATAGCTGCTTGCGACGGCGTTCGACAACGTGATCCGCACCGTCGTGAGATCCGCCCGGCTCGCGCTTACCAGCGCCTTTGCGGAATTGCTCGCCGCGCGGTTCTTGCCCCAAAAGTCGATTTCGTAACTGGCCGACAGCAGCGCAGACCAGTCGGTCTCATTCGCTGTCGTGCCGTGCGTTCCACCGGCGAAACGCGTTGCGGTACCGTTGGCATCGACTTGCGGCAGCAGCGCTGCGCCGGCCTGTCGAGCCCGCGCATCAGCCTGCTTCACCCGCGCGGCAGCCGCGACCACATCGAGACTGTTGTCCTGCGCGAGCGCAACCAGCGAATCGAGCTCCTGGCTCGCAAAGCCGTGATACCAATTCTCATCCGGCCACTGCGCGCCGCCGCTCTCGGCCTGCTCGAAGGCCGGCGGAACGACCGGCGCAGGCGGCTTCGCCGCCTGCAGTGCACAGGAGCTGCACGCAAAGCCTATGAAAATCGCTAGGATCGATCTTGGACGCACGGCACCTGACCTTACATGGAAGCCATGCGAAAGTAGCACGCGCGGCGGCCGCAGGTTTTGTATTTTTGTAAGATTCGACGGCCACTCATGCCATGCGTTTCCCCCGGCGGTGGCGTAATCTTTGCGCCCATGAACATCCTGCTGGTGGAAGATGACCTCGAGCTGGCGCGCTCCGTCAGCGATTATTTTCGCGAGCATGGGATAACCGTCCATCATCGCGCCGACGGAGTCGACGGGCTCTCGAGCGCGTGCGAGTCCGACTACCAGGTCATCATCCTGGATCGCATGCTGCCGCGGCTGGATGGGCTGAATTTCGTCAGGAAATTACGCGAGAAGGCGGTCGCGACGCCGGTGATATACCTCACCACCATGGGGGGGATCGATGATCGCGTACAGGGACTGGAGGCGGGCGGCGACGATTACCTGGTCAAGCCGTTTGCGTTCGCGGAACTGTTGGCGCGGGTCAGGGTGCTTTCGCGCAGGCCGGGCCACTCGCAGGAGCCGGCGACCCGTTTGAGCGTGGGATCGATCGAGTTGGACCTGCTGAAACGAACCGTCGTGCGCGCCGGAAAGGACATTGAATTGTTGCCGCAGGAATTTCGCCTGCTGGAGTATTTCGTGCGCAATCCGGATCGGGTGCTCACGCGGCGCATGCTGCTGGAAAACGTGTGGGGAATTCATTTCGATCCGCAGACCAGCGTGGTCGAAAGCCACATCAGCCGGCTGCGCGGCAAGGTCAATCATGGCTTTGAATTCGACGTGATTCAGACGGTCCGCGGCACCGGATATAAATTCCTTGCGCCCAACTAGAGTATTCAAGACCGAGAGCTTTCGATCCGCCGCGCTGTTCGCGACTCTTTTTCTGATTCTTTCCTGGGTTTTGCTCGGAGTCGTGTATTGGATCGTGAACAACACCCAGACCGCGGCGCTGGTCGAAGCGATCGACGCGGACATCAGCACCATCAAGAACGGCTATCGCGGGGAGGGACTGCCCGAGGCCATCGAAGTCATTCACCAGCGGCTGGGTTCGGGGAAGTATTCGGGCGAAGATCTGCCGGGCGGATATATTGTCATACGCGACGAGGCTACGGCCAAGCATGAGGGCAATCTGGAGCTCCAGGAATTCCGGCTGGGCCTGTTCAGCGTTCCCGCGCCGCGCAGTCAAAAACACCGCCACAGGGTGACCGTGCTCGGGCGCGGCGTCTACATTGCGGACGGCATCTATTTGTTCGTCGGCCGCGACACGAGTCAAATTCGCGCCACCCGCGTGCGAATCATCCAGGCATTTGCCTGGATCGAAGGAGTATCCATAGTTCTCGCGGGGCTGGGGGGAATATTCTTCAGCGTGCAATTCATGCGGCGCATCGATGCGATCGCGCGCACCTGCCAATCGATCATCGCGGGCAAATTCACCGATCGCATTCCGTTGCGCGGCAGCGGCGATGAATTGGACACGCTGTCCGTCGCGATCAACAACATGCTGGATCGAATTTCCACGCTGCTCGACAACCTTCGGCAGGTGTCCAGCGATGTCGCGCACGACCTGCGCACCCCGCTCACGCATTTACGCAATCGTCTCGAGGAGGCGCGTCAGAAATCGGTCACGACAGACGACTATGCCGCGGTCGTATCGCATGCGATAGGCGATACCGATCATCTGCTGGTCATCTTTTCCGCACTGCTGCGCATATCGCAGATAGAATCGGGATCGCGCCTGGCCGCGTTTTCGACGCTGTCGCTGACCGATATTCTGGAGCGGATCTACGACATGTACGGAGCCGTGGCCGAGGATGAACACCATGTGCTCCAGCACGACATCCAGAAGGACGTGCGGATTCGCGGCGACGGCGAATTGCTGACGCAAATGTTCAGCAACCTGATCGAGAACGCGATCCGGCACACGCCCTCGGGCACGCGGATCCTGATCCGCCTGGCAGTGTCGGGCAACACCGTGGCCGCTTCTGTCGAAGACAACGGTCTCGGAATACCCCTCGGCGAGTATGACAAGGTATTTCGCCGCTTCTATCGCCTCACGAGCAGCCGATCGACACCCGGCTACGGCCTTGGACTGGCATTGGTTGCCGCGATTGCCAATTTGCATAATGCGAAAATCGAGCTGAGCGACAATCGTCCCGGGCTGCGCTGCGTGATTTCGTTCGACTATCCGTCCGGATCGGCGTGAATTCACCATCCGCTGCGCGTCGATACATGAACTGGCCGACATGAACCAAGCGCGTCTCCT
>DASWEO010000045.1:0-6191 GCA_036394715.1 Steroidobacteraceae bacterium
GTGGCGAACAGCGCGTTGATGAAGCCGCCCAGCGAAAACACGATGCTGGTGAGGAATACCGCGGAAATGACCGCGAGCACATGCGTGAGCGCAAGACGCGTGAAGAACAGCGCCACGATGGTCACGACGGATCCCACCAGCACGCCGCGCAGAATGCCGCCGCCCACGTAGCCCGCCACGATCAGCCAGTTGGGCAGGGGCGAGACCAGTAATTCCTCCAGGTGCTTGCCGAATTTCGCGCCGAAGAACGACGACACGACATTACCGTAGGAATTGGTGATCACCGACATCATGATGAGGCCGGGCGCGATGAACTGCATGTAATCGAAGCCGCCCACCTGACCCACGCGCCGGCCGATCAAGCTGCCGAAAATGATGAAGTACAAGGTGGCGGTGACCGCCGGAGGCACGATGGTCTGTCCCCATATGCGCACGATGCGGCTGAACTCTCGAATGATGATGGTCTTGAAACCGATCCAGTCGGTCGCCGCGCGCGAGACGGACATGCTCACGGCTGCAGCGCGGCGGCAGTTTCGGAGCGGCCGGCCGAGGCGCGGCCGGCAGCGGAGGCGCTGCCGTCGACGAGACGGATGAACAATTCTTCGAGGCGGTTGACCTTGTTGCGCATGCTGTTCACGGCGATTCCGTGCGCCGACAGTTGCGCGAACAGGTCATTGAGACTCTGCGTCTTCGTCATTTCTATTTCCAGCGTATGGGCATCGGACAGCACGGCGGTAAATCCCGACAATTGCGGGGCGGCGTCGCGCGAATCGCGCAGATTGAACACGAAGGTTTCGGTCTGCAGCTTGCGCAGCACGTTGGCCATGCTGTCGCGTTCGATGATGTTGCCGCCCTCGATGATCGCGACATTGCGGCACAGATTCTCCGCCTCTTCCAGATAATGCGTGGTGAGGATGATGGTGGTGCCCGCATCGTTGATGTTGCGCAGAAATTCCCACATGGAGCGGCGAATCTCGATGTCGACGCCCGCGGTGGGCTCGTCCAAAATCAGCAATCTCGGCTCGTGCATCAGGGCGCGGGCGATCATCAAACGCCGCTTCATGCCTCCGGAGAGCGCGCGCGCAATCGAGTTTCGCCGGTCCCACAACTGTAGCTGCTTGAGATACTTCTCGGCGCGCTGCTTCGCCAGCGGCCGCGGTATTCCATAGAAACCGGCCTGGTTGACGACGATGGTGAAGCAGGTCTCGAACTGGTTGAAGTTGATTTCCTGCGGCACCACGCCGATGCAGGACTTCGCCGCTTCGAGTTCCCGATCGATGTCGTGCCCGAACACCTCGACCACACCGCTGGTTTTGGTGACCAGCGAGGTGACTATGCCGATGGCCGTGGTCTTGCCGGCGCCGTTCGGGCCGAGCAATGCGAAAAAATCGCCCTCGTCGACTTCGAGGTCGATGGCCTTGAGCGCTTTGATGCCGTTCTTGTAGGTCTTGGTGAGCTGGCGAAGGACTAGGGCTTGCATAGGAGCCGGGTAGCCTAAACCTGGCGGGGCCCCGCCCGCAACGCCAATCGCCGCCGCCCCCAGGCTCCTTCGTCAAGGCTCGGACAACCGTGCCGCGGCTGCGAGTTGCAGACCGTAGAGTTGAATGCGGCGCAGCGCCGCCGGATCGGCGCGCGATGCGGCATCGGTCAGAGCGCCCCAGTAGGCTGTGCAACCGCTCCATCTTGCGGACAAGTACCCCGCCTCGGTCGCCACCAGCGCAGGCAGGTGATTGACCGTGATACCGCGGAACGCGGCCGCGGTGGCGCCGTTCATCCCCAGCAGCAGCTGGGCCTTGAGCCCCGCGCTCGACGCCACGTGCCAGGCATAGAACAGCGCGAGGCGCACGAAGTTGACGGTCTCGTCGTCGGCCACCGACTCATCCGCGACGCGCCAGCCCCCTGAGTTCTGCAAGCGTAGTCGCCAATGCCCCTCGTCCTGAAAGCGCAGATCGAACAGCGCGTAGGGGCAGCCGGCTGCCGCGGCCCGCTGCGCCGCGGACAGCGGCGCCACACGGCCGGCCACCCAATCCGTTGTCCGGCTCGCGGTCAAATCCAAGAATCGATGATTCAGATCGCGTAGCGATCCTAGTATCTCGGCCGACAAATGCGATTCCTGTGCCCAATTGCCGACGAATGCATCCTGCATGACCGCCTCCCGCCAAAGTCCGGTTTAAGTGGGGGTTTGAGCGGCGCCTGCGCATTTCACCGCAAACACAGCGGCTATCACATGCCGGAACCACTTGGCAATCACGCTAACTTTGTGATTAATTTCTGTCAAATTCTTTTTTGACCCAAACCTTAGCGAATTGCACCAAAGGAGCCGACCATGAGAGTGTCCGATGACCGTTACACCAGGGACCGCCAGCGCCTGGATCTGGCGCTGCGCTTGATTCGCCACGAAGCCCGCACGTTCACCATTCGCCAGTGGACGGGCCTCAGCGACGATCGGATTCGCAAGCTGTACCGCAGCTACGTGATGAATCATGATGCACGGTTCGTCTCCAGGCATCGCGGCAAGTCGCCGCGCCAGGCCGCCTTTTTCTTCAGGAATGGCGAGCTCAACTTTCAATCCGCGCAGCTGGCGAGTCTCTACGTCATGTACGGACTCCTGTCCGGTACGGATTCCGGGCTCGAGCCGCGGTATCGCGTCGGATCGCTGGAGTCGGGCATCCTGCTCTGTCAGGCCTACGAGGCGTACCTCGAGCTGCATGCGCCCACCGGCATTTCCTTCGAACATGCGTGGTTTCTCCTGCTCGCGCTGGCGCGCCGCGACGAGGTCGGTATTTCGCGCTGCGACGTGTGCGGCGGAGTGCGATTGCACGATTTGCTGGCCAGACACAAGATCGGCTGCGGCACCTGTGGTCCTGCGGCCGGAGCCGCGGTTGCGTCTTCGCGCGCACCCGCACAGGCCATGGGTTACACCGCGCCCTGCTAGAATCGGAGAATGCAGCAACGGAATATCTTCGCCGGTCCCTATCTGGACCGGGCCGCCCATTTGCGGCAGGATCCTGCGTGGTTCGCCGCCGCGCTCGCCGATGAGCGCAGCCGCGCGATACCGGTGTGGAATTCGCGCAATCTCATTGCCGAGGGCGACGCCCCGCGCGCAGCGTATCTGGAGCTGACCCTGATACCGTCCGAGCGCCGCAACAGCGCGGAGCTGATATTGCTGGGCCGATTCGGCGAAACCAACTATTTCGCGTACGAAGTCGAATCGGTCGAACCGCCGCCGCTGCTGCCGGGAACCCGCTTCGAAGATCTGCGCGTCGTGGCTTCGGTGCTGCCGGTCGACGAAGCGGGACTCTTGGGTTATGCGCGCGCCATCATCTCCTGGCGGCGGCGGCACCGCTTCTGCGGCACCTGCGGTGCGAAGACCCTGTCCGCCAAGAGCGGACATGTGCTCGTGTGCAGCAACCCAAGCTGCCGCCATGAGCAGTTCCCGCGCATCGATCCGGCCATCATCGTGCTGGTCAGCGACGCGGAGCGCGCCCTCTTGGGACGCCAAGCCTCCTGGCCGGTAGGGCGCTATTCCACCATTGCTGGTTTCGTCGAACCGGGAGAATCGCTCGAAGATGCCGTAGCGCGCGAGGTGTTCGAGGAAACCGGCATCGAAGTCGACCGGATCGAATATCACTCGTCCCAACCATGGCCCTTCCCGGCATCGTTGATGCTCGGCTTCACCGCGCATGCAGTCACCACGGAGGTGCATCTGCGCGACCAGGAACTGGAAGACGCGCGCTGGTTTACCCGCGCGGAACTTGCATCGAACGGCGCGCTGCTGCCGCCGCGGCAATCCATCTCGTTCCGCCTGATCGAACACTGGTTCGATGCCGGCTCCGATGTCCATCTCCGCGACATTCAGGGGAGCGCGCCCTGGCCGCAATCGCGCTAGGCGGAAGCTACGCGACCCTGGGGTTGGTGCTTTGCGCAGCATTTTCCGCCGGTTTCGTCGATGCCATCGTCGGCGGCGGAGGCTTGATTCAGTTGCCCGCCCTGCTCGCGGGTTATCCCGCAATCGCGCCGCCCTTGCTCCTCGGAACGGGTAAGGTCGGCAGCATCTGCGGTACCACCAGCGCGGTCATGCGCTACATGCGTGTGGTACGCATTCCCTGGCGTGTCCTTCTGCCCGGCGCTGCCGTTGCGTTTCTCGCGGCGCTCGCGGGCGCAAGCTTGGTGAGCGCGGTGTCCCCTGCGCTCTATCGGCCCTTGGTACCCGTCATGCTCACGGTGGTCCTGGCATACGTGCTGTGGCACAAGGATTTGGGTGCGCGCCATGCGCCCATCGCGTTTTCACCGCGTCGCAGCTATATCGCATTGGCGGCGATCACCGGCATCGGCTTTTATGACGGATTCTTCGGGCCCGGCACCGGCAGTTTCTTGATGCTGCTGTTCATCCGGCTCTATGGATTCGATTTCCTGCACGCCTCCGCCGGCGCCCGCACCATCAATGTGGCGACGAATGCGGGTGCGCTATTGTTTTTCGGAGTACACGGCGAGATTCATTGGGGCGTAGGGATTGCATTGGGCGCCTGCAGCGCCGCGGGCAGCGTGCTTGGGGCGCACACGGCGATCAGACACGGCAGCAAATTCGTCCGCGTGGCGTTCATCGCCATCGTCATCACGTTGATCGTGAAGACCGGCGTCGATGCGTGGAGTCTCCAACGCTGAAGCGCCCGCCTTCGGGCGACGCTAACCGCGTTCCCAGTGACCAGGTCTCATGCGCCAGCCGTCGCCCTGGCGTACCCATTGATGCGCGACCCAATGATGTCCGGGATGGGGAGGCGCCCAGCGTCCCTCGACCCATTCATGCCGTCCGCCAACCCAATTCCAGTATCCGCCGATCCATACGTATCCCGGCGAGGGGGCCACGCCGATGACCTCCACACGCGGCGCCGGCGGCGCCACCATCACCACCCCGTCAGCATAATAGTGACGCTGGTCGGGAACGATCACGCACCCCGCCAGGGCCATGATGAGCACCAGCCCGGATGCCGGGGCCGCCCTCGACCACTTACGCTGATTCATGAGATAACCACGTGTTGCAGGAACGGATAGATGAACTAACGTCCTTCGACTCCCGGCGTTGACGGGAGTCCGACCACGTAGGATAGCGCCGTCTACTAGCGATCACCACCCATGGCATCGCTGCGGCGTCTCAGCGGGCGCTGATAGGGTGTGGTCCCGAGGCTCATCATCGGATGCGCCAGGCGAGCCTTGAGACGATACATCGCCTGGTCCGCCCGGTGCAGCAGCACTTCGGCGCTGTCCCCATCGTGCGGATACATCGACTCGCCGATCGCGGCGGTCAAATGCTGCTCATTGCCGTGAATCCAATAGGGCAGCGCCACGCGCTCGCGGATCGTGTCCGCCACCCGGGTTACGGCGGCCGCGTCCGGCACGCTGGGAAGGACAACGACGAACTCATCGCCGCCGTACCGGCACACGAGGTCGCCGGTACGCACTCTTGCGGCGATACGCGTAGCCACCGTCGTGAGAATTTTGTCGCCCGCGGCGTGGCCATATTCGTCATTGATGCCTTTGAAGCCGTTCAGATCGATGAACAGCAAACCCACGTATTGCCGCTGTAGCACAGCCTCGGAGATGGCCGCTTCCAAGACTTCCACCATGCGCCGGCGGTTGTATAGACCGGTGAGTGCGTCCCGATCGGCGAGCCGTTGAGCTTGCGCCTCGCGCTCCTTGAGTGCGGCCAATTCACGCACCAACTGTGCGTTGGTGGCGCGGAGCGTTTCCAGTTCGTGGTGCGTATCGGTTGGATCGCGTGCCACTCTACGAAGCGGCGGCACGGCCGACCGCATTACTTCGCCGTTCAAAAGCATTTTGCTTCGACCGTATGCCATAGTTGGGTTCCTGGTGAATGCGAAACGATTGTCGCGAACCCTCCGCCTGCCGGCGATCGGCAGTCGGCGTATCAATATGTAAGATTTAGCTGACTAGTCTGATCGCAGGATGGAGATCGATCGACGGAGCTCATGTATGTCCTACACCGCGGATCCTCGGGTGCTGTTCGCCGCCGAACGCACCATGCTTGCCTGGCAACGCAGTGCGATAGCCTTGATGGGCTTCGGCTTCGTGGTCGAACGGTTTGGCCTGTTTTTGCAGATGGTTGCTCATCTGCCCGAGTCCGGGTCGCAGCGCGGAGTTTCGCTTGGGTTGGGCGTCCTTTTGCTGCTGCT
>DASWEO010000046.1:0-5012 GCA_036394715.1 Steroidobacteraceae bacterium
GGCTACCGGGCGACGAACGATCGTTCGATGACGTAGTCGCCTGGTTCGCCCACGTGCGCGGAAATGTGGAAACCGCGCGCATTGAGAAGCGCGGATAGATCCGCCAGCATCGCCGGACTGCCGCAGATCATGACTCGGTCATGGGCGGGATCGAGCGGCGGCATGCCGGTGTCTTGAAAGAGCTTGCCCGACTCGATGAGCTCCGTGACGCGCCCTTGATAGCGGAATCGCTCTCGCGTGACGGTCGGAAAGTACACCAGCTGGTTTCTGACTTGTTCGCCGAGATATTCATGGTGCGTCAGCTCCCACTCGATGAAATCCCGATAGGCGAGCTCGCTCCGATAACGCACGCCGTGGACCAATATGATCTTCTCGAAACGCTCATACGCCGCCGGATCCTTGATCAAGCTCATGAACGGCGCGAGCCCCGTGCCTGAACTCAAGAGGTACAGGCGCTTGCCCGGCTTCAAATCGTGCAATAGCAGCGTGCCCGTCGGCTTGCGGCTCACCAGCACTTCATCGCCGGGCTTGATGTTTTGGAGCCGCGAAGTCAACGGACCATCGGCGACCTTGATGCTCAAGAATTCCAGATACTCTTCGTGATTTGCGCTCGCGATGCTGTAGGCGCGCATCAGCGGTTTTCCGCCTATGGCCAAGCCCAGCATGATGAAATGGCCGTTCTCGAAGCGCAGACCCGGATCGCGCGTGGTCGTGAAGCTGAAAACCGTCTCATTCCAGTGATGAACCGTCAGGACGCGTTCGGTACCAATTGTTGCCATCGTAGTCTAGAAGCCGAGCGTCAGTTGCGATTGATCGGGTGTGGGCGGACGAAACAAGGATACTTCAAGTTCGTGCCGGTCGCGCGCGGAATCGAAGCCGCACTTGCGCAGCGCCAGCTCGAATCGCGTACGCAGCAGCTCGGCGTAGGGTCCGGTGCCGGTCATGCGCCGGCCGAATTCGGCGTCGTAATCCTTGCCGCCCTGCGTCTGGTTGATCAGCGACATCACGTGTTTGGCCCGGTCCGGGTAGTGCTCGGCCAGCCATTCGCGAAACAGGATCTTCACTTCATGGGGAAGCCGCAGCAAGACATAGCCGGCGGAGCCGGCGCCGGCCTCCTTGGCGGCCGCGAGAATGTCTTCCATCTCGTGATCGGTGATCGCGGGGATCACCGGCGCAACCAGCACGCCCACCGGAATCCCGGCTCGAGCCAGTTGCTGGACCACCCGCAGGCGGGCTTGCGGCGAGGCCGTCCTCGGCTCGAGCGTGCGCTTGATGTCGCCGGTCAGGGAGGTGATGCTGACCATCACCGACACCAATCGGTCTCGGGCGAGGTCCGTCAGCAAATCGATGTCGCGCACGACCAGCGCGCTCTTGGTGACGATGGTGACCGGGTGCCGGCACCGGGCAAGCACGCCGAGTATGCCGCGGGTGATCTGCAGCCGCTTTTCCAGCGGTTGATACCCATCGGTGTTGATGCCCAGCGCGATGGGTTTGCAAACGTATTTCGGCCTCGCGAGCTCGGCCTCTAGAATCTTGACCGCGTCAGCCTTGTAGAACAGTTTCGTCTCGAAATCCAGGCCCGGAGAGAGGCCCAAATAAGCGTGGGTCGGGCGCGCGAAGCAGTACACGCAGCCGTGGCTGCAGCCGCGATAGGGATTGATCGATTGATCGAACCCGACATCGGGGGACTTGTTGGTGGTGATGACGCTGCGCGCGCGATCGGGCAGAACCGTTTCGCTGAGGTGTTCGACAATCTCGTCCTCGTACCACCCGTCATGGATCTGTTCGCGCGTCGTTGCTTCGAACCGCACGGCGGGATTCGAGGCCGCGCCGCGGCCCTTGAACGGTTGATGTCCAATGAAGCTTCGAGTCATGGCGAAACTTTACCCGTGGATCGAGCAGTCGTAAATCCAGTACTGCCGGGCGCTCAGTACTGTATATCGTCGATCTGCGCACGGCGGCGGCGCTTTTTTGCATCTTCGGGCCGTGAAAAACGGTTATGGTGCTGGCAGCGTGAGCTGATGCGGCGGCGTGGCAGTGAGCGAGGAAAACAGTGGATTTTCGATCAAGCAGCGGGGTTGCGGTGGATTACGACGACACGCCTCTTCGGCTCTTTCATGCGCGGGTTGCCGTCGCCAGCTGCGGCGGCGTGTTCAGCGACGGATATGGTCTCGGCATCATCGGAATCTCCCTGAGCCGCGCCCCGCCGCAGCTCGGCCTGAACCCGGTCTGGATGGGATTGTTGGGCGGCGCATCTCTGTTCGGCCTCTTTGCCGGAGCGCTGTTCACGGGGCCCGCGGCGGACCGCTTCGGCCGACGGCCGATCTTTGCCTGCAACATGGCGGTGCTCGCGATGCTGTCTCTGCTGCAGGGTCTCACCGGCTCGGCGGCGCAGCTTCTGGCGCTGCGTCTGGCGATCGGCTTCCTGCTCGGCACGGACTATGTCGTGAGCAAGGCCCTATTGACTGAGTTCACTCCGCGGCGAGCCCGCGGGCGAATCCTGGGCCTGCTCTCCGTGGCCTGGGCCGGCGGCTACGCATGCGCCTACTTCGTGGGTTTCGCGCTGGGCGAAACCGGCCCGGAGGCCTGGCGCTGGATGCTGCTCACCGGCGCCCTGCCCTGCCTGCTGGTGCTGCCGCTCAGAATCACCATGCCCGAGTCGCCCCGATGGCTGATGAATCACGGCTACGCCGACGAGGCGGCCCGCGTGGTGCGCGACAATTTCGGCCGCGACGTGGCGCCTCCCTTGCGCACGCCCGCGCCGCCGGCGGCTCGCGGCCGCTGGCGGCAGCTGCTGTCGCCGGCATGGCGCCGGCGAACGCTCGTGGGGTGCGCATTCTTTACCTGTCAGGTCATTCCTTACTTTGCGGTGGGCACCTTCGTGTCCCAGGTCATGTCCGCGATGAACTTGAGGAGCGGCTACGTCGGCGGTCTCATTTACAACTTGTCGCTCCTGGGCGGCGCGGTGGCCGGACTGATCGTCGTCGATCGGCTCTCACGGCGGAGCTTCTTGATCGGCAGCTTCGGCATTGCTGCCGGCACCATGTTCATCCTGTCCGTGTGGAACAACATACCGCCGCTTGCGATGACCATTCTGTTCGCGGTATTCGCAGGTGTCCTATCGGCGGCCTCCAACCTGGTCTACGTCTATCTGCCCGAACTCTTTCCGACCGACCTGCGGGCTTCGGGCATCGGGCTGGCGATCGCGGCGAGCCGAACAGGTTCGGCGATCAGCACCTTTCTGCTTCCCATCATCGTCGCCGCATACGGCGTGCGCACGGCCCTCGGCGCATGTGTCGCGGTCCTCGCAATCGGCGCCGTGATTTGCCGGCAATGGGCACCGGAGACGCGCAATGTTCCTCTGGGAGCGCTGGACGCGTCACCGCACCCCGTGTAGGACGCCCGAGGACAAGCGCACGCGATCGATCATCTGTCCGCGATCAAACCGAACTGCTGCGCGATGAGAATCAACTGCAAGGCGCTGTTGGCGCCTAATTTCTGCTTGATCGACGACTGGTGATTGGCCGCTGTCTTGGGGCTGAGTCCCAGACGCTCACCGATTTCCTCGATGCCGTACCCCTGGACCAACATTCGCAGGACCTCGAGTTCCCGCGTCGACAAAGTGCCGGCGAGCTGGTCTGCAGCCGACGACTGCTTGGTCATCGCCTGCTCCACGTCCGGGCTGAGATATCGCCGGCCGCCCGCCACGGAACGCACGGCATCGATGAGAAGATCCGGCGCGCTGGCCTTGCTCAAATAGCCGCGGGCTCCCGCGCCGATTGCCCGGGTGGCATAGATACCGTCCTGGTACATGCTGAACATGAGCACGCGTGCATCCGGCCTGCGCGCGATGATTCGCCTGAGAATCTCGATCCCACTCACTCCGGGCAATCCAATGTCCAGCACGATGACGTCGGGCTTGAGTTCGACGTCCATGCGCATGGCATCTGCGGCCGTCGCCGCCTCGCCGATGACAATCAGGGAGTCATCGCGCTCCAACAGGCGCCGGTAGCCCTCGCGTACCACGGCGTGATCGTCGACCAGCAGCACGCTGATCCTGCGGCATCCGGCCATGCTCACGATGGCGCACCCGCCATGGGGAGAGTGGCCTTGACCTGGAAGCCGGCGCCGCGCTCGCTCGCCAACGTGATCGATCCGCCCAGCGCGGACACGCGCTCGCGCATTCCGACCAGGCCAAGCCCGGGCCGCGGCGCGGTCAAGTCGGCTCCGGCGCCGTTGTCGGCGATGAGAATCTCGAGGCATTGCCTCGAGTCTACGGCTGGTCCGGCGGCAATTCGTATCTGCACGCTCGTCGCTTGGGCATGGCGTGCAATATTCGTGAGTGCCTCTTGCACCAGCCGATACAGCACCAGTGCGCGAGTTTCGTCCAAGGTGTCAAAATCGCCGGTGAGCGACATTTCGATCGTCGTCAGGGGCAGCCGTGAGCGCCAATCATCGACACAGTGCTCGATCGCCGCGGTGACACCCAAATCATCCAGACCCACCGGCCTCAGCTGACGAATGAGACCGGTCACCACGCCGTACACGCGGTCGATGTTGGCAATCATGGCACGGGCTACCTCGTGTACCGCCGGGTCCGCGGTCATCGATTCGCGCATCGACATTGCATCGAGCTTTATGGCAATCAGGTATTGACCCAGCTCATCGTGCAGATCGCGGGCAAGCGCCTTGCGTTCGTTCTCCTGCATGTCGAGGTACTGCTGCGCCAGGCGCTTGTTCTCGGTGAGTGTCTCCGCCAGCCGTACCTCCGCCGCTCGGCGCAATCGAAGTTGCCGATTCGCCTCGAAATACCGGCGGGAGGAGAACCAGATCAGGCTGATCGCGACCACCAACAGCACTGCGGGGAGTTCGTCGAGTTGCAAACGCTCGAACGGGCGCGTCCAATTCAGCAGCGCTTCGCTGAGATTGTATTTTGCGCAGACGACCGCCGCGGCGACCGCGACGACGACGATCAGCACGATATCGCGGCGCGCCGAAATCTTCCGGTCTGC
>DASWEO010000047.1:0-3104 GCA_036394715.1 Steroidobacteraceae bacterium
GGAGTGCGCGGACGGCAGCAAGTACCACGCAAATAAGGCTGTGGTCTCCACCATTCATGTCAAGCACCTCCTGGAGATGGCGCCGCGCGAACTCTGGGGCGACGCGCTACAAGCAAGCGTGGATCTGTGGCAGCCGGAACATGCCATGTTCTCATTCCACTACGCGTTGAGCGAACCGCCGAAGTATCCGCTTGCCGAAGGAGGAACCGTATCCGGCGCCGAAGCGTCGATCATGCAGCGGCCGGAGAGCATCTTCGTGCTGAGCGGAGACCAGGCCCGAGGCGAGCTGACCCTGGATGACTACCCCCTTCAGATTGTGCATGCCTCGGTATACGACCAGAGTCGGGTGCCGCCGGGCTGCTGCGCACTCAAGATCGAAGGCGGCATACCGTACGGGCTGAAGGAGGGACCTCAGCACTGGGACGACATCAAGGAGCGAGTCGCGGACACGTTCCTGACCCAGTACATGCGCCACACCACGAACCTGACCAAAGACAAGATGCTCGCGAAGGTGATCATGAGCCCGCTGGACATCGAGCGCATGAATCCGGCGATGTGGCGCGGCAGTGTGCACCACAGAGACAAACGTTGGGGCAACTTCGCCCCGTACCGCATGCCGATTCCCGGCCTGTACCAGACGGGGGCCTGTACCGAGGCCGGCGGCTCGGTGACCGGTCAGCCCGGGCGCAACGCCGCCGCAATCATTCTCCAGGATGACGGCAAGACTCTCGAGCAGATTGTTGGAAGCGGCCGCGCTGCCTGAACGATTCGATCCGCCAAGAACTCCGGACACAGGTGAGAGCCACGATGAAGAGCCTTTTTGATATTGTCGCGATGATCACTGCGTTCGCTTGGTTGACCGTCGGCACCGTGCAGGCGCAGCCGCCGGCGCCCGCCGCATCGGCTGTGCGGGCCAATCTTGCGCCGCATCCCGCTCCCGAGCAGCCGCTGCCGTACAGTCACAAGGTCCACGTCGGCATGGGATTGCCGTGCCAACTCTGTCACACCAACCCGGCTCCAGGTCGGGAGATGACGTTCCCAGCCACCGCGACCTGCATGAACTGCCACGCCACGATGGTCACCGATCGGCCGGCGATCAAGAAGCTCGCGGACTACGCCGAATCGAAACAGCCGATTCCTTGGGTGCGCGTTTACAAGGTACTGCCAGGAGTAACTTGGACCCATCGCAAGCATTTGCAAGCGGGGGTGCAGTGCGAAACCTGCCACGGGGCGGTGGGCGACCTCGACGCCATGTCGGAAACGACGGCTGTCACCGGGATGGCGACTTGCATCAGCTGCCACCAGGCGCGAGGCGTGAGCGCGGCGTGCACCGTCTGCCACGCCTGGCCGGCCAAATAGCGTGAGAGATATCTTGATGGTCCACCGGTCCCTGCTTGGTTTCGCGGCCTTGGGGCTGGCTTCGCTCGTTCACGCTCAGACGCCGTTGCGGGTGATCAGCTTTCCCGGCGGCGCGAACCTGCCGCTTTGGGTTGCCGAGGACAAGGGGTTGTTCGCACGAGAGAAGCTCGCGGTAAAGGTGAGTCCCACTCCGAACTCGGTCGAGTTGGTCCAAAGCCTCATCAAAAACGAGGAGGACGTCGCGACGGCGGCGTTCGACAACGTGGTCGCCTATCAGGAGGGCCAGGGGGAGGTAAAGCTGTCCACCGCGCCCGATCTCTTCGCGTTCATGGGCTTCTCGCGGGGAACCGTTCGCCTGGTAGTGAGTCCCGACGTCAAGGACTATGACGACCTGCGCGGCAAGACGCTTGCGGTCGACGCGATTGCGACCGGCTACTCATTGGTTCTGCAGAAGCTGTTGCAGTTGGGCGGGCTCGAGGACGGCGATTATCGCCTGGAACCGGTCGGCTCGACGGCAACGCGCGCGCAAGCGTTGATGGAGAACAAGTTCTCGGGAACGATCTTGACGACGCCGCTGGAAATCGCGCCGGAGTCGCGGGGATATCGGCGTCTCGCCAATGCTGTCGATGTCCTCGGACCGTACCAGACGATTGTCGGGATCACCCGGCGCAGCTGGGCGAGGGCCAACCGCGACGCGCTCGTCAGCTTCATCCGCGCGTCGACCGAGGCGATCGACTGGTTGTTCGATCCGAAGAACCGCACCGAGGCGGTGGCGATCTACAGGACGCATCTGCCGAACGTGCCCGAGGACGCCGCGCGGCGGCACGTCGACGCGCTGCTCGGCGAGTGTGAAGGCTTCACGCGCGGCGGTGCGCTCGATCCGCAAGGGATGATGACGGTGCTGCGGATCAGATCCGAACTCGGACGGCCCCGCAAGACGCTGACCGATCCGGCGCGCTACCTCGACGAACGTTACCAACGGGCGGCAAACGGCAAATGAATCCATTTGGCGCTGATCGAGAAGAGCATGCGCGACGAATTGCAAACGATTGCATAATAGCTTATAACCGGCCTGGGCTTGGCCGTTGGAAGCTCGCTACTTCGGAGGTTGAATGCAGGCGCTGATTCGCAAGCCCAAGCCGTTTTACGCGAAGCTCCACAATCAAGTCATCATCGCGATCTGCGCCGCGATCATCATGGGAGCGGCGTGGCCGACGGCGGCGGTGAAAATGAAGCCGCTGGGCGACGGCTTCATCAAGCTGATTGGGATGGTGATCGCCCCGCTGGTGTTTTGCATCATCGTGTCGGGGATCTCGGGCATGGGGAGCGCCCGCCGGGTCGCCCGCATCAGCGTCAAATCGATGGTGTACTTCTACGTGGTCTCCGCGCTGGCGCTGCTGCTCGGCTTGATCGCGGCCAATCTGATACCGACCGGCGTCGGGCTCAACATCGATCCGCGCTCCATCGACACTTCCAGCATCGCCGGCTACGTCACTGCCGCCAAAGACCAGGGCGTCGTGGCCTTTCTACTGAACATCATCCCCGTCACCATGGTCGACGCCTTCGCAAAGGGCGCCATTCTGCAGGTCGTTGTGGTTGCCGCACTGTTCGGCGTCGCCCTCATCTATCTGGGCGAACGGGCCCGAGCCGTCAAGGATCTGGTGGACCAACTCACGCGGGTGGTGTTCTCGATAGTCGAGATGATCGTCAAGCTGTCGCCGATCGGCGCCTTCGGCGCCATGGCC
>DASWEO010000048.1:0-11838 GCA_036394715.1 Steroidobacteraceae bacterium
ATCAACTCTCGAGGAGATCGAACCATGCGAAAGGCAGCGCTAGCCATTTCCCTCGCCGGATTCTTCGTGGTGTCGAGCCACGCAGCCGACACTGGGCGCCGTTACGTGGAGGCGCCGAAGGTCGGCGCGAATCCCGCTCTACCCTTCAGCACCGGAGTCATGGTGGGTGAGACCTTTTATGTGGCAGGTCATATCGGGATCGACTCAGCCACGGGGCAGGCCGCGGCCAACGTCGACAACGAGGCTCGCCTGGTCATGGATTCGGTACAGCACACTCTCGAGCAGGCTGGACTCAAGACCGACGATCTCGTCTCGGTGACCGTCTATTGCACGGATTTGGAACTGTACGACAAGTTCAACGCCGTCTACCGCACGTATTTTCATGGGCACTACCCAGCGCGCGCCTTCATCGGCAGCAACAAGCTGCTGCGCGGCGCTCATTTCGAGGTGGCGGGAGTGGCGGTAAATCCGGCGGGGATCCGCAAGCTGTAGCCGGCACCGCGCCTGGCCCGCGCGGTCAGTGGCCGCGCGGCGCCGATTCGCCGTCGACTGATTTCTTGAACCGTTCGATCTGCTCGCCGAGCACGTGGTCGGTCATTTTCGACAGTTCGTCGAAGCCGTCCTTGGCGTAGCCGCCGATTGAGTAGGTCAGGGAGACTTGGGTGCCGTCGGCGACGCTCTTCACGCTCCATGTCATGACCCCGTCGACGGCAAGTCCCTGGAACGGACCCATGGCGCCGCGCAGGCGCAGGGTTTTGCCCGGCGACACATACACCACCCTAAGATGCTCGACGGAACCGCCGCCGGGCAGGGTCTCGCACCAGCAGCCGCCGGCACGTGCGTCCAGGACGAGATTCGCGGCGCTTCCCGAAAATGTGTGTTCGGAACTCCACCAGCGGGCGGGGGTCAGCAGAGCGGCATACACCTTGTCCGGCGCGGCCGCGGTATACGCGGTTTCGCGAATCTCAAAGCCGTTGCCGGCGACAGCGACTACTTCAGCGGTCGCCCGCTCACCCGCCATCCAGGTCGACATGCATACGACGGTTGCCATCGCGAACGTAGTTTTATGTGCCATCGCCGCTCCTCCGCTGTCACCGCTCAACCACCCTTAAGCCTTCCACGCGCCTCTTGAACGGCTCCAGAATGGCACCCCAGCCGCCGGGCGAGTCCACGGCGTTGCGGACTTCGGCGGCTTTGCGGCCCATCCGTTCCAAATACCGATGTTCCAATTCGATTCGCGTCGTGTCCGCGCCTTCGGCAATGAACCTCACCTCAACCTCGGTCAGGAGCTCGGGGTCGAATTGCCATTCGGCGTTGATCTGCCATGCCAGCACCAGAGCCTCGGGCGGCTGCCATGCAATCACGTATCCCGTTTGGCACGACGAGCCGTCTTCTCCGACGGTGTACCAGCGGCCGCCGACCCGCGGTTCGACGATGCACTCCTTCAACGGTGACTTCAGAATCGAATGCGTCGCGGGCCACCAGCGCGACATCTCGGCCGTAAACACGGCGAAGGCGCGGGATTGACTGGCCTTCACGACCAACTGTTTGCGCACCGGAGCGATATGAATCATGCGTGCGAGTCCTTTTTCTCGAGCTCAGCCTGGAAGGCCGCGAGCGCCTCATCCCAAAATTGATCGAGCCAGGTCCGAATCGCCGCGAGTCCATTCGGATCTATGCAATAGACACGTCGCGTACCCTCTGCCCGGTCGGCGACCAATCCCGCCTTTTTCAACACCCCGAGATGCTGAGAAACCGCCGGCCGGCTGACCGGCATGCGCGCGGCGATCTTGCCCACCGAACGCGGTCCGCGCCGCAATTCCTCGAACACCCTTCTGCGGGTCGGATCGGCCAGGGCCAGGAATGCCGCTTGGTAAGCCATGGCTAACTGTAAGTCAATACTAACGCTTGTGTCAAGCGGTCACAAAAAAGCTAGAGTCCAACGTACGGAAGCGGCATCCAACAAAAAGGGAACAGGGAAAGGAATCCAGATGCTCAGATTGGTGACCACACTTTTGACCGTCGTGCTGTTGACGGCATGTGCGACCCATCCCAAGACGATCGCAAGCAGACCGACAATCAAGCGTATTGCAATTATTCCTGCCTCCAATCCGAGGTGGTACTCATTTGAAAATGCCGCCCCACCCGTCGGCTACCCCTTCCAGTTTTGGGTGAACAAGCTCGACAGCAAAAGCAAGGCAAAGCGCTTCAACGACAAGATGAATTCGCAACCGACCATCTTAGGGGCCGATTTCACTGAGGAAATTGCGATCGCGCTCCGCGGCTATGGATTCACCGTGGTGGTTTTAGAAGGGCTGACGCGGCCGGTCGATGAACCTGACAACATCGACTACGATAAGGTGTCTACAGACGCGGATGCGATACTACATTTGTGGATTTCGGAAGTGGGACTCTATTCGTCACAGTTGTCACTCAACTACATCCCACGCGTCAATGCGTCCGGCGCGCTGTTTGTAAAAGGCCCAGACGGCAGTGTATACGATGGAGATATCTACTATGGCGTTGACGCAAAAAAAGGCAAGGAATGGGCAATCGTCCCGGATGTAAAGTTCGCATATCCTTCGTTTGAAGCTGTGATGTCCAACATTGACGATGTGCGCTCTGCGTTTGCAATCGGCGCTGTCGAAATCAGCAAGCGAATGTCTGAACAAATATACAGCACCGTCAATTCTCGCGCTGATGTGCGCGCGGCGGAAAGCTTGCTCGGAGTGCCCGCCGGCAGATAAGTGGCTTCGAGCAGCGAACCCTAGGTCGAGCGGGTCTGCTCGCTCAGCATCCGGTAGATTTTCAGCACGCGGGGCACGTAGGCCATGGTCTCCGTAAAAGGCGGGATTTGCCCGCCATTGCGGTCGACCGCCTCTTCGCCCGCGTTGTATGCCGCGAGCGCGAGCCTCACATCCTGACCGAAGCGATTGATGAGAAACTTCAAGTAGCGCGCCCCCCCGTGCACGTTCTGGAGCGGATCATAGGGATTCGAAACACCGAAGCGTGTTGCCGTCGCCGGCATCAACTGCATCAATCCCATCGCGCCTCGCTTCGAGACGGCGCGCGAATTGAATCCCGACTCCACCACGATCACGGCGCGCAGCAGATTCGGTTCCACGGATGCTGAGAGCGCGGCTTTCTCGATGATCGAATCGTACCGGCTGGCTTTGGCCAGCAATGCCGAATCGTAGCGATCGCCGCTCACCGTCCTGTCCTGCGGTGAGAGGGCCAAGAGTCGATACCGGTTGTTGTCCGGCACATCCGTGTAATGCCGCTGGCCGTCGGCGTCCACATAGCAATAGACCTTAGAGTGCGCGGCGACGGCCGATGCCCACAGCAGGGTTGCGATCAGAAATGCGGGCTTCAGCACCATGAGTTTGCGATCCTTCGGTGAAAGCCTATCGCGAAGGGTGCCGGCGCCGATGGGACCTGCATCTAGAAACGAGTTTATTGGGGCTCGCGGGAGCTCAATCCACGTCGGTTTTCAGGGGATCCAGCAAGGTTTCGTCGTTATTGCGCGCCGAGTTGACCCGGGGGCTCACGGGATAGGCGATCATCCGATCAGCGGGGTATGCAACGAGCGCCGCGCCGGCGGCTTCAATATTCCCGAACAGCCATGACTCGCGCGCGTCGCGCGGCAAGATCGCCGGCATTCGCGCCTGAGAATTGTGGACGCCGGCCATCAAGCTGTTCGCCGGCATGGTAATGATGGTGCACGTCTCACCCTCCCACAACCCGGCGAATCCGAAGATCGCTTGATCCTCCAAGTGGATGTAGAACGGCTGCTTGGTGCCGTCCGCATTCACGTGCCACTCGTAGAATCCCAGCGCCGGAATGATGCAGCGTTGCCCGTGTTTCCACGGACCGCCGAACATCGCGCTGCTCGCGAGGGTCTCTGAGCGCGCATTGAACGTATTGTATTTGCCGGGTTTGCCACCGCCGAAAAGCGTCACTAGTCCCCAACGGAGCAACACGCCTTCACGGTCGGCGCCGCGGGCACGAATGGCGGGCACGGCCGACGAGGGAGGGATATTGAAGTTGGCCGGAAACCGCCATTCAGTGCGCACGAGATTGAATTCACGCTCGATGGTCGCTTCATCGGGGCTGACATAACGGCCGCACATTCCATTCATCATACCTGCCTCATGCAGCGCGCAGGCGACCCCACTGCCCGGCTTATTATTGTGAGAAGAATTCATGCGTCGCCGACCGGCGGCCCGCCTGTCGACATTCGCTTAGTTAACAGATATTTAACGTATTTTTTCCGATTTCCGCACGGATTTTTGGCTGGGGGTGCGGCTAGAATCCTCCTCAGCCACGTTCAATCCCCTGGCCGCGATTCTACTGGTTGCGATCGGCAAGGGATTGGGAGCGGCAAGTTGACAGTGCACCGCAGCATCACAGGGTCTATTGCCATTTCTATGTCCCCTCCCGAAACCGTGGTCGTCGTCGAGCCGTCAATCTCAGTCCCCATTGGGGATGCGGTCGTTGCGGTTGAACGCCGTGACACCTTGGGCGTACGCGCCTGGCTGCTCACCGCGATGCTCTTCCTCCTACCGTTGGTAACCTATTGGCCGGCGACATTCCACGATTTTGGATTGCGCGACGACTACTCGAATTTGCGCGAGGCTCACGAAGAGCCGGGCAAAGTGGTCAAATTTTGCGCGTCCCACGCGCGGCCGATCTACGGCTGGCTGCTGCAATCGACATATGGTCAGACCAGCTCGGTTCAGGATTTGCAATGGATGCGCTTCGGCGCCTCGCTGTTGTTGGGCGCGTTGTCGTTGGTCAGCTTTCGCGGTCTGCGTGCGCTCGGATGGTCATTCAGCACCAGCCTCTGTTTCGCCGTGCTCCTGGTGTTGATTCCGTCCGCGCAGGTGATGGCGGGATGGGCCGTCGGCTGGCCCTACGTGGCGACCGCGCTGTTGGCCGTCGGCGGATTCTTCACCGTTGAGGGCGCGCTGGCCGTGGGAATGAGCGCCGGTCCCGGTCGCGCCATCGGTCAGTGGATGGTGGCACTCGGCCTCATGGTGGTGAGCGCGCTCATTTATCAGCCGAGCGCCTTGTTCTATGTGGTGCCGCTGGCCGGCGCGCTGATCGTTCAACGGCACCGCAACCTGGCGCAGACAGCGCGCTGGATTGGGATTCATCTGGGATTCGTCGTCGTCGCCTTGGGCCTGGCGTATTGCGTGATGTCCGTGCTCTATGCGATGGGGGTCTTCGTCAAATCCGGCCGCGTTGCGTTCGAGCACCACTGGGGCGGAAAGATCGCCTGGTTCTTGCAAGAAACACTGCCGAATGCGCTCAGTCTGTTCGTGTTGAACGACAACAATCTTCGCGACCACGCGCTCTACTTCGGCAGCGCCGCCATCGTGGGCGCGCTCCTTCTGGCGGGCGCCTACGTGGAATGGCGCCGCTACGGGCGTTCGCGCGGCATTATTTGGTTGACGGCGCTGCTCGGTCTGCCGGTGTTTGCCTGCGCCGTCAGCTTGATCGCATCGGAACGATATGCGACCTATCGCACGGTCCTCGCAATGACCGCGGTGCTGCTCTGCTTTCTGGTGGCGTCGATCCGCGCGCTGACGGAAAGCTGGGGCCAGAGCGGCCGCCGAATGTTGGCCATACTCGCCGTATCGATCGCATTCTTTACCGCGCAACACCATGTCTACGCCTTGATTGCGGTGCCCCAGGGGAATGAATGGCAGTTGATCATGGCGGGCGCGAAGCACGTCCGTTTGGGAGGCAACTCGCATCCGCGCATCTTTGCCGTCGCATCGACCCCGGCGGATATTTCGACCGCGTCGATTTATCACGACGAATTCGGCTCACTCTCGTCGAACTCAGAATGGGTGCCGAGGGAAATGTTCAAGCGCGCGATGCATGACCTGCATCCGGAGATCGCGAATCTCGACTCTCACTACGACTTTTCCTCGGGGCCCAAGCTCCCCGTCGACCAGCGCTTCGACGTCATTGTCGACTTGCACCGGCTCCGTCAGTTCCACACCGACAATTGAGCTTAGATGCCGAGGAAGTCGGTGAGACGTCCGCGCGCGATGGCGGCTTTCACGGCAAGCGGCCACAATGGGTGCAAAGGTATCGCTTTCATATCGGTGATGGGCATGTCGAACTGGGATGACCGGTCCAACAGCCGGCGCGCGAGCTGCGCACCCATTGCCGTGCCCACCGCGACGCCGCGGCCGTTATAGCCCAGGCAGATCAAGACCCCGTCGGCGGGCTCATGAATGTGTGGATACTGATCCGGCGTCATGGCCAATCGCCCTCCCCACGCATGGGACCACTGCGCTTGCGCCAGAACAGGCCAAAGAGAGCGTGCGTAGGCCAGCAAGTGCGGGATCGCCGCCACGGCGGATATCTCACGCATCGGGCCGCGGCCGCCGATCAACAAGCGCTGACCGGCATCCACTCGATAATAGACGGTGACGGTTCCGCTCTCGTAAAGCGCCGCTCGACTCGGCATGACGGCGTCCGCGACCGGATCCGGCAGAGGGGCCGTCGCCGCGATCGCGCCGAATAACGGCACGATCGTGCGCCGCAAATTCGGCCACAGATCATCGGTATATCCATTGGTCGCGAGCACGGCTTGCGGCGCGGAGACGGTTCCGGTGGCGGTATGCACCCTCCACCCAGCGCCGATCCTGTTCATGGCGAGCGCTCGCGTGCCGCCGTGAACGGCCGCACCCGCCCCGAGCGCAGCACGCGCCAGCCCACGCGCATAGCTCAAGGGATTCAGGTCTCCGCCGCGACGGTCCAGCATCGCGATCCGGTAACGCCTGGTACCGGTCGCGCGCTCGAGGCTCGAGCCCTCCAGCAACTCGACCGGAGCGCCGCGGCGTGCAAGCTGTTCGGCGGTAATGCGCACCAGCGCCGCAGGCTTCACCCGTATCGCCGCGCACAGCGTCCCGTTTCGACGTGCATCACAACGAATGCCATGGCGCTTGATGAGATCGAAAACGAACTCCGGTGCGCCGCCGGCGAGGGCGTTCATGCGGCCGCCCAGCTCCTTGCCGAACTGACGCTCCACCTCGTCCGGATCGTGCTTGAGACCGGGATTGACTTGACCACCGTTTCGGCCGGATGCGCCCCAGCCCGGTTCCTCGGCCTCCAGCAACACGACCTTTGCGCCCTGCTCCGCGAGATGCAGGGCCGTCGACAATCCGGTGATGCCTCCGCCCACCACGACGACGTCGGCTCGTACATCCCCGTCGAGGGCCGGCGTGGGAGTCGCCGGCTCCGCGGTATCTTGATAGAGATTAGGCACGTGAATGGCTGATGCGCACGGTAAGCTTGCCGAAAGCGATGCGTAAGCTTGCCAGATCGACGTTGACGGCGGAACTAAATGATAACGGAACCCCTGCAGTGGATTTGCGCCGTCCTGGGCGCCTTGATGGTCGGCATATCGAAAGCCGGCATCACCGGATTGAGCATTTTGTCGGTCGCCCTGTTCACGCATGTATTTCCCAGCAGCAAGCAGGCCAGCGGCCTGGTGCTGCCGCTGCTGATATTCGGCGACATCGTCGCGGTTCTGTCCTATCGGACGCACACACAATGGCGCTATCTGTGGAAGCTCATGCCGTGGACCGCGGCCGGGGTCGTGCTCGGGTATTTTGTGATGGGGACTATATCCGACGGAACCGCGCGGATCATAATCGGCGCGATCATCGTCTCGCTGTGCGCGTTGGGGTACTGGCGAAGGTACCGGGGCAGCCAATCGCGGGAAACGGCCGAAACCTGGCATTGGTCCCTCGCGGCGGCGGTCGGCGTCGTCGCCGGCTTCATCACCTTGGTCGCCAACGCCGCGGGCCCGCTGATGTCGATCTACCTGGTTGCCATGCGCCTGCCGAAAATGCAGTTCGTGGGCACCGCGTCCGTGTTTTTCATGGTGCTCAATCTGTTCAAGGCACCCTTCATGGTCAAGCTGGGCTTGATCACTCCACAGAGCTTCGAATTCAATCTTGCGCTGGCGCCGGCCGTATTTCTCGGAGCGCTGGCGGGCCGCTGGCTGTTGATCCGCATCAATCAGCGGCTGTTCGAGAATCTCGTGCTGGGCTTGAGCGCCGTCGCAGGAATTCTGTTGATCGTGTGACGGGTGAAGAGCACTATGTTTCCGCTCCCGGTCGCGAAGGGTCACCCGGGTGCGGTCGTCTCTGTCAAGAACAACGAGGATAAGAAATGCAGTACCAAGGCCTGTTCGGTCTCATCGTGCTGATCGCCGACGTCTGGGCGATCGTCAATGTATTTCAAAGCAGCGCAGATACCGGAAAGAAAGTTCTTTGGACAGTTTTAGTGATCATCCTGCCTGTGCTCGGTTTCATTCTTTGGTATTTTTTGGGGCCCAAGACCGCCGGCAAAGGCTAGCCTGTCTGCCCGCGATGCCCGCGCGCCGAGGGCCCGTTCGCATGCCGCCGATCCGCTGTTAATATGAGAAACATTCATGCGTCCACACAGTCATGAGCGCCATCGTTTGGGCGGGGTTGGCTGGCTGCGCGCCAGCGTTTTGGGCGCGAATGACGGCATCGTCTCGACTTCGAGCTTGATCCTGGGCGTGGCCGCAGCGCACGCCTCGCAGGCCAATATCTTGCTCAGCGGCACCGCCGCCCTGGTCGCCGGAGCAATGTCGATGGCGACCGGAGAATACGTTTCCGTGCATTCGCAAGCGGACATCGAAGCCGCGGCTCTGGCACAGGAGCGTGCCGAGCTCGATGTGGACTTTGCCGGAGAGCGCCGCGAGTTGACTGAAATATATGTACGGCGGGGCCTCGATGTGAGCCTTGCCTCGCAAGTTGCCGCGCAGCTGATGGCACACGATGCCTTAGGCTCGCATGCCCGCGACGAATTGGGATTCTCCGCCGGCTCCAAGGCGCGCCCTTTGCAGGCCGCACTGGCGTCGGCCGGCAGCTTTGCGAGCGGCGCCGTTCTTCCTTTGCTGGTGGCGGCGTGGGCCCCGGAGCACAATCGGATGATTGCCGTCGTGGTCGTGTCTCTCCTGTGTCTGCTCATCCTCGGCGGCTGGTCCGCAAAGGTCGGGGGCGCCGATGTTCGCACGGGCGCGCTGCGCGTGATGTTCTGGAGCGCACTCGCGATGGCGGTAACCGCACTGGTCGGCGCCATTGCCGGATCGATGGCATGAACCGCTCGTCCCGTGAGCCGCAGGGAGTCGCCGCTTGACGGGCGATGCGCGCCCGCTCCAAACCGCGCTGCTAAGCGTTGCGCAAATGACCGAGGCCGATCATGCGGCGATCGGCGCGGGCACACCCGGCGCCACGCTGATGCAAAATGCCGGGAACGCGGTCGTGCGCGAGATCACGCGCCGTTGGTCACCGCGGCCCGTCGCCGTTCTGTGCGGTCCCGGAAACAATGGCGGCGACGGCTTCGTGGTGGCCGTCGCCCTTGCGCAGGCCGGCTGGCCGGTCCGGGTCGCCTTGCTGGGGCGCAGGGAAGACCTGCGCGGCGACGCAGGAATTCATGCGGCGCGCTGGAGCGGCGCCATCGAGAGCGTGACCCCCGAAGTGATCGAGGGCGCGGCCCTGGTCGTCGACGCCCTGTTTGGGTCCGGCCTCCGCCGCAGATTGGATCCGCCGATCATCGACACACTGAACGCCGTTACCCAGCGCGGCTCACCGCTGATCGCGGTCGATGTGCCGAGCGGCGTGATGGGCGATACCGGCGAGAGCGTAGGTGCAGCACCGGCAAATTGCACCGTCACCTTCGTACGCAAGAAGCCCGGTCATGTGTTGTTGCCGGGCCGGGAACTGTGCGGGGAGATCGTGGTTGCGGATATCGGCGTTCCTCTCTCCGTGCTCGAATCACTGCGCGTCGACACCTGGGAGAACGATCCCGCGCTGTGGCGGACAGAAATGCCGCGCGCGAAATCCTCGGGCAACAAGTACACGCGGGGCCATGCGCTGCTGTACGGCGGTTATCCCATGACCGGCGCGGCGCGAATGGCGGCGCGGGCCGCGGCACGCATCGGTGCCGGTCTCACCACGATCGCGGTGCCGGACATTGCATTCTCTCTCTATGCCGCAGCCCTCACCAGCATCATGGTGCAGCCGCTGAAGCAGGACGGCGACCTGGGACGCCTGCTGTCCGACTCGCGGTACACGGCGTTCTTGATCGGGCCCGGCGCCGGCGTGAATGACGCCACGCGCGACACCGCGATCGAACTCCTCAAGACCGCAAGGCCCGTGCTGCTCGATGCGGATGCGATCAGCGTCTTTGCCTCGAGAGCGGCCGAGCTCACGCGAGCAGTCCGCGGACCCTGCGTCATGACCCCGCATGACGGCGAGTTCGCCCGGGTATTCGCGGCGCATGGCGACAAGCTGAGCCGCGCCCGGGCCGCCGCGCGGCAGAGCGGCGCCGTCATCGTGTTGAAAGGTGCGGACACGGTCATCGCGGCTCCCGACGGCCGAGCCATCGTCAATTCCAATGCCCCCGCGAGTCTGGCCACCGCCGGCTCCGGCGACGTTCTCGGCGGATTGATCCTGGGTCTGCTCGCACAGGGCATGGATGCCTTCCCGGCGGCGGCCGCCGGCGTCTGGCTGCATGGTGCGGCGGCCGCGGACTTTGGGCCCGGGCTGCTGGCCGAAGATCTCCCCGATCTGGTGCCCGCCGTGCTGCGCCGGCTCGAACACGCGTGAGCGCCGGCCGGTGAACACCTGGTTTCCCCCAGTCACCCTTCATTCACTGGTCGTCGCCATCAGCGTGCTGGTCTACGTCTTGACCACGCGCGCGGAACACGAGCGGCGCCCGCCGTCGATCGCCATCGCGTGGGTCCTGGGCATGATCGCCCTGCCCTATCTCGCGTTGCCCACGTATCTCCTGTTCGGCCGCCGCAAATTGCCGCGCAAGGTGCTCCGGTGGTCCGGGATTGGTTCGCATTGCGCGCACTGGGCCGAAGATCTCATCGAGAGTTTCGGGCTGGCGCCGTGCGCACCCTCTTCGATTCGCCTGCACCAGGACGGCAGCGAATCCGCGGCCGCCTTGTTCGCCACCATGTCCAGCGCGATCGATCGCCTGGATATCTGCACCTATATTCTCGGCAACGACGCGTTCGGCCGAGAGGCGATGCAACGCATGATCGACCGCGCGCGCTCCGGCGTGCAGGTGAGATTGCTCATCGACGGTGTCGGCGCGATTCAATTGCCGCGAGCGTGTTTCGCCCAATTGAACCTCGCCGGCGTTCAGACCGCGATTTTCAGTCCATTGTTCGCGCGCAAGACCCAGGGTCCGCGCAACTTGCGCAATCATCGCAAATTGGCCATCGCCGACGGCGCGCACCTCTGGGCGGGGGGCAGAAACCTCGCCGCGGAATATTTCACCGGCCTCAAAGGCGCGCCGCCGTGGCGCGATTTGTCCTTCGATTTGCAGGGACCGGTGGCGGCCGCGGCCGCGTATCAGTTCGAAGCCGACTGGGTCGCTGCCGGCGGCAGGCCCGTCGCGCGCGCCGCGGTGCCGGCCGCGGTTACGCCAGGCGTGGTAACACCGGACGTCGCCGCGTCCGTGCCGCAACCTACCGGCGGCCGGGCCCAGTTTGTGCCCAGCGGTCCGGACCAGGCCGAAGACACCGTGCATGCGCTGCTCATCGACGCGTGTTTCCATGTCCGCGAACGCTTGCTGGCCGTGACACCCTACTTCGTCCCCGACGTAAGCCTGGAAACGGCGATGCGCCTCGCGGCGCGGCGCGGCGTGAAAATCGACTTGGTGCTACCCGTCGTTTCGAATCATCGCCTGGCGGATTTTGTGCGCAACCGCGCGTTGCGCACCCTCAGCGCTGCCGGGGTCAGAATTCATTTGCTGCCGCACATGAACCAC
>DASWEO010000049.1:0-13882 GCA_036394715.1 Steroidobacteraceae bacterium
ACTACTTCCTGCCGAGATTCTCCGCGGCAAACTCCCAATTGGCGAGCTTGTCGAGCACGGCGTTCACGTGATCGGCGCGCCGATTCTGGTAGTCAAGATAGTAGGCATGCTCCCATACGTCAATCGTCAGCAGAACCCGCACCCCTTGAGCCAGGGGAGTATTCGCATTGCCGGTTTTCACCACCTTGAGTTTCTCACCGTCCTGAATCAGCCAGGCCCAGCCGCTGCCGAATTGCCCCACGGCAGCCGTCGACAATTCCTTCTTGCATGCCTCGACGCTGCCGAAAGCTGATTCCATCAGCCGTTTCAACGCCGCCGGCGGCTCGCCGCCGCCCTTGGGCTTCAGGCTTCGCCAGTAGAACGTGTGATTCCAGGCCTGCGCCGCGTTGTTGAAAATGGCGGCGTGGCCGGATTGCCCCGCCGTTGCCTTGATGATTTGCTCGAGCGGCATGTCCGCGAACTCGGTACCCACGATGAGCTTGTTCAGGGTGTCGACATAGGTCTTGTGATGCTTGCCGTAGTGGAAACCGAGCAAATTCGCGGAAATGACGGGCTGCAGCGCGTTCTGGTCGTAAGGCAATGCCGGCAGTGTGATGGGTGGAGATGAAACGGTCGTCGAATTCATTGACGCTCCTGTTGAGGGTGTTGGTGGGGGTGACTGAAACCCACATTACGGAGGGGCGCTCCTGCCTGCCATCGGCTCCCATTACCTGGAGACGTAGGCATCCGCTGACGCGCGCAACGCGCGTCGACGCTCTTGCTATTCACCTGGTTTCATGAGCGCAGGACTGGATCATTGCATGCGCTCGCTCACGTCGATCATGTTGTCGTCCGCGATTCGGTCGATCAGCTTGTTGTACGGATCGATCCCCGCGCGTGTCGGCCGCTCGTCGACGACGACGGTGAAGGTTTGATGATCCTGAGTGATCTTTTCCCTTTGCATGTACAGGGGCTGCTCTTCGTCCTTCTTTCCCTTGAATACGCCGATCTCGATGTAGTCGGCGAGCGGCATGGCGGTCTCCACTCCATTGCCGTCCGCCTGCACCTTGCGCGCCTGAACCGTCAGGGTCACCGAATACCTGCCGTCCGGCCGCTTTTGCGCCGTCGCCGAGACCGCTTTGTTGTCATAAAGGACGATACGGTTGAAGCCGTCGTCGATCATGTACTGCAATTCCGGCGGCGTCTGCGCGCGAAGAGCGTCAACGAGGAGGCGGGTATCGGGATAGGGCTCGTCGACCGCGGCCGCGCCGCGTGTGCTCTGCACCGCATCTGCCTGGTTCACCGCGTTCGCATAGCGGTACCGCATCAGAAAATCGTGCAGAGCGAGGTCGACCTTGTCCTCACCGATATAGTCTGCGAGCGTGTACATGATCTGGCCGCCCTTTTGATACCAAACGTAGTCCTCGCGCTGCACCAGTGCCAGCGGACGTTCGCGGCGAACTTCGCCGGCGCGCCCGCGCAGGTAGCGATCCAGAAAATGGTGCATGACTCGGTGCATGTAGTCCTTGCCGTACTTGTGCTGCATGACCATGTAGGCGGAATACTGTGCGAGCGTCTCGGACATCATGTTGGAGCCCTCGACTTGGCCGCCCACGAGCTGATGCGCCCACCACTGGTGCCCGAGCTCGTGCGCGGTCACGAAATACGTGAGATCCACGTCCGTGGGCTTGACCACGCGAGTGATGAAGCCGATTCCTTCCGAGAAAGGCACGGTATTGGGGAAGGACTGCGCAAAGCTGCGATACCGCGGAAACTCCATGATGCGGTATTGGGTGAACTGGTAGGGACTGAAATGAGCCTGAAAGTAGTCGAGTCCGGCCCGCGACGCTTCGATCATCTCCTCCACATTGAATTGATGCGCCGGATCGTAGTAAACCTCGAGGTTAACGGGACCGCTCGGACCTGAGTAGGCTCGGGCAAGCACCGCATAGCGGGCGGACAGATAGGCATAGAAGTCCAGGATATGCGTCGATCCCATGCCGTACTCGTAGTAGCGGCGCCCGCCCTTCTCCCATGTCCGCATGAGATAGCCCGGCGCGATGCCGATCTGATCGCCGGAGGTGCTGACGATGGTGTGATAGGTGATCCAGTCCGCATACGGCGTGAACAAGTTGATGCGGGAGTGGACGGGATCGCCGCGCGGCGCCATTTCTTCGAGGGGACCCAAGTGCTCTTCGCGGCGGCGGCGCGGATCGTCGATCTCCAGGTCCAAGAAATAGCCGATTTCCGGGAAGAACTCGGCGTCGAAAAACGTGCCGTTGTGGGCAAACTGCGGCAGCTCGTTGCCGTCGCGAAAACCCCGCGATTCGTGGCCGACGGTAAACGTCAGCGTCAGCACTTCTCCGGGAGCGAGCGGCTGTTCGAGGGCGTAGATCGAATACAGATCTCGCGCTTCCCGGCTGACGAGATGAAACGGCCGGTCGAATTGAACCTCGGTCACCGCCTCATGCTGATCCGTCAGATGAATCTGAGAGATCGGCTGCGTGCCCTTGTTCTGAAGCGTAAATCGCCCCGTGCCGTCGACGGAACGGCGTTCGGGATAAATATTGATGGCCGCCTCGACCGCCGTTATTTTCGGCTGCGGAAGATTCTCGTACTTCTTGAATCGCCGCTCGTAGTCGGCGAGGAGATGACGGCGATCGGCCGCGGTCAGATACTCATTGAGTACATGCGCGTTGTAGTAGTACCAAACGCCGGAACCCACGGCGAGAAACAAGAATAGCCCCGCCGCAGGCGCGAGACGCGGCGCGCGGCGCAGTGCCTGACGCGTCCGGGACGGCCAGGACAGCTCCGCGCCGCGCCGGGAATAGGCGATGGAGATCACGCCGAGGAATGCAGAGATGGCGAACCAGTAGGTGATGGCCCAGAACAGTGCGGGAACGAAATGACCATAGCCGTTCATGTCCGAATAGACATAAGCCGGAACGGCGCCGGGGAGATACAGGGTGTTCTCCCACCCGAAGGCGAAAAGGATGGGTTGCAGCACGAATATTCCGATGACGATGCCGTGCCCCAGGAATTTGTTCGAGACCATGGTCTGCACGAACATGGCGAACAGCGCGAACGCCAGCATCTGCGGCAGCGTGATCAGGAACAGTTCCTCCAGGTATTGAAGCACTTCGTAGTGGTAGTAGCCGTCGATGGTCTGCATCAGCATGCCGACCAACATGGCAATGGTGAGCAGAATGATTTCGATGACGGCGATGGCCGTGAACTTGGACAGCCAATCGATGGTCTCCGGCAGCGGCAATGCGTCGTGGATTCCGTCGAAGCGGGTGTCACGCTCGCGCCAGATCAGTTCGGCGGCGTACAGGGCGGCGACGATGACGAAGAACAGAGTCGCCGAGCCCTCCACTGCCTGCAGCATCAGGTAAGTGACCGGCCACACGTTGTCTCCGCCCACCCGTCCGGCAAAGTGCCCGTTATTGACGGCAAATGCGATGAGCAATCCGACGATGGCCCAGAACGGGATTTCGCGCGTCACTGTGCGGATGCGCAGGCGGGTCAATGACAGATACTGGAGCAGCGCGGTGCCTCCGCCGAAGACTTGGCGCACCCGAGGCAGACTCGCCGCCACCCATGAGCGCACGGGGCGCGCCGTCTCCGCCTCCTGCTGACGCGTCTTGGCGGCGCGCCTGCCTTGCGAACGTGCCGTGAGCGCCTCCACCGACATGGGAAACAGCGCCCAGACTCCGGCGAGCGAGATTGCACCGACGCCGGTCCAAAGCAGTCGATTGTAGAGAAAAACGCCCGGCGAATATCCCGCAAAATCCCAGGGCAGAAGCTGGCTGTTCTTCTCCGCCACGCTCCAGTAGCGGGTGATGACGTCGACCATCAGCAGCCCGACCGGATCGAGAATGCCGGACCAGAAATGTTCGAGCGACCGGGTCGCCGAGAACACCGTGATGCCGATGACGTACAGCATGAACAGGGCCACGCCCTGTAGATACACGACGAGCAGCTTGCGCGTGAGTGCCGCGACGGCGAAGAACAACGAACCGATGAAGAATATCTGCAGGACCACGATCGAGAAGAAGGGCTGCAGATACCACCCCGGGTGGTTCGGCCCGATGCGGGCCTGGTCGGCCCAGGGAGCGAATGTGCCGGCATAAGCACCGACCACCAATCCGAAGAACACGAACACGGTCGTGACGAACGAACCGGCCCAGCGTCCGCCCAGGTAAGCGAACTTGGAAATCGGTTTGGTGAACAGCATCTGGTAGGTATCGCGCTGAAAATCCCGAAGTATCGACGTTCCGAATATCGCGGCAATCACGATCACGCCGAACAGACAGCAATACGCGTCATCCAGGCTGTTGCCGAAAGGCCCGTTCAGCAGAACCTTGCCGTTGGAGTTGGCAACCGGTCCGAAGCTTTCCGAGGCCACGCAGAAGAACGAGAAGGCGAACCAGAGCAGAAAGTAGACGTAGGTGGAAATGCTCTTGATGCGAAAGCGGAGCTCGAAGGTGAAGAATTCCCAGAACATTCCCATATGTCCCTCCCTTGACGCCGCGAGCTAGGTTTTGGACCGGCGGGACAGATGCAGGAAATAGATGTCCTCGAGCTCCGATGCCACCGCGCGGAAATTTGCGCCGGGAGAGGACGGGGCGAAGACCCGGATCTCGTGCTGCCCGCCGACCAAGTGAGTGCTCACGATGTGCAATTCGCTCTCGAGGGTGCGGAGCTCCTCGTCGGTCGAGACGATGCGTGACCACATCTGCCCGTCGAGCGCCAGCAGCGCTTCGGTGGGCGAACCCTCCAACAGCACTTCCCCCGAGGCAATGATGGCCATGCGGGAACAGAGCTCGCGCACGTCGTCCACGATGTGCGTGGACAGGATGACGGTCACATCCCGGCCGATCGAGGACAGCAGATTCAGGAAACGGTTGCGTTCGGCCGGGTCGAGGCCGGCAGTCGGCTCATCGACGATGATCAGCCGCGGGTTGGCCAGCAGCGCCTGGGCGATGCCGAAGCGCTGTTTCATGCCGCCCGAATACGTGGACAGGGCTTTTTTGCGGGCCTCCCAGAGGTTCGTCTGGTGCAGCAGAGCATCGACCATGTCGCTGCGCTCCCCCTTGGCGATCACCCCTTTGAGGATGGCCAGGTGGTTCAGCATGTCGACGGCGGACATCTTCGGGTACACGCCGAATTCCTGCGGCAGGTAACCGAGGATCTTCCTGACTTCATTCTTCTGCGTCAGCACATTCAATCCGTCGAGGCTGATGCTGCCCGCGTCAGGATCCTGCAGCGTGGCAATCGTGCGCATCAGCGAGCTCTTCCCGGCCCCATTGGGGCCGAGCAGGCCGAACATATTGTTGCCGATGGTCAACGATAAATCCTTCAGGGCGCGCACGCCGTTGGGATAGGTCTTGGACAAACCCGTGATTTGAAGCGCCATTGAGACTTCCCTTGGGCTATTCCGCTGCTTGAAACACCGGCCAGTGGTCGACGATCTTGCCGCCGCGTACGGCGAGCAGGTCGCCGAACTCCAATAGCACCGACTCGCTGATCATCGGCCGCAGGAACACGTGGTCGTCCACCCGCAGGCCGACCGCCGGTGAGCCGTTGACGATTTCCTGGTTCGCGCTATGCCCGTAGGTCTCGTTGAATTGCAGGCCCTTCGGCGACTCGTACTCCGCCCGCCACCAGCCGCCGTAGACGAAAAAGGTCGCACGCTGATTGGGGTCCCACCAAGAGAAAATTTCCGACTTGCCGTCGAGCGCCGGAAGCCGGATCGGTCCGGTGGCCTTGATGACCGGCGTGGCGATGTATGCCGCGGGCACGTGTTCTGCCAGCGTTTCCAAATCGTAGTGGGTCGGTTTGAGCAGTGCCGTGCCGGTGCTGATCTCGGTGCTGAGTTTCTCCAAGGCGTGCAGCTTGTAGCTGGGGCTGCCGCCCGCATTGAGGGTCAGGTCCTCACGCCATAGCTTCGAGGAATGGCCGCGCGCGTAGTCGACGAAGCCCTGATAAATCGCCATCGCCTTGGCGAGCAGCTCCTGCGCCGTGCCCAGGATATGCGGCACACCCATTCCGACGTGCGCGTCGTAGCCCATGAAACCGGAAAAATCGAGCTGCTGCGGATGCGCGGCAATCACCTCGAGCATCTGACCCAGCGTGGCGTTGTCGCCGACCCCGCCGCGATGCAGGCCCACGTCGATCTCGATATTCGTCCGGAGCTTGGTATTCAGGCCCTGCGCCAGTTGCAGATATTCCTGCAGGCGCTGCGGTGAATCGATCAGCCACTGCAATTGGCGAGTGGGATCGAACGGGCCCGCGTGGCGCCGATAGAACAATTCCGCGGACCGCACGGGCAGGGGTTTGCCCATCAGAATGTCGAAGCCCGGAAACATCTGTGCGTCCAAATTCAAGAAGGGCTGATGGAAGGACATCAATCGCCGCGTCTTCGCGCGCTGCGCGATGTACTCGATCAGCTTTTGCGACGGCAGCGATTTTTCGACGATGCGGTAATTCTTGCCGGCGAGCTCGAGCGTCTGCGTAACCCGATCGATGTTCTGGTCCATGCGATCGAGATCGATCACCATGCACGGCCGCATCGGACCGTTCTTCTTCAATTCCTGGTTCAGCAGGCTGAAATAGCCGTCGTAGGGCGCGCCGGCGTCGCGTGGCTTTTTCCACCATGCGAATCCACCGGCGAGCAAAACCGTCCCGACGAGAAAATAGCGACGTTTCATGCTGCTCTCCGAAACGCGGCGCTAACCGCGCACACCGAACACCGAGCGCAAATGCGCGTTGAGGAAGCGGCCGCCGGGGTCGAGCGCTTCGCGCACGGCAAGGAAGTCCTTCCACTTGGGATATAGCGGCTCGAGCAGGCGTGCGTTGAGCGTGTGCAGCTTTCCCCAATGCGGACGGCCATCGTACTTCCAAAAGATCGGTTCGATCTGGGCAAAGAAGTTATGGTAATCCAGATCGTAGTACTGATGCACCGAGATCGCGCAAGTGTCGCGGCCCTGAAACATCGACAGCGGAATATCATCGCCCTTCACGTAGCGAAATTCGGTCGGAATGAAGCTGTTGAGGTTCTGGTCGCGAATCTTCTTCAGCACTTCACGCAGGCAGGCCGGACCGGCCTCGGCGGGCACCTCGTATTCCATCTCATTGAAGCGCACGTCGCGCACGTTGGCGAACACCTTGAAGGAATCGTCCACCGCGTCGGGGAAGCTGACCAGGTGCCGGGCGATGAAGTTCAGAAGCGTGGCTTGGATGCGCGGTGAGTTGCGGTACCTGGTATGAACCCCCTCCAGCATGTTCACCTTGTCGGCGTCGCCGCCGCCTTCCTTGGGTTTAGTCTGCGTCTCCTGGGTTTCGTTGAGCGCCGAGGCCACGGAGACATCGCTGTGCAGCAGTGAATTGATTTCGAAGTGATCGTTTTCGCGGATCAGACGCGGCATGTCCTCGAGCAGCTCTTCCGTGTCCTGTACCCAGTTCTTGCTGCGCAAGCGGAATGCGTTGCGGTTCTGAAGACGCACACGGCTGACGATGCCCAATGCGCCGAGCGAGACGCGCGCGGCATTGAAAACTTCCGGATGGACATGCGCATCGCAATCCAAGATCTCGCCTGCGGCGGTGACGAGGCGCAAGCCGACCACCTGGCTGGAATACGAACCGTACTTCGCGCCGGTGCCGTGGGTGGAGGTGGCAATCGCACCGGCCAGGGTTTGATAGTCGATATCCGCCATGTTCGGCAGTGCCTGGCCGATTTCCTTCAGCGGTCCACCCATCTGCGAGACCGGCGTACCCGCCCAGAATTCCGCTTGCAGGCTGGCGTTGTCATGGCTGATCAGGCCGCTCATCTTCGCCACAGACACGATGGTGCCTTCCGTCGGCACCAGCGGGCTGAAGGAATGCCCGGAACCGACGGGACGGATGACCCTGCCCGCGCTGCCGCGGATCAACGCGGCCAGTTCCTCTTCGTTCGCGGGAGCCGGACGATCGGCCGGGATGCAGCTCTGGCCGCCCGACCAGTTGCGCCAGACCACAATGCGCTCGCGGTCTGCCGCGCGCAGCAGACCAGGAAGGCCGCCGAACGCACCGAGCGCGCCGGCAACGCCAAACGTCCTGATCAGCTCGCGACGGGTAAATTGCATCGGAATTCTCCGTGTCGGATTACTGTGTCTGCGTGTCAGCGCGCGCGATCGGTCAGTTCTTCAACGACGCGCCCGACATGAATTCGATGAGCGCGCGGTATTGTTTCTCATTGCAGTCCATGCAGGCGCCCAGCGGCGGCATGCTCTTGTAGCCGCTGAATGTGTGTTCGATCAGAATGTCCGCACCCTGGGCGATGCGCGGCGCCCACGCCCGCGCGTCGCCCGCCCGCGGCGCACCGGAAGCCGGCACGGCATGGCAGTTCTTGCAGCTGCGGTCATAAACCGCCTGCAGTTCGGGCGACAATACGGCCGCTGCCGGGGGCGCGGCGGCGGATGGCGGGCCGGCGGGCCCATGATCGCCGCAAGCGGTTAAGCAAGCTGCAGCGCCGAGCGGGCACGCGAGAAAGATGATTCGCAGAAATGGGTGCATGGCCGCTTTATTTGAGTTCGATTTCCACGAAGCGAAATTCGAAGTCGTTGGCGTTGATGACGTTGTGCGCGACGCCGGCGGGGCGCGCATAGGACGCACCCGCCACCAGAGAAGCCTCTCTCACGCCCGCGGCTTCCTCCAATCTCAGCACGCCGCTCGTCAGGGGCACGACGACGTAGTCATGGGCGTGCACGTGATGCCCGGTGTCCGCCCCCGGGGCAAAGCGCCATTCCGTCACGATCACGCGTTCGTTCTCGACTTGAACCGTAGATGCCGCTTTCACGATCCCCCTCTCCCGTACAACTCTGTTGATACAGGCAAGCCTAACCGGTTCCAAAAGAAAGGATAGTCCCCTCGCCTCGTGCTAACGTTTCGCGGAACAACCCAAACGGAGCGAAGGACATGCGGTCGATACTGCCGGCGAGCGTGGTTTCCGTAGCATTCGGCTTGGTCTATTGCGCAAGCGCGGGAGCCTCCCCGCATCGGGACGACAGGGTCTATCAGGCGGCGGCAGCCAACCGCGCAGGCGCCCTCGATCTTCTCAGAGATATCGTCGACATCGATTCCGGTACTGGGGATGTCGCGGGCGGCGCCAGGGTCGAGGCCCTGCTCACAGGCCGGCTACGGTCACTTGGCGCCGACGTGCGGACCGAGCCCGCCGAAGCTCCGGGATTACCGGACAATCTGGTGGCCGTCTTCCACGGGACCGGGAGGGGCAAGATTCTCATCATCGCGCACATCGACACCGTGTTTGGCCCCGGAACCGTGGCGGGACGGCCTTTCAGCATCGATCGGGAACGTGGCTTTGGTCCGGGCGTCGGCGACGAGAAAGGCGGTGTGGTCAACGCGATCACTGCGTTGAAGATTTTGCACGATCTCGGCTTCAAGAACTACGCGACCATCACGCTGCTCCTCGATGACAGCGAAGAGCGGGGTTCGCCCGGTTCCCGACAACTGATAACGGCCCTGGTCAAGCGGCACCAAGTCGAGTTCAACATGGAACCCGGCGACCCGCCGGATGCGCTCACCGTCTGGCGCAAAGGCTCGGCCGGCATTCGTATCCAGGTCAAGGGGCGCGCCGCCCACGCGGGCATGGCACCGCAGGACGGCCGGAACGCCGCGGTCGAACTCGTGCACCAGCTCTCGGCCTTGGAGGGGGTTTTCCCGCATTCCGGCGACGGCACAACCGTCAATCTCACCCTTCTGAAAGCCGGCGAGCGCCATAACATCATCCCGGACTTCGCAGAGGCGACGCTCAATGTTCGCTTCCGCAAGCCGGAAGACTTCGACGCCGTACTGGCCAAAGTCGAAGCCGGCGCCGGCGTTACCCTGGTGCCCGACACCCGCGTCACTGTGGCGCACGATCCCGCTTACCCGCCGCTGACCGAAAATGCACAGATCGATGCGCTCGCCGCCCGGGCCAGAGCGATATACGCTGAAATCGGCAAGACTGTGGAATCGTCGGGCAACGGCGGCGCATCGGAATCCGCGCTGGCGATGGCCGAGGGCACTCCGGCGCTCGACGGCCTCGGCTACGTGGGCGGCGACTTCCACACCGACCACGAATGGATAGATTTGAACAGCGTGGTGCCCCGCCTGTATCTTTTCACACGGCTATTGATGGAAATGGGAGCCAAGCCGCCTTGACGGTTTGGCGGGCCGCCCCTGGGAATGTACTGCATGCCGGTAATCGTCTGCCCCGCCTGTGATTTGGCGCATCGCCTCACGACCGCCCCCGCCAGCGGGCGCGGGCAATGCGCGCGCTGCCGCGCGCCGTTGCAACGCCGGGAAAACGCCTCCATCGATAGCGCGATTGCGCTGGCGGTGTGCGCCCTGGTGCTTCTGTTGCTGAGCAACGCGTACCCTCTGGTGGCAATGCAGGTCAATGGCAGTTCTCGCGACACGACCTTGATCGGGGCCGCGGTCGGCCTGTACGCACAAGGATTCAAGTCGCTCGCGGCGCTGGTCTTCCTGACCACCGTGGTCGCTCCGCTGCTGCAGATCGTGTCGCTGCTCTATGTATTGATTCCCTTGCGGGGCGGGCGGCGTGCGTTCGGCCGGAATACCGTGCTCCGGATGCTCACGCGGGTACGGCCCTGGAGTTTCATGGAAGTATTCATGCTGGGCGCGCTCGTCGCGCTGGTGCGCCTGTCGAATTTCGCGCACATTGCGGCGGGAATTGCCCTTTGGTCGTGCGCCCTGCTCATGCTCTGCCTGTCCGCGCTAACCAGCATTACTTCCACCGAGCAGCTATGGCGATGGGTGGAAGAGAGTCGAGAATGAGCAACCCCGCCACCGGCCGCAGCCTCGGACTTCTCCTGTGCCTCGATTGCCGTGCGACGGTGCGCGGCGCGAAGGCGGCGCACTCGCACTGTCCGCGGTGTCACGCGCGCCTGCACGAGCGCAAGCCTCACAGCCTCATCGTCACGACCGTGTTGGTGGTTTGCGCCGCCCTGCTCTACATACCGGCGAACGTGCTGCCGGTGATGAACACGCGGACGATCTTCGACGATGAACGCGATACGATCATGAGCGGCGTGCTGGTACTGCTGCAGTCCGGATCCTGGCCGATCGCCCTGCTGGTGTTCGTCGCCAGCATCGTCGTCCCTCTCTTGAAGATTCTGGCGTTGGGTGTCCTGCTGTATTCCGCCTGGCGCCCCTCGCCGCACCGCCGTTTGCAACGCAGTGAGCTCTATCGGATGGTAGAATTCATCGGACGATGGTCGATGCTCGATATTTATGCCATTTCGCTGCTGGCCACGTTGGTGCAGGTCCAGTCCTTTGCGTCCGTCATCGTGGGCTGGGGCGCATGGGCCTTCGCCGCCGTGGTGGTCTTGACCCTGCTCGCCGCGCGGACGTTCGACGAGCGGCTTCTATGGGATACGCCGCAGCATGACTGAACCCCCGGCTCCCAGCCTGGACGATCTCCCGGCGGCCGTGCCTGCCCGCTCGCGATGGTCGCGCCTGCCGCTGATATGGATGCTGCCCGCGGTGGTGATTCTGGCGGGCGCCTTCGTCGTGGTCCGCGAGAAACTCGCTCAGGGGACCAGCATCGAAATTCTTTTCCAAAACGCCGAAGATCTTGAAGCGAACAAAACCAAGATTCGCTACAAGGAGGTCGAGATCGGCGACGTACGCGACATTCATGTATCCAAGGATCGCAAGGGGGTCGTGGTGACGGCGATGATTCACCGCGATGCGAGCGAGTACCTGGTGGAAGACACCCGCTTTTGGGTGGTGCGCCCGCGCGTCTCGGCCGCCGGAGTCACAGGTTTGGGGACGCTCGTGTCCGGCGCCTATATCAGCGTCGATGTGGGTAAGTCGGCGAGCCCCAGCGAGCACTTCGTCGGTCTTGAAGTACCCCCGATCGTCACCTCAGACCTGCCGGGCCGCCAATTCATGGTGCACGCTGACGATCTGGGCTCGCTGGACATTGGCTCCCTGGTCTTTTATCGGCATATCACCGCAGGCCAGGTGGTGGGCTATGCGCTGGACCCGGGCGGCGCCGGCGTCACGCTCACGATATTCGTCAACGCACCCTTTGACCGCTATGTCACCGGCGGGACACGGTTTTGGCAAGCAAGCGGCATCGACATGTCGATCAATTCCGACGGGATCAGGCTGCGTACGGAATCGTTGACCTCCATCCTTCAGGGTGGCGTTGCGTTTCAAGCGCTCCCGGGCAGCGCGATGACGGAGGCGCCCCGAGATACGAGATTCACTCTCTATCCGGATGAAGAGCGCGCCATGCGCCCGACCGAAACGGAGATTCGGACTTTCGTCATGTACTTCAACGGCTCGCTGCGCGGACTGTCGCCGGGTGCGCCGGTCGAACTGCATGGGATTGGGGTGGGTGAGGTCAAAAGCGTGGACGTCGAGTACGACCGGGACGCCGGTACTCTGCGATTTCCCGTGCTCGTGGATATCTATCCGCAGCGAATACGCGGACACAAAGCGCGCGGTGCGCAGCCGCCCGCCAAGGACGACCCGGAAACCTCCAGCCGGAGATTGGTCGACAGCTTGGTGGCGCGCGGTCTTCGGGCTGAACTCAAATCGGGCAACCTACTGACCGGACAGAAGTACGTGGAGTTGGATATGCATGCAGAAGCTCCCGCAGAGAAGGTCTGGTGGGCCGACCAGCCTTGGGTGTTCCCGACGGTGTCCAATGGGCTCGACGAATTCCAGGATTCCATGGGAAGCATTGCTCGGAAGCTCAATAAAGTCCCCTTCGATCAGATTTCCTATCGGTTGCTGTCGACCATGACGAGCCTGGAACAGACCCTGAAGAGCACCGATCAATTGATGCGGCATGTCGACGGCAGCGTTGCGCCGCAGGTTGAGGCGACATTGACCGAAGCACAGGCCGCCTTGAAGAACGCCAAGGAATTGTTGGCGCAGGATGCGCCCCTACAGAGCGATCTCGGCCCGACGCTGCTGCAGTTGTCGCGCGCGGCGAAGGCGGTCACCGCACTGGTCGATTATCTGGAGCGCCATCCGGAATCTCTGTTGCGCGGCAAACCGGGAGACTCGCCGTGAAATCATTCTTGGCGGCGGCTTGTTTCCTGGGCCTGCTCTGCGCCTGCGTAGCGAGCCGGCCGGATCATTTCTATATTCTGACCGCGCAGCCGCAAAGCGCGGGCGAAGCGAGAACGACGCCCGCCACACAGGTGTCGCTCCGGGTGACCTTGCCCTCGCTGGTGGATCGTTCCGAAATGATACTCAACACCTCCGCGAACGGAGTCCTCGTGCTGGAGCATGAGCGATGGGCCGCTCCGCTGGCCGACCTGACGACACAAACCCTGGCGCGGGATCTCGAACTACGGCGCAGCGATATGCTGGTCGCCGGCCAAAGCACCGGTCGCCCGGGCGACGCCGCCGTCAAGGTGACCGTCGACCTGGTGCAGGTGACCGTGCGCAGAGGAGAGCGCGCGAGCATCGAGGCACACTGGCGGATCTCCGACCCGCGCACCGGCGGGGATGTGGTCGGCAGCGAGGTATTCAGCGCAGCGGTGGCGCAGGACGATTATGCCGCGCTCCCGCAGGCGCTTAGCGCGTGTCTGGGGCTGCTCGCGGACCGATTGGCGGGACAGATGCGCTGAGGCCGCGCTTGTAAGCGGCCTCGTTCGGTTTTAAGTTACACACCCGTCCTGACGCGGAGCGCTGCATTGAAATATCGCCAACTGGGTAACAGTCAACTCACGGTATCGGAGATCGCCTTCGGATCCTGGCTCACATTCTCGAACGGCCCGCAGAAGGACAATGCCATCGCCTGCGTGCATCGTGCCCTCGATCGCGGTATCACTCTCATCGATACGGCCAATGTGTATGGCCGCGGCGCCGCCGAGAC
>DASWEO010000050.1:0-2846 GCA_036394715.1 Steroidobacteraceae bacterium
AGCTTGCTGCGCGGTGTGATCGCGGCGGCAAGCTGCGCCGGAGTGATCTTGTAGCCTTGCTCAGGACCGGCGTAGACGCTGACGGGTACGCCGTCCGCCAGCAGTGCCATGTCGGGGTAGGACACCCAGTAGGGAGCGGGAATCACGCATTCATCGCCCGGATCCAAGAGTGCGGCGCAGACGTTGAAGCAGGTCTGCTTGGCGCCCGAGGACACGAGGATTTGATTGCGCTCGTAAGTCAGGCCATTGTCGCGCTTGAACTTTGCGATGATGGCGTCCTTGAGTTCCACCGTGCCGTCCACGGCTGTGTAGCGCGTGATCCCAAAGCGAATGGCGTCAACGCCCGCATCTGCGATATGAACGGGCGTGTCGAAATCCGGCTCGCCGGCCCCCAAGCCGATGATGTCCTTGCCTTCTGCCTTGAGCTTGGCGGCCCGGGCCGTGACGGCCAGGGTTGGGGAGGGCTTAACCTTCTGAACGCGCTTGGAAAGTGACACGGCCAAGGGGAATTTTCCTGTGAGTAAACGGCGAGCGAGTGTACGAAAAATCGCCATGTGAGACAATGCAACCATGAGTTTTGAGCTGTATTCGGATTACCTTCCGGCAGGCGATCAGCCGCAAGCGATTGAAAAACTGGTGGATGGGCTCACGAGCGGCCTGGCGCACCAGACCTTGCTGGGAGTGACCGGCTCCGGCAAGACCTTCACCATCGCCAACGTCATCCAGCAGCTGCAAAGGCCCACGCTCGTGCTGGCGCACAACAAGACCTTGGCGGCGCAGCTGTACGGCGAGTTCAAGACGTTCTTTCCGAAGAACTCGGTGGAGTACTTCGTTTCGTACTACGACTACTACCAACCCGAGGCCTATGTGCCGGCGTCGGACACCTTCATCGAGAAGGATGCCTCGATCAACGAGCACATCGAGCAAATGCGTCTGTCGGCGACCAAGGCGCTGCTGGAGCGGCCCGACTCCATCATCGTGGCGACGGTGTCGGCCATCTATGGGTTGGGCGACCCGCAGGCCTATCTCAGCATGGTGCTGCACATGTCGCGGGGCGACCGGCTGGAACAGCGCAAGTTGTTGCGGCGGCTGGCCGACATGCAGTACACACGCAATGAAATCGACCTGCAGCAGGGCACCTACCGGGTGCGCGGCGATGTCATCGACATCTTTCCGGCGGAGTCGGAACGCGACGCGGTGCGGGTCGAACTGTTCGACGACCAGGTCGACACATTGAGTTTCTTCGATCCTCTCACCGGCGAAGTGCTGCGCAAGGTGCCGCGCCTCACCGTGTATCCGTCGTCGCACTACGTGACGCCGAAGGAACGCGTTCAACTGGCCGTCAATGAGATCCGCGACGAGCTGCGCGTGCGGCTCCGGGAATTGCACGATGGAGGCAAGCTGGTGGAAGCCCAGCGCCTGCAGCAACGCACCTTGTTCGACCTGGAAATGATGAACGAGGTGGGATATTGCGCCGGCATCGAGAATTACTCGCGCTATCTGTCGGGCCGCGTCGCCGGGGAGCCGCCGCCGTGCCTGTTCGACTACCTGCCGAAGGACGCCTTGCTGGTGATCGACGAGAGCCATCAGACCATTCCGCAGCTCGGCGCGATGTACAAGGGCGATCGATCGCGCAAGGAGACCTTGGTGGAATACGGTTTCCGCCTGCCGTCGGCGCTCGACAACCGACCGCTTCGATTCGAGGAATTCGAGCAAATGGCGCCGCAGGCCATCTATGTCTCGGCGACGCCGTCCCACTACGAGAAGCGCGTCTCCGCCCAAGTCATCGAGCAGGTGGTGCGGCCCACCGGTTTGACCGACCCGGCGGTCGAGATCAGGCCGGTGCGCGCCCAAGTGGACGACCTTCTCTCGGAGATTCGACTGCGCGCGCAGGCCAATGAGCGCGTGCTGGTCACCACGCTCACCAAGCGGATGGCGGAGGATCTGACCGAGTATTTGAACGAACATGGAGTCAAGGTCAGGTATCTTCATTCGGATATCGAGACCGTCGAGCGCTCGGAAATCATCCGCGATCTGCGCTTGGGAAAATTCGATGTGATCGTCGGCATCAATTTGCTGCGCGAGGGGCTCGACATGCCGGAGGTATCCTTGGTCGCCATCTTGGATGCGGACAAGGAAGGCTTTTTGCGATCGGAAGGGTCCTTGATTCAGACCATTGGCCGGGCTGCGCGCAACGTGCAAGGCAAGGCGATTCTGTATGCGGACGTGAGGACGGGCTCGATCGAGCGCGCCGTCGCGGAAACCGACCGGCGCCGCAACAAGCAGATCGAGTTCAACGCAGCGCACGGCATTACGCCCCGCACCATCGTCAAGGCCGTCGCGGACGTGATGGAAGGCGCTCGCTCGGTCCAAGAGCGGGAGCGCCTTGGTTCAGATGACGATGCGTTGGCGCTGGCGCCTGAGCAGGCGTTGAAGCGCATCAAGAAACTCGAAGCCGACATGATGAAACTGGCGCGCAATCTCGAGTTCGAGCAGGCCGCGCGGTTGCGCGATCAGATACAGAAGCTGCGGCATGCGGCTTTTGGCGTACCCGACACTCGGGCGGGCTAGCGAAGGGATTTATGGCAGAGGAATACAGACATCCCCCGGAGACGGATCTCGACAGGACCGATGAGTTGCCGATTCTGAAGGACGTCGTGTTGGATTTCGATGTCGAGGATGATGCGGTGCCGCTGGACCGCACCGCGGTGTTGCAGGGCCTGCCGTTGCACGCCGCCGCCGGCATGCCGAACTTCGCCCGGCCTTCCGGCGTTGATCTGCCTTCGCTGGCAGACAGCGTGCGCTCGGTGGAGGAGCGCATCTCCCGTCAATATGCGGAATACGAG
>DASWEO010000051.1:0-4539 GCA_036394715.1 Steroidobacteraceae bacterium
AGGAGTTTTGCAATGACCGTCGTACGTTATGAGCCCTGGGCACTCGTCAGCCGGCTCCAAAAAGATATCGATCGTTTGTTCGGCGCGCCGTTGACGACGGCCGCGGATTCCGGCGCCTGGCTGCCGCCGGTGGATATTCACGAGGAAGCGAGCCAGTTTGCGCTGCACCTGGATCTGCCCGGTGTGGATCCGAAAGCGGTGGAGATCACCGCCGACCAGGGCGTGCTGACCATTCGCGGAAAACGCGAAGATGCGCGCCGAGAGTCGCGCGAAGGCTATCGCCGCGTGGAGCGCATTACGGGCGAATTCCAGCGCCGTTTCAGCTTGCCGGATTCGGCCGACGCCCAGAACATCAAGGCGAAGTTCGTCAATGGTGTGCTGGAAGTCGCAATTCCGAAGTTGGCGCAGGTGCAACCGCACCGGATCACGGTGGAAGCCGCCTAAGAGGGTCCGCCGAGCGCAGTCTTCCGTGTAGTATCGTGGACGATGTTGACTATGCCCAAGGCCGGACGGACAACCCGTCCGGCCTTGAGCGTAGCCGAGAAAAATCGAACGGAAGGACCGCGCATGAATCTGCGTCTCAAATTTGCGGCAGCGACGCTCGCCGCAGCTGTCATCGCCGGGCCGGCGGCCATCGCTCCCGGACCCGCGTACGCGGCCCTACCCGCGCCCGTCGCAGATGCCGCGCCGATGCCCTCGCTTGCCGCCATGGTCAAGCGCGTGTCGCCCGCCGTGGTCAACATTGCAACGCGAGGCACCATCAAAGAGGAACCCGGCCAGCGGAATCCCTTGCTCGACGATCCGTTTTTCCGCCGCTTCTTCGACGTACCGCCCGATTCGAAGCCGCGCGAGCGCCAGTTCCAAAGTGCGGGCTCGGGCGTCATCGTCGACGCGAAGAACGGCTATATCATCACCAATCATCATGTGGTCGAGAACGCCAGCGAAATCACCATCACCTTGCTCGACAATCGAAGCTTTACCGCCAAGGTCATCGGCAGCGATGAAGGCGCGGATGTCGCCGTCCTGCAGGCCAAGCAGCCCAATCTGATCGCGATGGCGCTGGGGGACTCGACCCGGCTCGAGGTCGGCGACTATGTCGTCGCCATCGGCAACCCTTTCGGACTGCAGCACACGGTCACGGCCGGCATCGTCAGCGCGCTTGGCCGCACCGGCATCAACCCGGACGGCTACGAAGACTTCATCCAGACCGATGCCTCGATCAACCCGGGAAATTCCGGCGGCGCCTTGGTGAACTTGCGCGGCGAACTGGTCGGCGTCAACTCCGCCATTCTGTCGCGCAGCGGCGGCAACATCGGTATCGGATTCGCGATCCCGGTCAATATGGTCAAGGGCGTCATGGACCAGCTGATCAAGTACGGCCAAGTGAAGCGAGGCGTGCTCGGCGTCAACATCTATAATGTGACCCCGGACATCGCCAAGGAATTCGGGCTCACCGAATCGAGCGGCGCGCTCGTGGCCGGGGTGGCGCCCGGTTCGGCGGCCGACCGCGCAGGCGTCAAGACGGGCGACATCATTACCTCGATCAACGGCGTCAACATGAAAGACGCAGGCGAGCTGCGCAACACCATCGGTATGCTGCGCGTCGGCGACAAGGTCGAGATCGGCCTGCTGCGCGACGGCAAGGCGCGCAAAGTCAACGCTCTGATCTCCGAGCGCAGTGAACTCGAGACGGCCAACGCCGTGGATATCAGCAAGGGACTGGAAGGGGCCGAACTTGCCGATGCCCCTGACGGCGGCGTTGTGGTGAAGGCCGTCCAGGAAGGCAGCCCGGCGGCTCAAAATGGCCTGCGCGCCAACGATTTGATCGTGGGTGTGGGCCGCACGCTGGTCGCGAACACCAAGGCGTTCAAAGAAGCGGCGAAGAGCGCCAACGTCTTGGTGCTCAATGTCCGGCGCGGCTCCGTCGCGCAACTGATTCAAATTCGCTGATCCGATGCGTGCACAATCCATAGTCGTGCTCGGCGGCACGGGATTCTTGGGGACCCGGTTGGTCGCCCGCCTGATCAAGGACGGTCGCCGCGTGACGGTGTTGTCGCGAGACCGGGAACAGCACAAGCACTTGCTGGTGCTGCCCGGCCTGACGCTGGAAAACTGCGATGTGTACGACGAAGCGCAATTGAGCGAGCACTTCCGCGGAAAAGACGTGGTGATCAATCTCGTCGGTATCCTCAATGAACGCGGCTTCGGCGGCGGAGGCTTCAGGCGCGCGCACACTGAGCTCACGCGAGGCGTATTGCAGGCGGCCCGCTCCGCGGGGGTCAGCAGGCTTCTTCAGGTATCTGCCCTGAAAGCCGCCGTTGATGCGCCCAGCTACTACCTGCGCTCCAAAGGCGACGCGGAACACCTCATCCGCGAATCGAGCGCTGCGTTGGACTGGACCATCTTCCAGCCCTCCGTGATGTTCGGCCCGGGCGATTCATTCCTGAATCGCTTCGCCGGCCTGCTCGCGGCAATCCCCTGGGTCTTTCCGCTCGCCAAGCCGAATGCGCGCTTTCAGCCGGTGTTCGTCGACGATGTGATCGAGGCCATGCTCCGCTGCCTGCACGGCGGCGCCGCCAGCCGTCAAACCTACGAACTCGGCGGTCCTCAGGTCTACTCGCTGCGCGAAATCGTCGGCTTGGTGGCCAAGCTCACGGGGCGGCGCCGCTGGATCATCGGACTACCCGATCCCTTGGCGCGAATGCAGGCGCTCATCATGGACTTCGTGCCGGGCCGCCCCTTCTCCAGCGACAATTATCGCTCGTTGACCATCGACAGCGTCAGCAAGGAGGACGGCTTCGCGAAGCTCGGAATCAAGCCGCAATCCATGGTGGCGAGCGCCCGCCAGTATCTCGGCGCTCTCGAAGACAACGCGCGCCTCAGCCACAACCGCGCGAGCGCCGGCCGCAACAAAGCAATCCGGCATTAGCGGGTGGCCCGGCCGTCAGTACTCGCTGAACAAGTCGATGTCGTCGATGCGTGAATCCTGCGAATAGCTCACCGTATAGAACTCAACCATGTCCTTTTCTTCGGCTCGATAGACCCGCCGGGCAGCGCCGCCGCCGCGTTGCTCCACCAGCGAGAGCTTCAATATCGGTCCCCTTTCCCGCAAATCGCGCCGCAGAGTGTTCATCGTGGACGGCACCAGCCGCGCCGCGGCGGCGCCGCTCAGGCGATCCGGGTCGCCGCCGTCCTTCTCGATCTTGTCGAGAAATGCCCTGAATTCCACGGTCTTTCCGGGATCCGAGTCGGCAATGGAGTCAGGGTAGGGCGTCAACTCCGGATCGATGAGTCCGGCAACGGTGTGGCCGAGCCGCAGGGTCCTGCACAGGGACAGATTGGTCAATAAAATGATGGTGAGTTTTTTATCGACGTAGCGCGACATGACTGCCTGGAATCCCTGCCAGTTTCCGTCGTACTCCACGAGCCGCTGATCGCGAAGCCGGCTATTCTCCCAACCGTAGCCGAAGTGGTACAGCGGCCGCTGGCCGTTGCGATGCGCATCGATGCGCCACATGCGCTCGAGCGTCGTCTGCGGCAGAACCGCATCGCCATAGAGCGCGCGATCCCATTTCATGAGATCCAGCGCGGTGGAATACAGGCTCCCGTCGGCGGTCTTATTCAACGCCGGGGACACGTAGGTCTGGTTGTACAGCGCTCCACTCTCCGCCTTCTCATAGCCGCTGGCGCGATTCGGCACAATGTCCTTGTCGGAAATCACCCGCGTTTGCTTCATGCCCAGCGGCCCAAATACCCTTTGCTGCAAGAAATCCCCGTAGAACATCCCGGCCACGCGGTTGATGACGAACCCCAGGAGCACGTAGCCGGTATCGCTGTAAGAGACGTCCGTTCCGGGTTCGAAATCCAACGGCTGGCCGGACGCGAGTTGAATGAGTTCCGCATCGGTGTAGTCATGGACGAGGTCCAACAGCTGCCGTTCCGGTGTCGTGAACTGGGGTATCCCGGATTGGTGGTTCAGCATGAGGCGCAGCGTCACCTTTCCCCAGCTCGGAGGCACTTCGGGCAGGTACTTCGATAACGGATCATCGAGGCCGAGCTTGTGCTCGTTGGCCAGCATCATCACGGCGACCGCGGTGAATTGCTTGCCGACCGAGCCGATCTGGAACACGGTCTGCGGCTTGGTGCGCACGCCGTGTTCGAGCGTGGCGACTCCATAGCTTTTGACGTACAGGGGTTTGCCGTTCTTCACGACGGCGAGCGATATCCCCGGAATATTCTGCCGGCGCATCTCCGACTCAAGATAGCGGTCGATCGCCGTTGTAGAATGCGCGTGAGGAGCCTGATGAGGCTGGGGTTGCTCGGGCCGCTTCTGTGCCGGCTGGGATTGGGCCGGCCGACGCTGTGCCGCAGGTGCCTCGCCCCTCGACGTGTACGAAGCCAGCGACAAAAGCAAGACGAGCGCGGTCGTGCGATACATTGAAAACCTTTGGCTATGGAAGAACCCTAATATGCATCGACTTCGCAAGCCGTATCTACTCTTTCTCGGCGACGTCCGGGATAAACTGACGGCGAAGACCG
>DASWEO010000052.1:0-19336 GCA_036394715.1 Steroidobacteraceae bacterium
GGCTCTGACAACTTTTTAGGAAAGGCACCGGCTCTGCTCAGCATGCCCGGGACATCCCGCCCCATTGCGCCGGCAAGCCATCGCGCGGAGCCGATCAGGCGATCCAGGTCCAATCCCGTGTGATAACCGGACCGCTCCAGCATGTAGGCCACGTCTTCAGTGGGGACATTGCCGGTGGCGCGCGGCGCAAACGGACAGCCACCGATGCCGCCCATGGACGCGTCCACGATCTTGGCACCGGCCTGCACCGCGGCCCACACATTCGCGAGGCCGGTATTTCGGGTGTTGTGAAAATGTACGCGCACCGGCAGGGGCTTGATCACGGCGGCCACGCGAGCGACCAGCGACGCGACCTCTCCAGGACTCGCGACACCGATGGTATCCGCGATCGCGACCTCCACGGGTCCCACGGCGGCGGCGGCCCGCGCCATTTCCACGACCCGCAAGGGATCCACCTCGCCGTCAAAGGGACAGCCAAAGGCCGTTGAAATAGTGATCTGCGCGCGGCGGCCGTGAGCGCGCGCAAGACGCACCACCTCGCAGCACATGGCCAGGGACGCGTCCGACGTCGTACCTTGATTGCGGACCGCGAAGCCGTCGGACGCCGCACACACTGCGCCGAGCTCATCCATGCCCGCTTCGATGGCGCGCAGCGCTCCGCGCTTGTTCAGCACCAAGCCGATGAAGATCACGCCCTCACGGCGCGGCATGCCGGCTGCCACGGCGTCGGCATCGGCCATCTGCGGAACGAGCTTGGGATTCACGAAGCTGGTCGCTTCGATCCGGCGCACCCCCGCATCGAGCGCGCGGCCGATGAGCTCCAACTTCTGCGCCGTGGTGAACAACACCGACTCGTTTTGCAGCCCGTCCCGCGGGCCGACTTCAACCATCTCTATGTCAGGCATATAAGCTCTTTCATATCAATATGTTAATTGGATAATATCATACCAATTCGAGTCCGATCTAACGCCTGAATCAGAGCTAGGCACTGCCCTTATCCGGACGGGCCATATCCACCGCCGCCTGGTGTAGAAACGATGAAGACATCGCCCGGCAGCATATCAACCTCCGCGAGGTGCGAAAGCCGCTCCACCCGCCCGTCCGCCCGCTCGATCCAGTTCTCGCCGACGGCGCCGGCCTCGCCGCCGTTCAAGCCGAACGCACCGTGGCGCCGCCCGTTGCTCAAGATGGAAGCGGTCATCGCTTCCAGAAAACGAATCCGCCGTGTTCCACCGTCGCCGCCGCGCCAACGCCCGGCGCCCCCGGAGCCCGGCCGAATCTCATAGGACTCCAGGCGCACCGGGAAGCGAAACTCCAGCACCTCCGGATCGGTGAGCCGCGAATTGGTCATGTGCGTTTGGACCACACTGGTGCCGGCAAATTCAGGACCCGCGCCGGAGCCGCCGGCGACGGTCTCGTAGTACTGGTATTGCGCGTTGCCGAACGTGAAATTATTCATGGTGCATTGGCTCGCCGCCATGACGCCAAGGGCCCCGAACAGGGCGTTGGTGACGCAGGTCGAAGTCTCGACATTGCCTGCGACCACGGCAGCCGGGAATCGCGGGTTCAGCATACTCCCCTCGGGCAGAGTGATTTGCAGCGGCTTGAGGCATCCGGCATTCAATGGAATGTCGTCATCCACGAGGGTGCGAAACACGTACAGGACGGCGGCCGTGGTGATCGCCCGCGGTGCATTGAAATTATTCGTAAGCGAAGCGCTGGTGCCGCTGAAGTCGATGCGGGCGCTGCGCTGCCGGGCGTCGACCCGCACGCTCACCCTGATCCGCGACCCATTGTCCAACGGGAGCGTGAACTCTCCATCCTTGAGCGCCGTGATGACGCGGCGCACCGACTCTTCGGCGTTGTCCTGCACATGCCGCATGTAGGCCAGCACGGTATCGCGCCCATGCTGCGCGACCGTGGACTTGAGTTCCAGCACCCCCTTCTCGTTCGCGGCGATTTGCGCACGCAGGTCGGCGAGGTTCTGGTCCGGGTTGCGCGACGGGTGGGGGCCCCTGCCGAGCAAATCGCGCAATGCATCCTCACGCAGGGCGCCGTGTTCGATGAGCTTGAAGTTGTCGATCAACACCCCCTCGTCCTCGATGCGGGTCGAGAATGGCGGCATTGAACCCGGCGTGGTGCCGCCGATGTCGGCGTGATGGCCGCGCGACGCCACGAAAAAGCTGGGCCGGGTGTCTTCTGCATCGAGATAGACCGGCGTCACCACCGTCACATCCGGCAGATGGGTCCCGCCGTTGTAGGGGTCGTTCAACACATACACATCGCCGCTCCGCATCCCGGGGTTGCGTGCAATGACGGTGCGGATCGACTCGCTCATCGACCCCAGGTGCACCGGCATGTGCGGCGCATTGGCGATCAGCGAGCCCTCGGCATCGAATAAGGCGCAGCTGAAATCCAGCCGCTCCTTGATGTTCACCGAGTAGGCCGTGTTCTGCAGGCGCAATCCCATCTGCTCGGCGATGTTCATGAACACATTGTTGAACAACTCGAGCACCACCGGGTCGACCCGCGTGCCCGCCGCATGGCGCGCGGCGCGCGGGTGAACACGCCGCAGGTCGACGCAGCCCGCAGCCGTCACCGACGCCCGCCAACCCGGTTCGACCACCGTGGTCGCGTTGCGCTCGGCCAGAATGGCCGGTCCGTCGATGTGCGCGCCGGCGCGCAATGCCTCGACGCGGAACAGGCGCGCTTCACGCCAGCCCGCGGGCGTTTCGCCGCCGAGACAGTACATGCGCACCGTCGCATCCGCCGCAGCTTCTTCACTTGGCGCGGGACTCCCGGGCGCCGCAGGCGTCAAAGCGCCGGGCGTGGACCCGCTCGGCGCCGCGGTAACGGGCGTAGCGGCGCCCGGCGTGTCCACCCCGGGAGCAACACATTCGACCGAGACCGACTCGATCACCAACGATTGGCTCGGCATCAGAAAGGCGAATCGGCGGCGATAGCCATGTTCAAAGTCTTTGCGGATGGACGCCACGGCCTCAGGCAGAGAGCTCCGCAGCGGCAGATCTACGCTCAAGGCGGTGTCGGTTCCGTGGTAGCGGATGCGGACACGGGCAACGGTGCGCTGGACGCTCACGCCCTGCGCCTCGAGTTCCGCGGCGGCGTCGGCCTGCAGGCGCACGGAGAGCATCCGCGCTTCGTGCAACCCAGGTTCGCCCAGTTCGCGCTCGATCGCGGCGTCTCGAATGACGTTCTGATCGGCGAGTCCCATCCCGTAGGCGGACAACACGCCGGCCAACGGATGGATGAACACCCGGGTCATGCCGAGCGCATCGGCCACCTGGCAGGCGTGCTGGCCGCCCGCGCCGCCGAAGCATTGCAGAGTGTAGTCGCTCACATCGTAGCCGCGCATGACCGAAATGCGCTTCACGGCGTTGGCCATGCTGCCCACCGCTATCTGCAGCGCGCCGCCCGCAACTTGTTCGGGACTGATGGGATTACCCGTGGCAAGCGTCATGCGCTCCGCCAACTCGCCGAAGCGCCGTGCGACGACGCCGGCATCCAGGGATTCATCGGCCGCAGGTCCGAATACGCGCGGAAAGAAATCCGGTTGGATACGGCCCAGCAAGACGTTGGCGTCGGTGATGGTCAGCGGGCCTGCGCGCCGATAGCTCGCGGGTCCGGGACTTGCTCCCGCGGATTCAGGGCCTACGCGCAGGCGCGCGCCGTCGAAGCGGATGATGGACCCGCCGCCGGCCGCGATGCTGTGAATGCTCATCATGGGCGCGCGAACCCGCACTCCGCCCACTTCCGTGTCGAAGGCGCGCTCGTACTCCCCCGCAAAGTGGCTCACGTCGGTGGAGGTGCCGCCCATGTCGAAGCCGATGAGCTTGGCGTGCCCGGCCGCCTGCGCGGTGCGCGCCATCCCGACGATCCCGCCGGCCGGGCCCGAGAGAATCGCGTCCTTGCCCTGGAAATGATGCGCGCGGGTCAACCCGCCCGAGCTCTGCATGAAGAAAAGCGGCACGCCGGGCATCAGGCGGGCGACCTGATCCACATAGCGCCGCAGGATCGGCGACAGATAGGCGTCCACCACGGTGGTATCGCCGCGGGGTACCAGTTTCATGAGCGGACTCACGCGGTGCGACACCGAGATCTGCGTGAAGCCGATTTGCCTTGCGATATCCTCCGCCGCGCGCTCGTGCCGGACGTAGCGGTAGCCGTGTAGAAACACGATGGCGCAGGAACGCAAGCCATCCGCGAACGCGCCTTGCAATCCGGCCCGGAGTGCGGATTCGTCCAATGACTCGACGATCTCGCCGCGGGCGCTCACCCGCTCCGCCGCCTCGATCACCCGTTCGTACAACATTTCAGGGAGGACGATGTGCCGGTCGAATAGCCGCGGCCTGGCCTGGGTCGCGATCCGCAGCGCATCGCGGAAGCCGCGCGTGATGACCAGCACGGTGCGCTCGCCCTTGCGCTCCAGCAGCGCGTTGGTAGCCACGGTGGTCCCCATCTTCACGCAGGCCACGCGTTGCGCCGGGATCGACTCTTCCGGCGCCAGCCCGAGCAGCCGCCGGATGCCTTCCACCGCGGCGTCCGGGTATTGCGACGGGTTCTCCGACAAAAGCTTGTGGGTATGCAGTGCGCCGTCCGGCGCACATCCCACGATGTCGGTGAAAGTGCCGCCCCGATCGATCCAGAACTGCCACCGCGTGCTCATGCCGCGTGATTCGCGTCCGCATCCACTGGCTGCTCGACCTCGATCCAGAGCCACGCGATGGCACACGCGGCTGAAAATACCGCGCCGAGGACGAATGCCGTGCGCCACAAATGCTCGCCCGATAGATAGCCGACGATCGGGATGCCGATGATGCCGCCGAGATTGCCCCCCGTGTTCATGACGCCGCTCACCGCCATCGTGTCGCCGCGGCCCACGGTCATGGCCCCGCCCCAATACGCGCCCTCATTGAGCTCTACGGCCGCGAAACACACGGCGAGCCCCACCACAGCCCAATAGGGATTCGCCGCATCCACCGAGACCAACAGCAATACGCCGGCGATCGGCATGGCAATCAGCGGCACGAGGCGGTAGCCCCAACGGTCGCCGAATCGGCGGCACAGTGCGGCGGTGATCAAACCACCGACACCCGAGCCTAAGGCCGCGGCCAGGGGCGGCGCGATGGCAAGCCAGCCGCTCTCGAGCACGGAGAATTTTCGCTCCTGCACCAGGTACAGAAAGACCCAATTGGAGAGCAGATAGAACGAATAATTCAAGCATAGATAGGAAACCGCAAGCAGCAGCACATTGCGGTTCTTGAGAATGTTGAGGAGCTGCCTGGCGCTGATCGTGCTATCGACCGGCGCCGCACTGAGAGTACCGATCTCCTCGAGTTCCGCCGGCGAGACCGCGGGATGCTCGCGCGGCGAGTTGCGCCCATACCAGGCCCAGATCGAAATCAACGCGATGGCCGGCAGACTTGCCCAGAGCAGCGCCCGCTGCCATCCCATCACGGACATGAGATTCGCGATGAGCGGCGGTGTGAGCGCCGCGCCGAGCGACAATCCCATGGTCTGCAGCCCCTGCACGGAAGCCCAGCTGCGGGGAGGAAACCATACCTCGAACACACCGGCGGAGACGGGAAACGTTGCGCCCTGGGAGCAACCCAACAGCAGCTGCGCCGAGAGCAGCGCGACGAACAGCGAGACGCCGGTGAGCCAGTACGGCGCCAGCGGGGTCGCGACGGTGGCCAGGAACGCGGCAAGCCCGATGATGACGAAGGTGCGCCGCGCGCCTTGGCGCTGCCCGAAAATGCCGCCGGGGACTTGGAACAGCCCGTACCCCAGAACGAACGCCCACTCGATCAAACTGATCTGAAACTGGCTGAGACCGAGATCCGGCATCATGCGCTCGGCCGCCACTGTGATGCTTTTCTGCTGTAGATAAGCCAGAAAGCCGAAACCGAACAACAGAGAGAAAATTCGCCAGCGGATACGGATGAGAGGCGCGCGTGCGACCGGCTTCAACATTCGCTTCGTCTCATGCCTGGCGCTCCATCATGGTTCAGTCGGCTTTCGATGCATGTCGAGGCAGATCTGCACTGCATGACCCAGAGACGATGCCGACTTATCGGCCCCGCGTACGGTGTCGATCGCGGGCTCGGGTTGCAGCAGCATTCCGGGGAGGAACACCGCGACGATGCACGCATGCGGAAATCGCCGGCGCATTTCCTCCGTCGTAGCCTCGCTGCGCCCTCGCTCCTCGCTCGGGAAGGCACTGACGACGTAAATGATGGAGACGGCGTCGGCGGCATTGGGAGGCGGCGCATCCGGGAGGTCGTCGAGGGACAAGTGACGGGCATCCATTTTCTGTTCGCGCAGGATGCGCACCAGGAGTTCCGCCGCAAACTCGTCGGCCTTGGATCCCAAGCCCACGCATATCATGACGGACCCCGGAGGCACGACGAGCGGTCCCTGCCAGCGGCCGCTCACTTGTTCCCGCTGCCGGCGGAGCTCGCGACCTACGCCCGAACTGTCGAGAACCGAGGATTGGCGATAGCGGCGCGGCGGTCTTCGACTCTCGCCGCCGATGGCGGCGATTACGGCGACCATGGTGTTGCGGAGTTTGGCCTGTTGATCGGCGCTGATGGTACCGGCCAAGAGATCGATGCCTGCCAGGTGCAGGGCGGGGATCAGCACCAGGTCGCAATACGCCGCGAACGATTTGCGCTTGAGAAACTCGCGCGCACTGGCGATGAGCTCGGCCGAATCGGCCGACAGAGCGCGCTGGTAGAACCGCTCCGGCATGGTCAGCGCCTGCGTATCCCCCAACAAGACATCGAGCAGACTGAGCGCCTTGATGTGCCTTCCGGCAACCAACAGACAAAGAGTCAACGGAGTCGAGACGATCAAGCCGATCGGACCCCACAGCCAGCTCCAGAATATCGCAGCAACCACCACCGAAAGCGGCGATAGACCCGTGGTGTGACCGTACAATTGCGGCTCGACCAGCTGACCCGCGATCAGTTCGACCAGGGCGAAAAGGCCGAGGGTGGTCAGGGCCAACATCCACCCCGGATCGACCGCGGCCGCCAACAGCGTCGCACACAGCGCCGCAATCCATACCCCGACATAGGGCACGAAGCGTAGAACCGCCGCGAGCGCCGCCCACAGCAGAGGCTGCGGCAGCCCGATGAGGCTGAGCCCGATCCAGACCGCGACCCCCAATCCCAAGTTGACCGCAAATTGCGATACGAAAAACCGCGACAGGCGTTCCCCCGCATCGTTGATCGCAAGCGTCGTCAAGCGAATGTCGGCGCCGCCGGCAATGCGAATGAAGCGGTCGCGCAAGGTTTCGTGTTCGAGCAGGACGAACACGAGGACGACCAGCACGATGCCGGCGGTCTCGATGGGCACCCAGATCGAGCCGAGTACCCTTTCGATGACCTGCACGGGATTCGGCGGCGGTTGATGCAACTCCACCGGGATCGGACTGTTCGGGCCGGCGGGCGCGGACTGCTGCAGGGTGCTCGGCGTCTCGAGAGCGACCGGCTGCCGCTCGGGTGCTCCCGACTCCCCGAGAGTTCCCGGCTCCCGGGTCGCCGCCGGGCGGCGGTTCGTGAAGCGCCCGGCCTGTCCGGTAAGCTCATTGAATTTGCCCACCGTAACGTCATTCAGCGTCTTCAGCTTGTGCTCGATGGTCTGCTGGTATCGAGGCAGACTCTGCGCCATATGGACCAATTGCGACCCGATGACGCCGGCGACCGCGGCGAATGAGAAGCCCAGCACGACCACGGCCGCCAGCACGGACAGAATGTGCCCAAAGCCGATGCGCCGTAGCACCCGCACCAGCGGCGCTATCAACAGGCTCAGAATGACCGCCAAAGTGATCGGAACCAAGACGTCCCGGCCAAAGTACAGCAGCGCCAATAGCGTCGCCGTCGCGATTATTCCAAGGGCTCGTTCGCGATTGGGTAGCGGCAACGGATCGGGCGCCGAGACTGGCTGGTCCATGCGATATATTCGCATATTGCCAGGGGAGCTTACTCATTGAAAAACCGTCCGAGCGGGTTCGGAATCGACGAATTGCCGCGGATCGTGCGCGGCCAGGGCAGCTACTTGTTCGACGCCGCGGGGAGGCGCTATCTCGACGGCTCGGGCGGTCCCGCGGTGTTCTGCCTGGGCCATGGCCACCCCGAGGTCAACGCGGCCATCACGCGGCAGCTGAATGAAATCGCCTACGCCTATCGATATCTGTTCACGAGCTCGGCGCTCGAGAGCCTGACCGAGACGGTCCTGCGTCTCTGCGGCGGCGGCTTCCAGGACATCGTGTACACCGGCAGCGGTTCGGAAGCCGTCGAATCGGCGTTGAAGATTGCCCTTCAGCATTTTGCCGCCCGCGGCCTGATGCCCAAGCGCCGCTTCATCGCGCGCCGCAGGTCTTGGCACGGCAATACCTTGGGAGCCCTGTCGATTTCGGATTTTGCTGAGCGGCGCCGCGCCTTCGAGGGGAGTCTGCTCGACGTAAGCTTCGTCTCGGCCGCGAACGCCTACCGAATGCCCGACGGGGTATCCGGCGAAGCTCTGGCGGGTCATCTTGCCGCGGAGCTCGAGCACACCATCGTGTCCATGGGGCCGCAATCCGTTGCCGCATTCGTATTCGAACCCATCGTGGGTGCGGCCGGCGGCGTCGTACCGGCGCCCGACGGCTATGCGCAAGCCATCCAGGCCGTGTGCCGCAAGTACGACGTCCTCATGATTGCCGACGAAGTCATGTGCGGTTCGGGCCGCAGCGGCACTTGGCGCGCGTTGGAGCATGATGGAGTGGTCCCGGACATCATGTGCATCGCCAAAGGTTTGGCCGGCGGCTACATCCCGTTGGGAGCGGCGCTGGTCACCGCACGCGTCGCCGCGCCCATTCACGCCGAGCACGGTGCGTTCATGACCGGGCACACCTTCACCGGCCACACCGCCGCCTGCGCGGCGGGACTTGCCGTGCAGCACATCGTCCAGCGAGATCGCCTGCTCGATCGAGTTCGCACCGTCGGTGCCACGTTTCAAGAGACCATTCGCCGCACCCTGTCGAGATTCGACGAGGTCGGCGATGTCCGCGGGCGGGGATTTTTCATCGGCATCGAACTGGTTCGCGACCGCCGGACCCGGTTGCCGTTTTCTCCGGATCGGGCGCTGAGTTTCGACATTGGAGCGCGCGCTTTTGCCGACGGGCTGATTTGTTACCCCTGTTCCGGCAACGCCGACGGCACGGCGGGCGACACCATCATCATCGCCCCGCCCTACAATGCCAGCGACGGCGAATTGGAGGAAATCGTGGTGAAGCTCGCAGGCGCCGTCGATGCCGCGCTAGGAGCCTGTCGGACTTAGGGCCATCGTCGCGAGACGGTGGGAGGCCGAGGCCAGATTGGCGCGAATGCGAGGCGCATAGTGGCAACTATGTAACGAGCATTCGCGCCAATATGGACCGGCATCCCGCCGTCGCAGCAGATGGACCTAAGTCCGACAGGCTCCTAGGCAGCGCGTGAACTCGGGTCTCAAGACGCATTGACCGCCACGAACACGCAGCAATTCGCGCGCTCGGCCAGTGACACACGCTGGGGGCTACCCCACCAAAAACCGCCCGAGGGCTGTGGATAGTGACCTAGCACGATGAGATCTACGCCCAATCGCCGGGAGAACGCGACGATCTGCTCGATGATATCGCCGCTCGCCAGATATCCTTCGGCTTGGACCCCGCGTGCCTTCAGCCAATCGATGGACTCATCCAGCAGTTGGCGATAGCCGTCCGCCTCATCCACCAGGCATGCGTGGCCGGCGGCACTGGCGACCACCGCGGCACCGGCAACTCCGGTCGGAATGATGGACAACACGTAGACCTGCGCGCCGACGAGTATCGCAAGTTCCGCACCGCGCTTCAGAGCCCCGCGGCCCGCCTCGGAACCGTCGTAACAGAGCAGCACTCGCTTGAACATAACGTCACCCCAGTTCGAACTGCAGGTTGATCCTGCCTATGTCCGCCCCGACGGAGTTCCAGCTCCACTCGTCAAAGTATGCTCGGCCTCGCGCGTCAATGCGAATAATTGTGGAGCAGCGCGTACCATAATCCGGCGCGCGCACAAAGGCGCTCGAGAGCAGCCGCTCCCACTCCAGACTCACGCCGGTCCGCGGCAATTCCGCATCCGATGCCGGCCGGTCGTCCCGCAGCAGATCGAGCAAGGGGGCCGTATCGGTCAATCCGAGGAGCGCCGCCTCCAGCCGAGTCTTGGCGAGTTGCACCTTGGGCCAGGGCGTATCCAACAAGTGATTCGACAGCCCGTAAATACCCGGTCCCAGCTCGCGGCCCGAGCCGGGCACGCTTTCATAGATGCCGAGGCGCTCGCCGTCGGAAAAGATCAGGTTGAAGCCGTTGTAGTTCGCGCCCACTCCGCGCAGATAGGCCAAACCCTCGGCCACCGAGGCGCCGGACTCGAGGATGGAAGTCACGAGCGCACCGCGGCTGGGTGCCTCCGGGCGCCGCTGCTCCGGATCGCGGTAATTCGTGAGCGCGGCGAATCGACCCGTCCGGGTGACCCCGAGCCAGGTCCCGCCGGCCTCGAGGTCCCGTCCCGCGAGAATCCCGGGACGGTCCGGCCACCAATCGGCGCGGGCCGTCGGCCGCGCATGGAATTCATCCCGATTCGCCGCCACCAGACAGGGATACGTCGGATGCACTCGCCAGACTACAAGAACCAGACACATCGAAGCTGCTCCTCGCGGCGGCCGATACGGCGGTCAGGCCGGCAGGGCCTGGTCCAACACTTCTACCCAGTGCTTCACCGCAGTGAGCGTTCCTGTCTGCAAGTGCTGGATGCAGCCCATGTTGGCCGATATGATGACTTGCGCTCCGATCTTCTCGAGATTCTCGAGCTTGCGGTCGCGCAATTGCCTGGCAAGATCCGGCTGCAGCATCGAATAGGTGCCCGCGGAGCCGCAACACCAGTGGCTTTCGCCGCTCGCGACATGGACCTCGAACCCCAGCGTGCGCAGATGCGTTTCGACGCCGCCGCGCAATTTCTGGCCGTGCTGCAGGGTACAGGGCGGGTGAAACGCCAGCCGCGTCAGCCCTTCGAGCCGCAGTTTGCCCTTCAACGCGGGCACGAGCTCCGGAAGCAGTTCGCTCAAATCGCACGCCATCGCGCTGATTCGGGCGGCCTTGTCGGCATACTCCGCGTCGCCGGAGAGCGCATGACCATATTCCTTGATGGCGAGGCTGCAGGCCGACGCGGAGGTCACGATCGCCTGGGCGCCGCCCGCAGACACCAACGGCAGCCAGGCATCGATGTTGCGGCGCATGTCGTCGAGGCCTCCATGGTGGTCGCCGAGATGCGTGCGCACGGCGCCGCAGCAGCCGGTACCGCCGGCATACACGGCCTGAATGCCGGCTGCATCGAGCACGCGCGCCGCAGCGATGTCGATATTGGGCATCATCGAAGGCTGGACGCAGCCTCTGAGCATCAACACCTTGCGGCGATGCTCGAGCGGCGCAGCGCTCGCTGCGCGCTCTCCGGGACGCCGCGGCACCTTATTCCTGAGCACGGCCGGCAAGAGCGGCCGCACCGCGCGGCCCACCCGCAGCGCCGGCGCAAACAGCGGCGACGTGAGTCCCTCCCGGAGCAGCCAGCGCACCGTCCGCTCCGGCGCCGGGCGCTCCACCCGCGCATCCACGATCTTTCGGCCGATATCCACCAGATGCCCGTACTCGACGCCGCTCGGACACGTGGTCTGGCAATTCAGACAGGTCAGGCAGCGATCCAGATGTCGCTGCGTGCTGCGCGTGACTTCCCCGCCCTCGAGCACTTGCTTCATCAAATATATTCGTCCGCGCGGCCCATCGAGCTCATCGCCCAGCAATTGATACGTCGGGCAGGTCGCGTTGCAGAACCCGCAATGCACGCATTTGCGGATGATGGCCTGTGCCTCTTCGCCGTCCGGAGTGTCCGCGAATTCGGGACTCAAATGCGTTTGCATGGCAGCGTTACAGCTCGGCGTACATACGCCCGGGATTGAACACGCACTCGGGATCGAAGGCCTGTTTCAATTCATGGTGAATCCGCATCAGAACATCGCTGAGAGGCGTGAACACTCCGGCGGACCTGTCGGCGCCCCGGATCAGCGTGGCGTGTCCACCCGCGAGCGCGGCGGCCGCGCGCACCTCTCGGGGCTCCACGGTGGTGCGCCACCAGCGCTCTGCTCCATGCCACTCGATGAACTGGCGGCCGGGCAATCCGACGGGCGCGGCGGTGGCCGGCACGGACAGCCGCCAGAGACAGTCGCCGCGAGCCAGGTCCGCGTCGCTCAGCGAAAAGAAATCGCCGCTCTGATCGCGCAGGCTCCGCCACCAGGACAGTGCCGCATCGGGAGCAACCGCAGCGCCGCCCAGCCTGTCGCAGGCCGCGTTCACGGCAGCGGCCGCACCGGCGAGGCGCACATGCAGCCGCCCGTCGTGCCAGGCGCTGGCATTCACGGCCAACGGCTGCGAGGCCCAGAGGTTGAGTTGCTCGAGGGCCTGATTCTCGTCCCAATCGAAGCACAGCGTCGCGGTGGCCCGATGCATCGGCAGCACTTTGAGCGACACCTCGCAGATGACCCCCAGGATTCCCAAGGACCCCACCACGAGCCGCGACACATCGTAGCCGGCGACATTCTTGGCCACCTGACCGCCGAAGGTCAGAACCTCGCCGCGGCCGTTGAGCATGGTCACGCCCAATACATGATCGCGCACCGTTCCGACGCTCGCGCGTGCCGGTCCCGACAGACCCGCCGCCACCATTCCCCCGACCGTGCCGCCGGGAGAAAAACGCGGCGGCTCGAACGGCAGGCATTGGCCCTGCTCGTCGAGTGCGGCCTCCAGCTCGGAGAGCAGACTACCCGCGCGCACCGTCACCACCAATTCGGTGGGCTCGTAGGAACTGATACCCGAAAGGCCGGATACGTCCAGAGGCTCGCCCTTGCGCGGTCCGCCGTAGAAAGCTTTGGTGCCGCCGCCGCGGATGTCCAGCGGCGATCGATGCGACCGCGCGTGATTCACCTGGTCGACCAAACGTACGAGCACCGGATCGCCCTGATCCATCAAAATCTCGGCAAGTCGGGAAACGGCAGCATGCCGCGGTGTACGTGCATTTTCCCGTACTCGGCACACCGATGCAGGGTCGGAATCACCTTTCCCGGATTCAGCAGCTCGAGCGGATCGAAGGCGCGCTTCACCGCCATAAATTGCGCGCGCTCGGGCGGCGAGAACTGCACGCACATGGAGTTCAACTTCTCGACACCGACTCCATGCTCGCCGGTGACGGTGCCTCCCAGCCGCACGCTGGTTTCCAGGATATCGGCGCCAAACAGCTCGCAGCGGCGCATCTCCTCCGGGTCTTCCGCGTCAAACAAGATCAACGGATGCAGATTGCCGTCGCCGGCATGAAAGACATTGACGCAACGCAGGCCGTACTTGCCCTGCATTTGCTCGATCGCGCGCAGCATCTCCGCCAGCCGCCTCCGGGGTATGGTGGAATCCATGCACATGTAGTCGGGGCTGATGCCTCCCGACGCCGGAAAAGCGTTCTTGCGGCCGCTCCAAAACTTGAGACGCTGCGCTTCATCGATGCTGACTTCGATTCGCGATGCCCCGGCGGCGACCAGCACCTCCTCCATTCGAACAATCTCCTCGGCCACTTCCTCGGGCGTGCCGTCACTTTCGCACAACAGAATGGCGGCGGCATCGAGGTCGTAGTCGGCGTGCACGAAGGCTTCCACCGCGGCAGTCATGGCCTTGTCCATGAGCTCGAGGCCCGCAGGTATGATGCCGTGCGCGATCACGCTGGCCACGGCGGCGCCGGCCGATTCGATGTCGCCGAAGCTCGCCATGATGCAGCGGGCCAGCTGCGGTTTGGGAGTGAGCTTCACGGTAACCTCGGTGGTAACCGCCAGCATGCCCTCGCTGCCGACGACTACCGACAGCAGATCGAGGCCCGCCGCATCCAAGCCTCCCGAACCGAACTCCACCGGTTCTCCGTCCACCATGAAGCCGCGCACCCGCTGCACATTGTGCAGAGTCAGACCGTATTTGAGGCAGTGCACGCCGCCGGAGTTTTCAGCCACGTTGCCGCCGATGGTGCACGCGATCTGACTGCTGGGGTCGGGGGCGTAGTACAAGCCGTAGGGAGCCGCAGCCTCGCTGATGGCCAGGTTCCGCACGCCGCATTGTACGACGGCCGTGCACGTTCCCGCATCGATCTTGAGGATTCTGTTGAACTTGGCGAGCGACAAAACAACGCCCCCATGGTGCGGCGTGGCGCCGCCGGACAAGCCCGTGCCCGCCCCGCGGGCAATGACGGGCACCCGCATCCGATGACAGATCTTGAGGGCCGCCGCGACCTGCGTTTCGGTTTCCGGAAGCACCACGGCCAGGGGCGAGGCGCGGTAGGCCGTCAGCGCATCGCACTCATAGGGCGCGGTGTCTTCATGGCGACACAGGATTGCGGCGCGCGGCAAAACCGCGGTGAGCGCGGCCACCACGTCCGCCTGGCGCTCATCGCGCGAGGTTTCCGTCCGCGCTGCGGCGCGCGGCGCGTCGGCCCCCAGTGAGGTGTTCATCTCCGTATTATGCATCACTCCCGGCCCCACCTCGGCAATGACAGAATCGGCGGCACTGGAGTAGGATTCGCCAAAAGCAAAACGGCGGCGAAAGACCGCAAACAGGAAGTACACATGTTTCACCAGTTGTTGACGCCGGTCGGGGACAGCCTGCTGCTGTCTTTCCTGGTCGCGATACTGCCCATCGCAACCGTTCTCATCCTGCTGGGAATACTCAAGCGGCCGGCATGGCAGGCTGCCTTGGCCGGGCTCGCGGTCGGATTGTTGATCGCCGCCACCGTCTGGCGCATGCCGGTGGGCACGGCATTCGCCTCAGCCATCAATGGCATGGTATTTGCGCTCTGGCCGGTGATGTGGATCGTCATCAATGCGCTGCTGCTCTACAACGTCGCCGTCGCATCGGGCCGTTTCGACGCATTTCGCGAGTGGCTGATCACGCACTTGCCGAATGACCGGCGCGTGGTGTTGATCGCCATCGGTTTTTGCTTCGGCGCGCTGCTCGAAGGTGTTGCCGGATTCGGCGCACCGGTTGCCATCACCGCTTCCCTGCTCATCATGTGCGGTTTTCCGGCGCTCGAAGCACTGGTGTTCGTGCTGATTTTCAATACCACTCCGGTCGCTTTCGGTGCGCTCGGTACGCCCGTCACCGTCTTGGCGGCGGTGACCGGACTGCCGGCGCCGGCGTTGGCGGCAATGATCGGTCGTCAGCTGCCGTTCATGGCGGGCTTGCTGCCGTTCTATGTCATGGCGCTCTACGGTGGATGGCGCTCCATCCGCGCCCTCTGGCCCATATTGCTGGTCGCAGGCCTAAGCTTCGGTCTGGCGCAATTCGGCGCGTCAAACTATCTCGATTACACCCTGACCGACGTGTTCGCGGCGCTCGGATCGCTGGTCGCGACCTTGCTATTTCTGCAAGTCTGGCGCCCGGCCGCAGATGCCGAATTTGGCATCTCGCATTCACCGCCGGCGACGCCCACCGCCGACTCCCGCCCGGTTCCTGCCTGGCAGGGATGGATGCCCTGGGTGATAGTGACGGTCACCGTGATTCTGTGGACCTACAAGAAGGTTGCCGCCGTCGGTCAACTCGCGATTCATTGGCCGGGGTTGGACAAGGCGGTATCAATCACTCTGTACCACGATAAGCCGTATGCCGCGGTCTGGACTTTCCAGCCGCTCGGAACCGGAACCGCGATCCTGCTGGCGGCGCTCATCACGGCATTGCTGGTCAGACTGCCGCCCGTCGAGCTTTTTCGATGCGTCGTCCGTACGATCCGCCAGATCTGGCAGGCGGTCATCACCGTCATGTTCATCGTCGGACTCGCCTATGTGATGAACTACTCCGGTCTCGCCTATACCCTTGGGTTGGCGGTCGCGTCGACGGGGCACGCCTTCATCTTGTTTTCGCCCTTCCTGGGATGGATTGCGGTGTTCCTGTCCGGCAGCGATACCTCCGGCAACGCGCTGTTCGGCAATTTACAAGTCGTCGCCGCTCGGCAACTGCAGCTCAATCCACTGCTGTTCGCCGCCACCAACTCTTCCGGGGGTGTGCTCGGCAAGATGATCTCGCCGCAGAACATCGCCACCGGGGTATGCGTCACGGACTTGAAGGGCAAAGAGGGAGCGGTGCTGGCGCGCACCTTCGTTCACAGCATCGTGCTGACCTTGGTGCTGGTCGCCATCGTCATCGTTCAGCAGTATCTCGTGCCCGGCATCATCCCCAGCTTCGTCGCGAGCCAATGAGCACCACGCATCAAGCGCGCCGTGTTCGTGAAGCGGGAGTGCCGGCATCGATGTAGGCAATGGGTGCGGCGGCATCGCCCGGCGCGGGGCGCGAAACGCCCAGCAAGCGCTCGAATTCCGCCTTCGCTACAGGCCGGCTGTGCAAATAGCCCTGCGACTCGTCGCAGCCTGCACGGGTGAGATAGTCGAGCTGTGCCTGAGTCTCCACGCCCTCGGCGACCGTGGTCATGTCGAATGCGTGCGCCAAGCCGATGATCGTCGAGACCAGCGTACAGCTCTTGCGGTCGGCGGGCAGACGGTCGGTGAACGTGCGATCGATCTTCAGAGTATCGATCGGCAGCTCGGACAGGCGTCCCAGCGAGGAAAAACCCGTTCCGAAATCATCGATCGCAGTGCGTACACCCGCGGCGCGCAGCAATCTGAGCTCATGGACGCACGCTGAGGAATCGCCGGCCAGCGCGCCTTCGGTGACCTCGATATCGATGCCCCAATCGGAATCGCCGGCCAGATCGCCGATGCAGTCGAGGATCTCGCGCGCGGCATTGCGGCGCCTCAACTCCGGGGGAGAGATGTTCACGGCGATTCTGACGGGAGGCAAGCCCATGCGGCGCCATTCGCGGCAATCAGACGCTGCTTGCCGCAGAACCCAGGCGCCGGTCGCCGCCATGAGTCCGGCGGATTCGAGCAGCGGCAGGAATATTCCCGGCGCGATCAGTCCGCCTTCCGGATCCTGCCAGCGCAGCAACGCCTCGGCGCTGGCAATTTTGCCCGTGCGCAGCGCAATTTTCGGCTGGTAATGCAGCACGAACTCTTCGTAGTCGAGCGCCGTGCGCAACCGGTGTTCCATCCCCACGCGCCGCGCAAGCCCCGAGTTCATGTCGATCCGGTGATGCAGGTATGGCTCGCTCGACGCCTTCGCCTCTTTGAGGGCGGCTTCGGCGTTTTGCACGAGTTCGTTGGGTTCTCGTCCATCCTCCGGATGGCAGGCGAGCCCGGTTTTTATTTTTGCGACAATCTCGTGTCCGTCGACGCTGAACGGCCGATCGAATAGCCGCGCGAAGTCGCGATGCAGAGTTCGATCTTCATCCGCCACGCGCTCGGGCAAGGCTCGCATGCTGACGAAGGTCCCGCCGCCGAGGTGCGCAACCTGCTCCGTGTCGGGAAAATGTCCCTTTAGCCGGTCCGCCACACACTGCAGCAGTCGGTCGCCCGTGTGGCGGCCAAAGGAGTCATTGATGACGCTCAGATGTTCGATGTCGAATACCCCCACCGCGAGCCTCGGCAAGCTCTCTGTCCCGCGTACCAGCAGGCGGCTCATGCGTTCGCAAAAAAGCGCCCGCTTGGCAAGACCCGTCAACGGCTCGAAATACGACAGAAACCGCACCGCATCCTGCTTATCCAGGTACTGAAGCGCAAACGACAGATTGGCGGCGACTTCCTCGAGCAGCAGTAATTCCTCCTGACCGATGACGCCGGTAGTCGTCGTGCCGCAAAGGAATGCGCCAACCGGGGTGCCGTCGATCCGCAACGGCAGACAGGCCAATGATCGAACGCCCGCAGCGATGAGCGTATCCCTTCCCTCGATGACAAACGGGGGCCGTTCGATATCCTCGCAGAGGTCGGCCTGGCCCGTGCGGATGACGCGCCCCATGAGACTCGTGTCCGCAGCTTCGTGATCCGCTACGGGGAACTCGCGATCGGGCTGGGCAAGAAACTCGTAGCCCGCCCATCCGATCGGGCGTGCCATGCGAGTCGCCGGATTGATCAGCGCCACCATCGAGATCGCGTATCCGCCTACGCGGTGCGCCAGCCGGCATGTCTCATTCAACAGCTCGTCGCGGTTTTGTATACGCAGGAGAGCCGCGTTGATTCCCGAGAGCATCTGCAGAACCCCGGTCAGCCGGGCCACCTGCCGCTCGGCGAGTTGGCTGGTGCGGCGCAGTTCAGCGTCCGCGAGCGCGCGCTTCACGGCGGGCACCAGCCTCATCAGATTGCTTTTAAGGACGTAATCGATCGCCCCGCACTTCAACGCTTCGATGGCGACCTCTTCGCCGATGGTCCCGGATAGAAAAATGAAGGGAACATCGGGCGCCTCGACGCGCGCAACGGCAAGAGCGGTCATCCCACCGAATCCGGGCAAACTGAAATCCGACAGGATGAGATCCGGCAGCCGCTCTTTCAGCGCGCTTCGCATTTCCTGCTCGTTGATCACGCGGCGATAGCTGCATTTGAATCCCGCCGCGTCCAATCGCCTGATCGCCAACTCCGAGTCCGGCTCGGAATCTTCGATCAGCAACACACTAAGCTCCATAAGTTCCATTTTCTGGCTCAGCCTTTCCATGCGACACTTCTCGCGGGTGCATTACACGCTCATGAAATGAAGCGCTTCCCGCGCCCACGTCACACTCCGCGCAAGGATCTCGGTAATCACTTAGCCGCGGGCTCATGCCATGGCATTCGGTGAATGCTGCGATGCAGCATTACTCAAGTATCGGAGCGTTCCCGAGGCAATGGGGCGAACTCTACTTCAGACAATCACAGTCACATGCCGCGAGCGGTTTTTGGATGGTGCCCCGGGCCGGAATCGAACCGGCGACCTAGCGCTTAGGAGGCACTCGCTCTATCCACTGAGCTACCGAGGCTTAAGGTTCAGGGCCGGAGGTGCCTCCGGCCCCGAATAGTGGTGGAGGAGAAGGGGATCGAACCCTCGACCTTCGCATTGCGAACGCGACGCTCTCCCAACTGAGCTACTCCCCCGTCAAAGGGCCCGGAATATTAGCAGCAAAGTGCCTTAAGCCAAAGTATCGCGTCTAAGTCGGTCGAACCTACGCTAGGATGTAGTGGAGGAGGGCGTCAATATGATCAAAGCGGGCGAACGTGCGCCGGAATTCACGCTTCCGGACGACACTGGGAAGGACCGGTCCCTGACGGAGCTGTTGAGTGCGGGCGCGATCGTTCTCTATTTCTACCCCGCCGACTTCACCCCCGGGTGCAC
>DASWEO010000053.1:0-9382 GCA_036394715.1 Steroidobacteraceae bacterium
GATTTACGACGCCTATTCCTTCAAGGTGCTGCCGCTGCTGGGCCGGCTCGTGGCCCAGGACGAGGCCAGCTATCGATATTTGGCCGAATCGATTCGCATGCACCCGAATCAAGAAACCCTGCTCGAGATGTTGCGTACCGCCGGCTTCGCCCAGACGCGCTACCACAATCTGACCGGCGGCATAGTCGCCGTGCATCGCGGCTATAAAATCTGACATGCCCGCGACCGCTGCCTGGCTTGCATCGGCCGAAGCTCTGCTCAATCGATGCATCGACTCATCGGCGCAGGCCCTTGGGACGGCGCGTCGCCTTCAGGGCACTTCTGTGCAAATCGATATCGAGGGAATAGCGCGCATTCGCGCGAGCGCGCACCAAGGCCGGCTCGTGCTGCTCGCAGGCGACGATTCCGCGGCGGATGCGGTGATCTCAGGATCGCCGGCGGCGCTTCTGCAATTGTTCAGGGGCGGGGCGAATCGCGAACCCGGCGCGCCCGCAGCGCAGATTCGCGGCGATGCAGAGACGGCCAACCGGTACCGGGAGCTGTTCATGCTGGCGCGGCCGGACCCGGAGGAAGAGCTGTCCCGCTGGATAGGCGACCTTCCGGCGCGACGCGTATCCCTGTTCGCCCGGCGTGCGCTGGAGCTGGCACGCCAGGCGCGGCGCACGGCCGGCGAAAACATCGCCGAATATCTGCAGGAGGAAGGCCGGGATCTCGTGAACAGGACGGAGCTCGAAGAGTTTCTGCACGGTGTCGACTCACTGCGCGAGACGGCCGATCGGATCGAAGCACGGCTCGTGCGGCTGGAACAGCGCCTCAAGGGTGCGGTTTGATGCGCCCGCGAGTGCTCGCCCGGCTGCTGCAAATTCAGCGCGCACTGGTCAGGCACGGACTCGATGATTTCGTGCGCGCGACGCATTTGTATCGGCCGTTTCGCTTTCTCGCCTACCTCTCGCCATGGACGTGGTTTCAACGCAGCATCGGCGTCACCCGGGGCGAGCGGCTGCGCCTGGCGCTCGAGGAGCTGGGGCCGATCTTCGTCAAATTCGGCCAGGCGCTGTCGACTCGGCGCGACCTGCTGCCGGCCGACATTGCCGATGAGCTCGCAAAACTGCAGGACCGCGTCCCGCCGTTCGACAGCGCGATCGCGGTCGCGACCATCGAAAAGTCGTTCGGGCTCCAGCTCAGGGATATTTTCGGCAGCTTCGAGCCCAAGCCGCTCGCCGCGGCCTCGATCGCCCAGGTCCACGTGGCCACGCTCAAGGACGGCCGCGAGGTCGTCGTCAAGATCCTGCGCCCCGGGATGCGCGAGATCATCGATCTCGATCTTGAAGTGCTGCGCTACGTGGCTGAGCTCGCCGACGAATACTGGGGTGAGGCGCGCCGTCTGCGTCCGGTCGAGCTCGTGCGCGAGTACCGCAAGACCGTTCTCGATGAACTGGATCTGCTCCGCGAAGCCGGCAACGCCGCGCAGCTGAAGCGCAATTTCGCAGGCTCGAATTTGCTGTACGTGCCCGAGGTCCATTGGGACTACTGCCGGGTCGACGTCATGGTCATGGAGAGAATTCACGGCGTCATCGTCAATAATCTCGACGAGTTGCGCGCGCGCGGCACCGACATACGCAAGCTCGCGGAAAACGGCGTGGAGATTTTCTTCACGCAGGTGTTCCGCGACAATTTCTTCCATGCCGACATGCATCCGGGCAATATCTTCGTGCAAATCGACGATCCGCAGAATCCGCGCTATGCGGCGGTGGATTTCGGCATCGTCGGCACGCTGCAGGCGCGCGACCAGCACTATTTGGCGGAGAATTTCATGGCCTTCTTCGACCGGGACTACGCCCGGGTCGCGGCCTTGCACGTCGAATCGGGCTGGGTGCCGCGGGGAACGCGGGTCGATGAGCTCGAATCGGCCGTGCGCACGGTCTGCGAGCCGATATTCAACAAGCCGCTCAAGGAAATCTCCTTCGCCCAGGTGCTGCTGCGGCTGTTCGAAACCGCGCGCCGCTTCGACATGCAGGTACAGCCGCAGCTGATCCTGCTGCAGAAGACGCTGTTCAATATCGAAGGCCTCGGCAGGCAACTGTACCCCGAGCTCGATCTTTGGCAGACGGCGCAACCCTACTTGCGCAAGTGGATGCGCGAGCGAATGAGTCCGTGGGCCGTGCTGCGCCGCGCTCGCGCGCAGCTGCCCGATGTCCTGGTGGCGCTGCAACAGGTGCCGCAAATATTTCAGACCGCCGTGCGCGACGCCACGGAGGGACGCCTCCGTGTTTCCGTGGAACCCGTGGGCGCGGTGCAGCTGCGCGATGAAATGCGGCGCGGCAATTTCCGGCGGGATGCGACCATCGCCGCGGCCGTGCTCTGGGTATGCGGGTTGATGTGGCTGGGGTTGTCGGCGCACATTTCCTGGTTGGGCTGGCTGCAAATGACGGCCGCCATCGTGCTTTTCGTTTGGTCCCGATCTTCCAAGTCGCGCGGCGCGTGAGAATCCCGATCGAAAGCTCGACCAGCTATCGCGGCCGCAATTCGCGGCCGAACTGGCTCATCCTCGCGGCCTCGATCGGCGCGGCGCTGGCCGCGGGCGCGCTCGCCGCGGTCTTCTCGCCGCGAATGTCGGCGGCGGCGAACCACTGGTATGCGATGCTGGCGAAGCCCGCCTGGGCGCCGCCGCGCAGCTGGTTCGGGCCGGTCTGGATGGCGCTCTATGTCTTGATGGGCACATCCGCGTGGCTGATCTGGCGCGAACGTTATCACCGCCGTCGAAGCGCGGCGCTGACTGCTTACGCGATTCAGCTTCTGCTCAATGCCCTCTGGGCGCCCGTGTTTTTCGGCGCCGGAAATATCGGTGCGGGACTGTTCGTGACCGTCGCGCTGTGGCTGTCGATCGCTTGGACCATCCGAGAGTTTTCCGCCGTGAAGGCCGCGGCGGCGTGGATGATGGCGCCGTACTTGATCTGGGTCGGCTTCGCGAGCGCGTTGAATCTCGCGATCTGGAAAATGAATCCGTGATCCGCACTTAAAGTTTGGTTCTGTGTAGGTGTAGGATTACGCGCGCATGCGCCGGACTCCGACCGCCCAGAGGAACGCATTCGATCAATCTAGCCACGCTGCATCGAGTACATCACTTTCCTTGAACATTCTCCGCGTCACCCACCGAAGCGAGTACCGCTATCGGCACCCGGTCGCCCTCGGTCCCCACCGGCTGATGTGCCGGCCGCGGGACAGTCACGATCTGCGGCTTCTCGACACGGGGCTCGCGATCACACCGCAGCCCTCCGAGCTGCGCTGGATGCACGATGCATTCGGCAACTCGGTCGCCATCGCCGCTTTTTCGGAGCCGGCCGCGGAGCTGGTGTTCGAATCGTCCTTTCGCGCCGAACACTTCCCGCTGCCCGAGCGCATCCTTGTCCTCGACGACTATGCCGCCACTCTGCCGCTCAGCTATTCGGCTTCGGACGATGTGGATCTGGGGGCATCGAAGGCCCGGCACTTCCCGGATCCCGAGCACAAGCTCGACGCATGGGTGAAATCCCTGCTGGAGAAGACGCAGGGGAATGGGACGCTGGATGTGCTGATGGCCATGATCGCCGCGATCAAGTCCGAGTTCACCTACCGGCGGCGCGAGGAAGTCGGAGTCCAAACTCCGGTGGAAACGCTCGAGCTCAGGTCCGGCAGTTGCCGCGACTTCGCCGTGTTCATGATGGACGCCGTGCGCTTCTTGGGGCTCGCGGCGCAGTTCGTTTCGGGATACCTCTATGACGAAGCGCTGATCGACGCCGGCGGCGGACTGGTGGGCGGCGGCGCCACGCATGCCTGGGTTCAGGTCTTTCTGCCCGGACCCGGGTGGGTGGAATTCGATCCCACCAACGCCTTGATGGGCGGCCGCAATTTGATTCGTGTCGCGGTGGCGCGCGAGGCGGCTCAAGCCGCGCCGCTGGTCGGCTCCTTTACCGGTGCCGCCGACGAGTTCCTCGCCTTGAACGTCGCCGTCGAAGTGACGGCCGAATAGGAGCCACTCTTGCAGGAAAAATCGCCGCGCACCCACTTATTGTCGAACGGAAATTATTCCGTCATGTTGACTGCGGCCGGCTCCGGCTACAGCCGCTGGCGGGATCTCGCAGTGACCCGGTGGCGTGAAGATCCGACTTGCGACCCCTTCGGCTACTACGTCTTCCTGCGCGACGCCGCCGACGGCCGGGTATGGTCGGCCGGATATCAGCCTGTCGGATGTGAACCCGACAGCTATGACGCAGCATTTTTCGAAGATCGCGCGGAAATCACCCGCCGCGACGGACCCATCCTCACCTCGACCGAGATCCTGGTGTCGTCCGAGGATGACGCTGAAGTCCGCCGAGTCTCGGTGACCAATGAGGGGAACCGGACGCGGGAAATCGAATTGACGACGTACGCGGAAATGGTGCTGGCCGCGTCCGCGGCGGATTCCGCCCATCCCGCGTTTTCCAAGCTGTTCGTGCTGACCGATTTCGTTGCCGAGAGGGGCACCCTGCTCGCGACCCGCCGGGCCAGGGATTCCGGCGAACCTGAAGTATGGGTCGCCCTCACCAGCGCGCTTCAGGGCGAAGCCGTTGGACCCCTGCAATTCGAGACCGATCGAGCTCGCTTTGTGGGGCGTGGGGTTGACTTGCGCAATGCCGTCTCGATCGTCGATGCCCGGCCGCTGTCCGACACGGTGGGTACGGTGCTCGATCCTGTCCTGGCGCTGCGGCATCGCGTGAAAATTGCGCCCGGCGAAACCGCGCGCATCGCCTTTTGGCTTGGGGTGGCGCCAAGCCGCGCGGAGGTGCTGGCGCTCGTCGGCAAGTATCGCGACGGGGCGGCGTTCGAACGCGTAAAGGCCCTCGCAAGGACTCACGCGGAAGCGCAGCTCCGGGATTTGGGCCTCGAGTCCGAAGAGGCCGAACTATTCCAGCGCCTCGCCAATCGAGTGCTGTATGCCGATTCCTCGCTGCGGACATCGCGCGGCATTCTCGAGAACAACCGCCTGGGCCAGTCTGCATTGTGGCCCTTTGGGCTATCCGGCGATCTGCCGATCGTGCTGGTCAGCATAGACAGCGAGGACGATATTGGAATCGTCAAGCAACTGCTGCGTGCGCAGGACTATTGGCGGGTCAAGCAGCTGCACGTGGATCTTGTCGTTCTGAATGAGCGGCCGCCGTCCGAAGCGCCGGGTTTGCAGGAGGCGCTGGATGCCGTCATCAGCGCCTCCCAAAACGGCCGCGCCCAGGACTTCCCTCGGCGCGGAAAGGCTTTCTTGCTGCGCGCCGACCTTGTGCCTCGCCCAAGCCGCGATCTCCTGCTGACGGCCGCGCGTGCGGTGTTGAACGCGGGGCGCGGCGCATTGAGCGATCAGCTCACCACGCCGGGGGAGACCGATCCGGTGCCGCGCCGGCGCCGGCGGAACGTCAATGAGGCAAAGCCGGACTTGGGTCCGCGCGCCGCGCCTCCGCTCGAGTTCTTCAACGGACTCGGCGGGTTTGCCGCGGAGGGGCGCGAATACGTCGTGACGCTCGGCGAGGGGCAATGGACGCCGGCGCCGTGGATCAACGTGGTCGCCAATCCGGAATTCGGGTTTCTGGCGTCGGCGGACGGCTGCGGCAGCACATGGTCGTTGAACGCGCAGCAAAATCAGCTCACACCGTGGTCGAACGATCCCGTCAGCAATGCCCCCGCGGAGGCCATCTACATTCGCGACGAAGACACCGGGGATCTTTGGACCGCAACTCCGTTGCCCATTCGCGAGCCGTCGAGTGCCTATGTCGTCCGCCATGGCTTCGGTTACAGCCGCTTCGAGCATGCCTCGCACGGCATCGAATTGGATCTACTGCAATTCGTGCCCCTCGAGGATTCGATCAAGGTGTCGCGCCTCAAGATCGTCAATCGCTCCGCCGACACCCGGCAACTCTCGGTCACTCACTACTTGGACTGGGTGCTGGGAAACCAGCGCAGCAAGACGGCACCGTTCATCGTGACTGAAATCGAGCCGAAAACCGCGGCGCTGCTCGCCCGCAATCCCTGGGGCACGGACTTATCGTCGCGTATCGCCTTCATGGACATGGCGGGCCGGCAACGAGCTTGCACGGCCGATCGCGCGGAGTTCCTCGGCCGCCACGGATCGCTCGCGGAACCCGCGGCACTGCTGCAAGCCAACCCCTTGTCGAACCGGGCCGGCGGCGGCATGGATCCCTGCGGTGCGATGCAAACGGCGTTCACTCTGCGGCCCGGCGAAGCGACCGAGCTCACGTTCCTGCTCGGCGAGGAGGTGTCGTCCGCCGCCGCCGTCGCTCTCATAGAGCGCTACCGGGCCCTCGATCTCGACGCTGCACTCAAGGAGGTAACGGACTTTTGGGATCAGACGCTCGGCGCCATACAAGTGAAGACCCCCGATCGCTCCATGGACATCATGGTCAATGGGTGGTTGTTGTATCAGACGCTCGGCTGCCGAGTGTGGGCACGGACGGCGTTTTATCAATCGAGCGGAGCTTACGGCTTCCGAGATCAACTGCAGGATGTCATGGCGCTCGTGGTGTCCCGGCCGGGGATCGCCCGCGAACACATCCTCCGTGCCGCGGCGCGCCAGTTCGAAGCGGGGGACGTTCAGCATTGGTGGCTGCCGACATCCGGCCAGGGAGTGAAAACCCGCGTCTCGGATGACCGCGTCTGGCTGGCATTCGTGGTCGCTCACTATCTGGAAGTCACTGAGGATTTCGAGGTGCTGGAGCAGCAGGTGCCGTTCTTGGCGGGCGGCCCACTCGCGCCCGAGGCCCATGAGAGCTTTTCGGCCCCTGAGCCCAAGGCCATGGGGACGCTGTTCGATCACTGCGTCCGTGCTCTCGATTCGAGTCTTGCGATCGGCTCGCACGGGTTGCCACTGTTCGGCGCCGGCGATTGGAATGACGGCATGAATCGAGTCGGCGCGGCCGGGCGCGGCGAGAGTGTCTGGCTCGGATGGTTCTTGCACGCCGCACTGCTCAAGTTCGCGCCGATCGCCGAGCGGCGCGGGCAATCCTCCGCCGCCGCGGTCTGGCGCAAGCATGCCTTTACCCTGCAACAGGCCATCGAGCGTGAAGCCTGGGACGGTGACTGGTACCGGCGCGGTTACTTTGATGACGGCACGCCCTTGGGATCGGTCGCGAGCGATGAATGCCGGATCGATTCCATTGCCCAGTCGTGGGCGGTGATCTCCGGTGCCGCGGAGCGCGAACGCGCGGTGCGGGCCATGTCGGCGGTCGACTCGCAGCTGGTCAGCCGCAGCGACGGTCTCGTCAAATTGTTCACGCCGGCGTTCGACCGCACTCGGCACGACCCAGGCTACATCAAGGCCTATCCGCCCGGCATCCGCGAAAATGGCGGCCAATACACTCACGCGGCGATGTGGTCGACCCTGGCGTTTGCGCTGCTGGGCGACGGCGATCGGGCCGGAGAACTATTCTCCATTCTCAATCCCATCAATCATGCAAGCACCCGCGCCGCCATTCATCGCTACAAGGTCGAGCCCTACGTGGTCTGTGCCGACGTGTACTCGTCGCCGGAGCTGGTCGGCCGCGGCGGCTGGACTTGGTATACCGGGTCCGCGGGGTGGATGTACCGCACCGCGGTGGAGGGCATTCTGGGCATCCATTTGCGCGGCGGAATTCTATCCATCGATCCCTGCATTCCACGCGCTTGGCCGGGCTTCGAGATCACTTATAAGCATGGACGGTCGCGATACCGCATCGCGGTTGAAAACCCGCGGGGCGTGAGTACAGGCGTCAGTCGCGCCACTCTCGACGGTCGAGAGATGTCGGGCACCCCGTGTGAAATCACCCTGGTGGATGACGGGACCTATCACTACGGACGCATCACACTGGGTTGACCGGTTCAGCCGGCCGATGCCTATTCTTGTTTCGTCCGCAGTGCCGCAATAGTGCGCAACAGCAGCGTCTTGGCAACTGCACCGGCGGGCAGCATGCGTAGAAGACGCAGCGCCAAGCCAGGACGCGCAATCAGAAGACCGACAGCGGCCGCACCGATGGTTCCGAGTCCGCGGCCGCTCATGAGCGCTTGCATGGTGCGGCTGCGGGGGAATCCCCCCGTGTGACCGCCGTGTGTCGGGTTGCCGGCGCCTGCGTCTTTGCGCGGCGGATCGAGGGCGCGCCGCAATTCTTCCCGTGACGCCGCTAGCCTCCCGAGAATCAAGGCTCGAGCTGCGTCCTCTCGGTCGATCATGAGCGGTTCAATCCTGGTCCGGCGACAATATGCGTTCGAGGATCACACGATCCTCCTGCCATTCCCGGCGCACGGACGCAAGTAACTGCGATTTCGCCCGCACGGCATTCGCCCGGTACGCGGCCGCCCCGATGGCCAGAGCCAAAAATCCGCCGCCCATCCAGGCGATGGCGCTCACTCGGTGGGGCGTGTCCCAGGTGCAGGCCACCACGACGAGGCAACCCATGAAAACAGCAAACAGGCCGCAGATGGCTGCGATAGCGGACGCCAGGAACTCCGCCGCCATTTCACGTTGCGCCCTGGCTAAATCCAAGCTCGCGAGGTCGACATACGCCACGAGATGCCGCAGCAGCGCCGGCGTCGCTTTCGCCAGTGACCACAGCAGCAGTCTCACCGTCTCGAGACCTTAAGAACGGCGGGTCGCTAAAATCCCCACGACGGCGCCGACCAGAGCGGCAATGCCAACCGCTTGCCACGGGCTATCGCGAACATAGTCGTCAGCCGTGCTGGCGACGTCTTGCGCGTGCTGCCGTATGGTCTCGGCCCCCTCCGCCAGGCTTTGCTTCGTCGCATCAACCGCGCGCTGAACTTTGCCTCGCACCCGCACCACGTCCGCGTCTTTCAAATCCACGATCCGCGCCATGAGCTCTTCAACGTCTGCGATCAAGTTCTTGATCTCGCTCGAAGCAGTCGCCTTGATATGGTTCACGCCTTCGCTCAAATCGTTCTTGAGGCGACGTCCGGCCGCACGAGCCTGCTCAGTGGTTCCGTCGTATGTAGTTTCCATTTGTTATCTCCTAGAGAACACAGAGACAGTATCACAGGTATCGTCGCGGCGGCCGAGGAGCTGCGCCATCGGTTGCGCTTGGCCCTTCCTGTAGGAATCGCCCCACATGCTAAACTTTGGGGTTATAGCGCGGAAGATCACATGAAAATCTTGGGCGAGGAATTGGGCGAAGTCGGTCGATGGTACATCGCCTTGCCGCCGCTGCTGCTGATCGGCTTCTTGATCGGTCTATTTTTCCTGGCTGCGGCCGGGCAGTCGCGGCTCAATACCGCCAATGAGCGGGTGCACGACTCGCAGTTGCGGCAGCAAGCCCTGAGTGAATTCATCGCGCTGATAAGCGATGCCGAGTCCGGCCAGCGCGGCTACCTC
>DASWEO010000054.1:0-3492 GCA_036394715.1 Steroidobacteraceae bacterium
TCACATCTATGCCGGCATCTGGGTCAAAGGATCGATTCGCGCCATGACGCGCGGCGTGGTTACGCCCGGCTGGGCGTGGAAGCACCATCGCGCATGGTTCCGCGAGGTCGGCAAGGGTATCCAATCCAAATAGCGCCTTGCTTACCTATACCGCGTATTCCTCCGGCTCTGGCTCTGCAACTCCGGATGGAAACTCGATGCCTTCGTAAATTTCGCTCAGTGTCAGCCGCAGGACCAGACACGACAACTCAACGAAGTCATCCGACTGGCTCAAGATGTAGCCTTGCCAGCCGCGACTTTCGCGACGATAAAGCTCGACACGCATACGATCCTGCTCAACGATGATGTATTCGCGCAATGAAATGAGCGTCGCATAGCTCGTCCGCTTCTCCCGTCGATCGACGCTCGCGGTCGATGGCGAAAGCACCTCGATGATCAGGCACGGGTTTTTGACGTAAAGCTCGTCACGGTCGTGCGGATCACAGCACGCGCTCACGTCAGGGTAATAGAAACTGTTGCGTGCCTCGACGTGGACCCTCATGTCGGACCCAAATACCTGGCAATTGCGGTGTTCAGCCGCGGCATTGGCAGCCCTGCGAAGAAGATTAGTGACAAGAAGGTTGTGACGACGCGAGGCTCCGGACATCGCGTACACCTCCCCGTCCACGTACTCATGCTTGACGCGGCTCCTTGCCTCCCGCTCGAGGTACTGCGCAGCGCTGAGCTGAAGTGGCTTTGGCTTCATATGAGTGAATGATAAGCCTGCATCGGTTCCGAGTCACCAGGCGACAGGCAAAGTCGCGGTTTGTCTGCGCGATGCGGTGGGCACGATCGATCGCCTGCGCCTCTACCGCCGGATTCCACTGGACGTTTGCCGGGGTTGCGGCGAGGATGCTCTAATATCCTCAAGGCTGGCCCCAATGGCGCAACGAATCCTAGAACCCGGTCAGATCGAAACGCTGGCTCACGCGTCGATACCGCGCATCCGTTTACCCGCTCGCGAGTTCGTGTTTACGCGGCGCGCCGCACGGTTGCGCAGGCTCGCGGCAGGCTCGGCACTCGGCGATTATCTGCAGTTCCTCGCGGTGCTGGTGGACGCGCAGCATGCGGCGCTCGCGGATTCGGCGGTGCCGCCGCCGTCTGCAGCGCAGATTGAAAGTTCGGGCGAACACGGCATGCCGCCCATCCATGCCGCGACCTGGCCGCGAGCGCCGCAGTGGCGGGAGACACTAGAGTTCTTGTGCTCGGCGCTCGCCGCCCAGACGGGTTTCCCCGCAGGCGTCAGCGACAGTATCGCGACGATCCACCGGGCCACTCCCGCCTGGATCGAGGCTCAAGCGGCGTCGATACTGGAGGCGCGGAGCGAGGCCGTCGACATACCGGTTGCGACGGTCATCATGGCCGCCTTGCAGGTGCACTGGATCGCACTGGCTGCTCAGTTCACCGCCGACCAGGTCAAGCCGCTCGACGTCCCCGGCGTGTGTCCGCTGTGCGGTACTCTGCCCGTTGCCAGCATGGTATGCGCGCACTCGCCGTATCAAGGCTATCGCTACCTGCATTGCGCCTTGTGCGCGACCGAATGGCACATGGTGCGAGTGCTGTGTTCTCAGTGCGGCGCCTCGGGCAAGAATATCGCTTACTACTCTCTCGTGGGCAATGCAGCCGACAAAAGCCCGAGCGAGGAGGGCGCAGCCGCAGTGCGCGCGGAGACCTGCGAGCAATGCCACGGATACCGCAAGATCCTGTATCAGGAGAAGGACACCGGCGTCGAGCCGGTGGCCGATGACGTGGCCAGCGTAGCCCTCGACCTGCTGCTTGCCGAAGAGGGCTATCATCGCGCCAGCGGGAATCCTCTGCTGTGGCTGCCGAACACGATCTGAGTGCCGTGACCTCCGATTCGCCGTCGCCGTCGCCATCTACGTCGCCGGCACCGTCACCGTCTACGCCGGTGCCGGTGCCGGTGCCGGCGCAGGCATCGGACATTCCGTCGCTGGACCGGCTGTTGAATGACGCCGCCTTCGCTCCGCTGCTGACGAAGTACGCCAGGACTCAGGTCACCGCCGCATTGCGCGGCGAGCTGGAGCGGCTGCGCAGCGAGCTGGAGCGGCTGGGCGGGAGCGCCGCCGGCGGCAACCTCACGGTCGATGCACTGAGCGCACGAGCGATTGCAAGCCATGTCGGCGCCGGTCTGGAACGGCGCGCGCGGCCGCAGCTGCGTGCGGTGTTCAACCTCACCGGCACGGTGCTGCATACCAATCTGGGGCGCGCCTTGCTCGCCGATACAGCCGTGCAATCGGTGGCGCGCGCACTTACCGCTCCGGTCAATCTCGAGTTCGATTTGAATTCAGGCGGACGCGGCGACCGGGACGATTTGGTGGAACCCCTGCTTTGCGAATTGACCGGCGCCGAAGCGGCTACGGTGGTCAACAACAACGCGGCCGCCGTGCTGCTCATGCTGAATACGCTGGCGAACCGCCGTGAGGTTCTCGTGTCGCGCGGTGAATTGGTTGAAATCGGCGGAGCATTCCGCATCCCCGACGTGATGCGCAGCGCCGGCGCGAAACTCGTCGAAGTGGGCACGACGAATCGCACGCATGCGTCCGACTATGTCAATGCCATGGCGGCGCACACGGCCCTGTTGATGAAAGTGCACACCAGCAACTACGCCGTCAGTGGATTTACCGCCAGCGTCGGCGTGGCGGAACTCGCCGCCATCGGACGCGCACGCGCCTTGCCGGTGGGAGTCGATCTCGGCAGCGGCAGCTTGATCGACCTCGGCGCCTGGGGACTGCCGAAGGAGCCCACGGTGCGCGACACGGTGGCGGCCGGCGCCGACCTGGTTGCGTTCAGCGGCGACAAGCTGCTGGGCGGGCCCCAGGCGGGCATCATCGTCGGCCGGAGGGATCTGATTCAACGCCTGAAGAAAAATCCCCTGAAGCGCGCGCTGCGCGTCGGCAAGCTGACCCTCGCCGCGCTCGAGCCCGTGTTGGCGCTGTATCGGGCGCCGGAGCTGCTCGCCGATCGATTGACGACTTTGCGTCTGTTGACCCGCAGCGCGGCTGAAATCGAGTCCCGGGCGCGGCGCCTGTTGCCGGTGGTGCAGGCGGCGTTGGATGAGGCGTATGAGGTGACAGCAGAGTCCATGACGTCCCAGATCGGGAGCGGCGCACTGCCGGTCGATCGGCTGCCGAGCTATGGGCTTTGTGTGCGCAAAGCCGGCGGCAAGCGCGGCAGCCTGACCCGGCTCGAGGCGCAGCTGCGTGAACTGCCGCGTCCCGTCATCGGCCGCATGGCCGACAAGACGCTGTGGCTCGACCTGCGCTGTCTCGAGGCCGCCGACGAGACCGAGTTCATCGTGCAGTGGAATTTCCTCCATCGATGATCATCGGTACCGCCGGACACATCGATCACGGCAAAACGAGCTTGGTCCGTGCACTCACCGGGGTCGATACCGATCGGCTCAAGGAAGAGAAGGCGCGCGGCATATCGATC
>DASWEO010000055.1:0-13752 GCA_036394715.1 Steroidobacteraceae bacterium
TCGATTCCGGGAGCGGTGGTTGCCGATGTCGCGATGGCTTTGAGCGCGGGCGGCAGTTGCTTGGCGGCCGCCCACGAGGTAAAGCCGCTGTAGGCATCGCCGTACATGCCCACGCGGCCGTCACTCCAGGGTTGCTTGGCAATCCAATCGATGACCGCTCGCGCATCGTCACCGTCGTGCTGATAGGGAACGACCTGGCGGGGACTGTCATGCGTACCTCGGGCGTAGGCGACTACTCCTACATAGCCGTGCGCCGCGCACTCCTTGGCGTAGTTCCGTGAATCGTAGATCGTGAACTCCAGCAGCGCTGGAAGCGGTTTGGAGATGCTTCGGGGACGAACCAGCAGCGCGGCAATGCTCACCCCGTCCGGAGTCTTGATCAAGACCTGGTCGTCGACCGCGTAGCGCCGTCGATCGTCCTCCTCGTCGAGCGGGACGACCAGGGGACCGAAGCTCCGATAGGCATCAAAAGACAGGTACGCCCGAATCAGCGCCACCGCTTCCGATTGTCCAATGCTGTCGTCGGCCCGCTGCTGATCGAACAACTTCTGCAGAGCGTAACGAAACACCGCCGGAGATGTCCCGAGCCATTGTGTGACGGCGTAGGCGTCCTGGTCGTTGAGCCGGGGAACCACGTCTTGATACGCTTGAGTGAATGCTTGCGCGAAGGGCACCTGACTCTCCGCTTCCGTTGCCTTGGCGCGTGCGTACATGTCGTAAATCACGTCACGGCCGACCGGCCGGCCGGCGTCCAAGCGCTGCCGCCGATCGCGCAGCGTCTGCCGCGATTCGTAGGCAGCCGAATAGTTGCCCGCCACCAATTGAAGCGCGGACAAATTCGCGAGATAGCGGTCCGGATCGGGATCTTGATAGACGGGAACGAGCCGCGCAGCCAAATCGCGCATGGCCGCGGCCGCCGCGGGATCGTCCACGGAAGCCGGCGTACGAAATTCGAAAACCGGCCCGACGGCCCAAACCCTCGAGGAAGCAAAGACCAAGAGCAAGAAGAGACAGCTCGCCGTCCACTGGGCAATCCCTCTTCCCGCCGGTTTTGACGCCCTTTTCATCCGTGGCTCCCAGTCAAGGTCGCTGCTCTTTTGCGAGCCCCAGGAGACTTGATGAGATGCAGGACGCGCGTGAACAGGGGGTGCGCTTGAGCAGGTCCGCCGATGTGGATGACGCCGGTGTGCTGTAGTTCGTTGGTGAAGACGTCGATGACCAGTTCGAGCACGTCGTCGGCGAGCAGACCGAATGTGCCGTCGATGAGTACCCAGGGCGGCTTTTGCAGCAAGATGCGCGCGACGGCGAGGCAAAGCTGCTCATCTCGGCTCAATTCCCGATCCCAACGCTGGGTCTTGTCGAGCAACGGTGCGAGGCGTTCGAGGCCGAGCCGGTAGAGCGCGCGCGCGAAATCGCCCTCGGCGAAACTGTCGGCCTTCAAAGGATAGGCCAGTACTTCGCGCAAGGTTCCCCGGGGCATGTAGGGCGTACCGCCCGGCAGGTAAAATATCTGTTCGCCCGCCGGGCGCGTGATGCGCCCGGCGCCCCAGGGCCATAGTCCCGCCAGCGCGCGAAACAGCTGCGTCTTGCCGGTTCCCGGCGCGCCCAGGATGAGGACCCGTTCCCCGGCCTTCACGACCACTTTCGTTTCCTTGAGCATGTCGGCATTCGCTGCAGATACGATCTCGAGGCCCTCGATTGAAATCTCGCCGGGATCCCCCTCGGTGTAGACGATGCGGCTTCCGAATCCGCCCGGCTCTTGGCTCCTGATCAGCGCATGGCGGAAATTTGCGACTCGAAGCAACGTGGCGCGCCAGTCGGCAATGGCGCTGAAGTTGTCTATGAACCATCGCAGCGACGACTGCGCCTGGCTGAACGCACCCGCCGCCATCATGAGGCCGCCGAAAGAAACCTTGCCGCTGAAATACAGTGGCGCCGCAACGAGTATGGGAGCCACTATCGTGACCCAGCCAAAGCCGGCGGTGACCCAGGTGAGATTGGCGTGACCCCTGACGATGCGGCGCGTCGCAGCGAGCACATTGCCAAGATGAAGCTCGATCCGGCGTTTCTCGTCCGCCTCACCCTCCGCCAACGAAATGTCATCGACGTGCTCGTTGACTCGCACCAGCGAAAAGCGCAGATCGGCCTCGCGCGCGTAGCGTTCCGCGTTGCGGGTGATGAGACCTCGACCGACCCGGTAGCTGAGAAGCGAGCCTGCGCTCGCATAGATGATCGCCGCCCACACCATGAAGCCTGGGACCGTATAGTCCCGGTCGTTGACACGGAAAATGAAGTCGTTCGACAGAACCCAGAGCACGCCCGCGAAAGTAAGGAACAATATCAAGGCCTGGAGCAATCCGACGCCGAGATCGGCCGACAGCTCGCAGAGCTTGCGCGCGTCTTCATGGATGCGTTGGTCCGGGTTGACGCCCATGGTACCCGCGTTGGCAAGCCAAAACGCGCGGCGCGGCAGCATCCAGTCGCGAAGGAGGCCGAGTACGAGCCCCTCACGCAGCTTGAGCTCCAAGGTTTCGACCAGCCATCGCTGCGCCACATTGAGAGCGAGGAGAAATCCTGCGATCACGAAGAAGACGCCAAGCTGGAACAGGAAGTCCCGCAGGTCACGCCGCGATAAAGCATCGTAGAACGGCTTGTTCCAGCCGTTGAGGCGAATCTGACCGTAGGCGGTGGCCGCGACGACCAGTATCAATGCGGCAAGCACCAATATGAGCACCCTGCGCACCGGCGAGCCGAAGATCGTGCGGGTGACGAGTCCGATCTGCCGCGCAAGGCCCAAGTGAGCGCTCTCGCCCTCAGGAGAGGTGCCGGGGATTTCTGTGGAGTCTTCCATTACCTTGCCGAGCACTCCGCCACGCTTTGCCCAAAGGATACCACCCAATCCGCGGCGCAGATCCCAACCTCGACGCCTTTCAGGATGTGGTGCAGATGACTTCCGCGGGTGTACGAAGCACGGTCACGGAATCCTCGTCGAAGTTCGCATAGGCGCTGCCGTCGACGGTCACGCTGCGCAGGGGCGTCGCCAGCGGCGGGCGTAGAACGATCTTGGCCGCAATTCCGCCTTCGATGCCGAAGCGCAGCGTGGCCGAGTCGATCCTTCGCAGCGAATAGCTCAAGGTACCGTAAAGAGTCGGCATCCGGTTCACCTGCACGCCGGAACCTTCGATCCATTCGGGCGCCAGGCCCGCCGCCAGTACCAGGGATGAATCGGCTTCGCGTTCGTAGGCAAGGAGGCTCCGTACCGCAAGCACATATTCGCCGGCAATCCAGGTGTGCGGCAGATCGCCGACGTGGGCCGGAGCCTTGTGGTCCCGCCATGCGATCTCCGGCCACTGATTCCAGGGCTGCGGGCGGCGATCCGACAAGAAGAAACGCAGTAGTTCCAGCGCCGCATCGCGCCGACCCAATCGCACCAGGGCGCCGATGATGCGAATTTCGTAGGGTGTGTAGCTCGGCGAGGGCACGGCGCCGCTGCGCTTTGCGCGCCAGTCGGCGAGATACGTGTCGAAGGTCTGGTCGAGCGCCGCGCGGTTGAGACCGTCGGGCACATCAAACAAGTAAATGGCATTTGCGGTGGCGGTGGGATCGAAATCGGCCCACTCGATGCTGCCTGGAATGAAGTCCAACTTCCGCTGCGCGCGGGTAGCCTCGATCGAAGCGAACAGCGAAGCCGCAAAGCGCTCGCTCGAGCTGCGCCAGCTTTGCGCGGAGGTCTCGCGGCCGGCCGCTCTCGCCAGGTCGGCCGCATCGCGCAATCCTCGCAGCGCCCAGAAATCGTCCCAGTAAGAGTGCACGGGCTGCGCCAGGTAACCCTCATGGCTCACCGATATCGGCAGCAGTCCATCCTTTCCCAGCAACTTTTCGATGCATCCGACCGCCCTGTCGATGAATGTCCACGATTCCGTGAGAAACGCTTCATCCGATGTGAATCGATGGTAGTCGGCGATCAACGCCAGCAGTTCGCCATGGCTGTCGTGCTCGACCAGCCAATCGGTCCCTTCAATGTCGACGCAACAAGGCACGAAGCCGTCGGCGCGCTGATGCGGCGCATACCAGCGGATGAACTCCCGTACTTCCTGCGCGCGTCCCATGCGCAGCAGGGCCGCGCTCATCATGGCGCCGTCACGTATCCAAGAACGCGTGTAGCGCCTGGGACCCGGCTGCAGAGCCGGACCTGCGCGGGTCACCAGAATGTGCGCCGTCGCCGTGAGCGCCGCGTGTACGGCGTCCGTCATCCAGCCATTGCCGGTCCATTGGGCCCATGGAAGCCTCGTGCTCCACTCGAATGCCGGCTCTGCGATCGAACTCGCCGCCGCGGCCGGCTGACAGCTCAGAACGATTTCCGCCATCCCATGAGCTCGGGCCGGCAACTCAAAACCGAGCGCGCCCGTGGCGAAACCGAAGGAGTCATGCGTGTCCGCATTGGCGGGGAGCACACCGGAAGCCAGGTGCGCCGCCATGAATCCTTCATCGAAGCGCAGCGCTCCGAATCCCTTGGGTGCGGCCGCTCCTGCGGCAATCGAAGGCACGATCAAATGACTCTCATTGACGAGCACCGCGCCATCGCGCCATGCCAGATCGTGGATCCTGCTGACGCCGCCCAAGTTGCGGAAACTTTGCCACGGCGGCGTCACTTGAAACGGACGCAGCAGCATGAACAGGCGGGCGGAAAATTCCCGATCCGTGAGATTCTCGAATCGATAGTGCACGCGCGAGGAACCGCTCAGAGTGCTCTCCGCCTGCATGCGCAGACGCCAATCGGCGGTTTCCCAAACCACGGACGGCACCGGCATCCATTCGGCCAGGAGTTCCTGTCGCGACGCCAAGTCCGTCCAGGTGAAGAGCCGGCCCGGGGTCCATATCATGGGTTCGATCGAAAACGATCCCTGGTCGACCTCGACCATGCCGTCTTCATTCATCAACGCGCAATGAACGCCGCTGGAGGTGCCGAAGGGTGTCCATACGCTCTGTTCATTGTGCAGCCAACGCGGATGCCAGCCGCGCGCTTCGCCCTGTGCGACATTGTTCCAGAAGGCATGGATGGAACGCGAGAACTCGAACGATTGCACCCGCAGAGCCGCGCCCGCCGATGGCTCATCGAGCTCCAGGCGAAGAAATCGGGTCTTGAGCCCGGGTAGATACACGTAGCTCCGTTTGCCGCCCGCCTTCTTTGCGGTGTACACGGTCTTCCAGCGAATGCCGCTGTTCGAGCTTCGGACACGAAAGCCGCTCGCCGGCGCCCGGTCGAGCCATTCGACGATCAAACCGCCTACCATACGGGGCTCGATCGAATCGATCACGATCCATGGCCGCGCATCGTCCGGCCGGGGTTTCCAGCCGGAGCCCTGCAACGCGGCGGGCGCTTGGAAATCCGGCATTGCGCTCGATGCACTGGCCTTCGGAGCCTCGGCCGGGGTGCAATCCTCGATCTCAACGCCGGCGATCCAGACCGTGCCCTTCCCGCCCTCACCCGCGACGATGGCAAACTCCATCGAACTCAAGTCCGAGAGGCGGCCGCCGCTCGACGGGCCCCAGGCAAAATCGATGTCGCGGCTGTCCACCCTCATTCGCGTCCAGCGCTGCGGAAGCCGCAGGTCCTTTTGCACATGCCGCCACACGTTCTGACCCGTGGCGTCGACCAGCTTCAGCTCCAGATGATTCACCGCGCCGCGGCCGCGCAGGCGAAAGCTCACTGCATATTCCTCCGGCATCCTTTGCTTCAGCGCACGGCGCGCGACCACGAAGCCTCCGCCCCCTTTGAAATCGAAATCCATTCGCAGCGCAGGCAGGCTTCCTACGGGCACCGAAGAGAGCTCGAGTTCCGCATTGCCTGAAACAATGGGTTGCCATTCGGACGGAATCGCCGAATCGGCGGATTTTTCTTGGCTCATTCAGCTACCGACCGAATTGGGATCCCGCCAGACTCGTTCGAAGGGTAACCGCCAGGCATGAGGAGCGATGAGCTGGTGGATCGCATTCGGCCCCCACGATCCGGGGTCGTAGAGACGCACCGGCGGGGGTGACTCCAAGAGGTTCGTCGACACCTCCCACAGCCGCTCGATCCCCTCCGCGCTCGTGAACAGCGTGTGGTCGCCGCGCATGGCATCCAGGACCAAGCGCTCGTACGCCTCGAGCACATCGGCGATGTGGCTGGTATCGTGCATGGCGAATTGCATGCTCAGTTTATCCAGCCGCATGCCGGGGCCGGGGCGCTTGCCGTAAAACGACAGCGACATTTTTGCAGCATCCGCCAAATCGAATGTCAGGTGATCCGGCCCTTGCGCGCTGACGCCGGATCCGGCAGGGAACATGCTCTTCGGCGGCTCTCGAAACGCGATCGAAATGATCCGCTGCCCCTGGGCAAGCCGCTTGCCCGTGCGCAGGTAGAACGGTATGCCGGCCCAGCGCCAGTTGTCGATGAAGCATCTGAGCGCAATGAAGGTCTCCGTATCCGAATCGCCGGACACCCCCTCTTCCGACCGGTATCCCGTGTACTGTCCGCGGATGACATCGGACGGCTTGATCGGCAACATGCTGCGAAAAACCTTGTTCTTCTCCTCGCTGATGGGGTTGGGCTCCAGGGAGGTCGGCGCCTCCATGGCCATGAAGCCAAGAATCTGGAACAAGTGGGTTACCACCATGTCTCGATAGGCACCGGTCTGCTCGTAGAAGCCGGAGCGCTTGCCGAGACCCAGGGTCTCCGGCACGTCGATCTGCACGTGGTCGATGAAATTGCGGTTCCAGATCGGCTCGAACAATCCATTGGCGAAGCGAAAAGCCAGAATGTTCTGCGCCGCTTCCTTGCCGAGGAAGTGATCGATTCGGAAGATCCGGTCCTCGTCGAAAACCTCGTGCAGTCTGGCGTTCAGCGTAACCGCGCTCGCCAAGTCGGTGCCGAACGGCTTTTCCATGATAATCCGGGAGCGCTCGACCAAGCCGGCTTCTCCCAGCAAGCGTACCGCGGACAACGCCGCGTTCGGCGGCACGCTGAGGTAGTGAAGCCGGCGACTCTCGCCGTTGAAGGCCCGCTCCGCCTCGATTACCGCCGCCTTGAGGGCATCGGCGCCGCGGGCCATCGGCACGTATTGCAAGCTGTTCGCAAAGTCTGCCCAGGCCGCTTCCTCGACCTTGCGCGTCGAGAACTCGGCGAGCGCTCCGCGCGCGATCTTGCGGAAATCGTCCGCGCTGAGATCGTCCAGGGATGTCCCAATGATCCGGCAGCCGGGGATGAACCCCGAACTCCACAGATAAAACATGCCGGGCAACAATTTGCGACGAGCAAGATCGCCGGTCGCACCCACGAGAACGACGACTTGCGGAAACTGGGGACCTACGCCGGGATGTATCTTTGTCACCATTCACATCCTATATGCCGGAGGGCCGCCAAGTCGAGCCGGCACGCTGCGGATCGGCAACCAAGGCGAGCCACCCTGGCAAGCGGGAGTTCAGCCCAGGTCGACCTCGCGCTTCGACGCCGAGCGCGTGCCCGCGTTCGGCGCGTTGCTTCTGCCGTGATAGGAGTAGACCAGCGAGAACTTCACCGCGACGCTGCGGTTCTTGCCGGCCGAGTGCAGGGTATTGCAATGAAAGAACACCGCATCGCCCGGCGCGAGCCGCGGCGACTCGGCGGCGCGGATGACCTCGGCGTTGTCCGCTCGATCGGCGCGGAAGAACCTCGCTGCGTCGAACCGATCGGCATCGAACACCATCCGGTGTGAACCCGGCACGAACCAGAGCGCGCCATTATTGGTCTCCTCCTGGCCGAGCGCGAGCCATACCGAGACGAGATCCTCGCGCTCGAACGACCAATAGCGAATGTCGCGATGCCAGTTGGTCAGACTTCCGTAGAGCGGATGCTTGGTCATCAGGCAATTGTGATGGGTCCGCGACATCAGCACGCCTTCACCGAAATACTCTTTCATCCATTCGCGCAGCGCGGGCGCCGTGCCCCATCGGGCGAACACGGGGTCGCGAGCATAGGCGTCGAGCAGCCGGCGCACGGTCTCGCCGCCGGCCGCCGTACGCGACGGCGGTGCACCGGGATATTGAAGATCGGCTTCGAATTCGAGCGGGTCCGCGCGGAGGGCAAGTTGTGTCCGCGCGGCTTCGTTGAGCTTCGTGAGTTCGTCGACCGGCACGAACCGCGGGACGACGACATAACCCCTGTCACGCAGCTGTTCGATTTGCTCCTGCCAAACCGGACGCGCTGGCATCGCCCTACTCATGCGCGAGCCTCCGGACTCCCATCTCGCGCAGGGCGTCGGCGACGGCGGACACGGCCTGTGTCATGGTGTCGGCGCCGATCGCGCCGATACAGCCGATGCGGAAGGTATCGACGGCCGTCAGCTTACCCGGATACAGAATGAATCCGCGGCCGCGCACCCGGCGATAGAAGTCGGTGAAGTCGTACTTGGAATCGGGCGGAGAGTGAAACGTGACGATGACGGGAGCCTGCAAGGCGTCCGGCAGGAATGTCTTGAAGCCCAACGCCCGCATGCCGGATACCAGCGCGGCGCAGTTCTCCGTGTAGCGCGCCAGCCGGGCCGCCGGGCCGCCCTGCGCCTGGTATTGGTCGATGGCGGCGCGTAGAGCGGCCACGACATGCGTCGGCGGCGTGAACCGCCACTGCCCTGTCTTCTGCATGTACTGCCACTGGTCGAGCAAGTCCATGGCGAGCGAACCACTGTTGCCGGCGGAGCCCTGCAGGGTCGTCCGCCGGGCGATGACGAAACCCATGCCAGGCACGCCCTCGAGACATTTCCCCGACGCCGCAATGAGAGCGTCGAAGCGGATGGTCCGAGCGTCGATGGGTATGGCTCCGTAGGAGCTCATCGCATCGACGATCAGGCCGCGGCCGTGATTCGCGACGATCGCCGCGATTTCCGGCAGCGGATTCAGGATTCCCGTCCCGGTCTCGCAGTGCACTTGAGCGACATGGGAGATCGAGGTATCCGCGGTCAACGCGGCGTCGATCCGCGCCGGGTCAGCCGGCTCGTCCTCGGCGTGCGGCAGCACGACCGCTTCGCGGCCCAGATAGCTTAAGATCCGCACGATACGCTTGCAGTAGCTGCCATTCTCCGGCACGAGCACCTTGCCGCCCTTGGGAACGAGCGTGCCGAGCGCCGCTTCGACGCTGAACGTCCCGCTGCCCTGCAGCGGGACACAGACATGGTCGTCTTGCGCGTTGACGAAGGCAGCGAGATCACGGCACACCGATGCGGTCAATTCGTTGAAGGCGCTGTCCCACGATCCCCAGTCCGAGAGCATCGCCAACTTGGTCTCCGCAGAGGTCGTCAGAGGGCCTGGCGTCAGCAGTATCGGGTCGGACATGACATCCTCATTTGGCAGGGAGTCGGTTTGCCGGGGCTTTGCGCCGGCTCGACACGGGGTCCTTGAGACGGCTGGGCTGCAGCGCTCCCGCGCGTTCGAGGACGGGATAGGCAGCCGAACACAGGTGCGAGTGCACACGCTTGAGATCGCGCAGAATGTCCAAATCCAGCGAGTACGACTCGATCGTTTCCGGCGTTCCCTCCCGCAGGCGCACCAGGTAGCGTTCTGCAGCGGCAAATTCCTTCTCGCGCAACTGCGCTTTTGCCGCGACCAGCTGGCGGGCGACGTTCATGTCGCCCGACATGAAAATTCCCACCGCGAGCTTGAGGCTATCGATGACTTGCCGGTGAAACTCGACCAGATCAGCCTCGCCCTCCTTCGAGAACGTGATGCCGCGCCTGATTTTCTTGGACGCAAGGTCCATCAGATTCTTGTCGATGATGTCGCCGACGTGCTCGAGGTTGATCGAGAACGAAACGATCTCCATCGCACGATAGCCGTCGCGGTCATCGAGGGCGTCGCGTGTCAGGCGCGTGACGTACAGTTTCACCGCCTCATTGAGGCTGTCGACGGCGTCGTCCATGTTGCTGATCTCGGCGACCAGTTTGCGGTCATTGGTCAGCAGCGCCGTCATCGCCTGCCGCAGCATGGTTTCGACCAGGTCGCCCATCCGCAGGACCTCGCGGGCGGCGCAGACCAGCGCGACGGCGGGAGCGCCGGAGGCGGCGGCGTCGAGATAGACCGGAGTGCCCGGGTCCGCGGACTTCTGCTGGTCGGGCAACCAGCGTGTGAGTTGTTTGGCCAAGAGATCGAGAGGGCCGATGAAGACCAGCGCCAGCAGTATGTTGAAGGCGGTGTGAAAATCGGCGGCCAGGCGCGCAGGATTCGGCTCGTACCGCTGAAGTGTGTCCGCGATCGGATGCAGAAACGGAAGTACCAGCGCGCAGCCGACGAGGCGCGTCAGGAGATTGCCGATCGGAAGCCGCCGGCTGGCCAGGTTCCCCCGTTGACTGGTCTCGATCAGCGGGTTGAGAGCGCTGCCGACGTTCGCGCCGAGCACCATGGCGAGCACCGCTGTCGGGGGGATGAGGTGGGCGGCCCCGAGCGACATGACGACCAGCACGACCGCCACGCTCGAGTGTACCGCCCAGGTCAGGGCTGCCACGACCACCAAGCACAGAAACGGCTGATTCGTGATCGCGCCCAGCAGTGCGCGCGAGATGGGCACGCTTTCCGTCGTCACCAGAGCGCCGAGAAAGATGTGCAGCGCCAGCAGCATCAACCCGATCCCGATCACGGCCCGGCCCAGATCGCGCGTCCGGGTTCTGCCGCCGCGCTTGAAGGCGATCACACCGGTCAGCAGCAGGACGGGCGTCACGACGGCGATGTTGAACGACAGAATCTGTACGACCAGCGTGGTGCCCACGTTGGCGCCGAGCATGACGGCGAGCGCGGGAACCAGATCCAAAGTACCGCCGGTAACGAACGAGGCGGCCATCAAGCCCGTCGCCGTGCTGCTCTGGAGAAGGGCCGTGACGAAGGCGCCCGCCAGAAATGCGCGAAACCTGTTCTGCAGGGCAATTCCAAGCAGACGCCGGAGATCGGCGCCGAAGGCGCGCACGACGCCGCTGTGGACCATGTGCAGTCCCCAGAGGAGCAGCGCGACTCCGCCCATCAGGTCAAGAATGACTGTGCTGCCCATGCTGGTTCGTGCTCTATGCTGCGATTCGCATCGATTACCAAGGCAGAGAATACGTCTTGGTGTTGCAGAAGCTCTTCATGGACTCTAATACGCCCTCCTTATAGCCGAGCCCGGAGTCCTTGACGCCTCCGAACGGCGTCATCTCCAGGCGGTAGCCCGGGACCTCGCGCACGTTCACGCTGCCGACATGCAGCTCCCGGATGAAGCGGGTGATCAGGTCGATGCGGTTGGTGCAGAGCGACGAGGATAGGCCGTAGGCGGTTCCGTTCGAGATGCTGATCGCCTCCTCCACGGTCTTGAAGCGGATGACCGGCGAGACGGGGCCGAAAGTCTCATGCCGCACGACCCTCATAGTCGGTGTGACCCGGTCGAGCACGGTCGGTGAATACAGCGCGCCGCGGCGGACGTTGCCGATCAGCAGTCTGGCGCCACCCGCCACTGCTTCGTTCACCACCGCCTCGAATCGCTTCGCCGACGGCTCGTCGATCACCGTGCCCATATCCATCGTGGGATCGAACGGATCGCCGTACCTGACGGCACGCGTCTTCTCCACGAGCAGTTCGACGAAACGGTCGGCCACGCTCTCCTGAACCAACATGCGCTTGACGGCGGTGCATCGCTGGCCCGAGTTCTTGTAGGAACCGCTCGCCGCCAGTGCGGCTGCCTCTTCGAGGTCCGCATCCTCGAGCACGATGATCGGATCGTTTCCGCCCAATTCCAGCACCTGGCGTTTATATACCGCCTTGGCGGCAATGTACTTGCCCACCGGCACGCCGCCGGTGAAGGTGACGAGATCAACGTCCTCGTTGGTCAGCAGTTCATCGGCGATCTCAGCGGGATCGCCCGTCAGCACCGAAAGCATTTCCGGGGGCAGCCCCGCTTCATAAAAAATGTCCGCGAGGGCAAACGCGGTCAGCGGAGTCTTCTCGCTGGGCTTGAGCACGACACGGTTGTTGGTGGCCACCGCGGGCGCCACCTTGTGGATCACTTGATTCAGTGGATGGTTGAACGGAGTGATCGCGGAGATTGCGCCGAGCAGCGGCTCCCTCATGGTGTAGACCTTGCGGCTCTTTCCATGGGCGGTGAGATCGCACGAGAACACTTCGCCATCGTCGACCAGTGATTGGTTGGCGGCGAATAGCAGAACATCGGAGGCACGTCCGACCTCGTACTCGGAATCCTTGAGACAGAGACCCGACTCCAGCGTGATCAGGCGCGCGAGATCGGCGCGCTTCGAAGCGATGATGGCGCCCGCCTTCATGAGGATCTGGTAGCGGTCGTGGCGCGTGAGAGTGGACCTGAAGCTGCGCGCGATCCGCAGCGCCCGTTTGACATCGTCGAGGGTGGCTTTGGGAACGGTACCGGCGAGCGCGCCGCTATACGGGTGATGAACCTCGATGACCCGGTCACGCGATACCTTCTCGCCTGCGATTCGCAGCGACTCGCGAATCAGCTCGCGCGGTGCGGACGGGATGGCGCCGGCGGACATCGCATGCTCCTATGAGGGTCGGGTCACGAGGTTCAGCCCGAGGTCGAAGGCATCGAAGTTGCGCCAACGGCGCGCTTCAGGCTGTTTGCTCACGCTGCGATTGACGAGCAGCGGTACCTTCTGTTCCGACAAGCCGCCGTGTGAGCGCAACGGAACGTCGAGCCCGGACAGGTCGTGCCGATCGCGGCTGGTGCCGATGACCGTGTCCAGCCGAGACACAACCACGAGGTCGCCGATACGGTCCGACGGCAGCTCGAACTTCGCCGCAGCTTCGGCACGCGTCAGAACCATTTCGATTCCGCGAAGCGCCGCGATCCGCTCCGCTGCCGCGCGCTGGGCCGCCGGTTCCGGCAGGTACACCAGCGCGAAGGAGCCGAGGGCGCCGTGATGCACGACATACGGGTCGGTGATCGGCAGGATCACCCGCGCTTTGGACGCGCCGAGCCAGGCATCGAGGGTGTCCTGCAGGTAAATCACGTTGGGCTGACCATCATCGCCGTGCTTGGCGTTCATACCGTGATCGGCGGTAAGGACGATCGTGGCCCCCAGCGCGTCGAGCCGCGCGAGATTGCGGTCGATCATCGCGTAAAAATCGTTCGCCACGGGCGTCCCGGGCGCGGCCTTGTGCTGGATGTAGTCGGTCGTGGACAAGTACATGAGGTCAGGCCGCTCGCGTTCCATCAGCTTCACGCCCGCCACGAAGACGAATTCCGACAGCTCCGCGCTGTACACGGATGGCACCGGCATGCCGACGCGGCCCGGCACGTTCTCTATGCCGTGCTCCGCCAAGGTGGCCTGGTCGGCCTTCTCGGAGGAGAAGCAAATACCCGTCATCCGGTGCCCCAGGAGTTTGCGCAGCTTGTCCTTCGCCGTAATCACGGCGACCTTCGCACCGGCGTTGGAAAACGCCGCCAGGATGGTTCCGACCCGCAGATGGCGCGGGTCGTTCATCATCACTTCCTCTCCGCTCTCGGGGTCGAAGAAGTAGTTGCCGCAGATCCCGTGCACCGAGGGGGGCACACCGGTGACGATCGACAGATTGTTGGGGTTGGTGAAGCTCGGCATGACGCACTCGGCGATCAGACTGGTCCCTGCGCCTGCGAGCAGCCGGCCGAGAAAGGGGGCCGCTCCCGCTGCCACGGCGGCCGTGATGTACTCGTACTGGCAGCCGTCCACGCAGACGACGACCAGCGGACGGTCCATCCAGCGGTAG
>DASWEO010000056.1:0-3468 GCA_036394715.1 Steroidobacteraceae bacterium
CGCCATTCGCGATGTAGTGCAGAACCACTTGCTGCAAGTCATCGCGCTGCTCGCGATGGATCCTCCCACCGGTCATGAACCCGAGGCCATGCAGGCGGAGAAGCTGCGCTTGTTCCGCGCGATGCGGCCGCTCGATCCGAAGGAAGTCGTGCGCGGACAGTTCAAGGGCTATCGCGATGAAGCGGGCGTGGCCAAGAACTCGCAGATCGAGACGTTCGCCGCGCTGCAGCTGCACATCGACACCTGGCGCTGGGCCGACGTCCCATTCTATATCCGCGCCGGGAAATCCCTACCCATCAGCGCCACGGAAGTCACGGTGACCCTGAAGCGCCCGCCGCTGTCCGTCTTCGATCCCAACGAAACCATGCCGCGAAACTATTTCCGCCTGCGCCTGAGTCCCGAGGTGGTGATCAGCGAGGGCGCGCTGGTGAAGCGGAACGGCGAACAAATGCACGGCGAGCCTGTCGAACTGATCGCCCGCCACCACTCCGAGAGTGAGAAATCGCCTTATGAACGCCTGCTGGGCGATGCCATTCGCGGCGATCCCTCGCTCTTTACCCAGGATGCCTGCGTGGAAGCGGCGTGGCGGGTGGTGGATCCCGTGTTGACGGCGGCCCTCCCGGTGCAGGAGTACGAACCCGGCACCTGGGGACCCGGAGCCTCGCTCGACGTCGTGAACGACGGAGACACCTGGCATGATCCTGTAACCGAGAGGTCCTTGCCGTGTTGAACGCCGGAGACGTGATTTTTCTGCTGGACGTGGACAACACCCTGTTGGACAACGACCGCTTCGGGGCGGATCTCGGCGACCGGCTGGAACAGGCGTTCGGCGCCTCGGAACGTGCGCGCTACTGGGAGATCTTCGGCCGATTGCGCGAGCAGCTGGGGCTCGCCGATTATTTGGCAAGCCTGCAGGCGTTTCGATCCGGACTCGACGACCATCCGGACTTGCTCGCCATGTCTGAGTTTCTGCTGGAATACCCCTTTGCCGCACGGCTGTTCCCGCGCGCGCTCGAGGCGGTGGCTCACTTGAACACTCTGGGCCGTCCGGTGGTGCTGTCGGACGGCGACATCGTTTTCCAACCGCGCAAAATACAACGCTCCGGAATATGGGATGCGGTCCGAGGCCGCGTCATGATCTACCTGCACAAGGAACGCGTGCTCGACCATATGCAGCAGCGCTATCCGGCCAAGCACTATGTCATGGTCGACGACAAGCCGAATCTGCTTGCGGCCATGAAATCCGTCCTAAAGGATAGACTGACGACGGTATTCGTGCGCCAGGGGCACTATGCACTCGCCGCGCAGTCCAATTCCGTGGACCCGGCGCCCGATATGATTATCGAGCGCATCGGGGATCTTATGAACCACACTTTATCCGACTTCCAGGAGCGGCCTTGACATCTTCCCATGTCATGACTGACGCTCTTACACAGCATCAATGCCGGAGTATCCGGTGCGGAGAATTTCGATGAAAGTCACGAAACGCCTACACGATTTGGGGCAAAGCCTCTGGCTCGACAACATCACGCGCGAGATTCTCGACAACGGTACGCTGCGCCGCTACATCGACGATCTGTCCGTCACCGGCCTCACCTCGAACCCGACTATTTTCGACGAGGCGATCGGCAATACATCGGCGTACGACAGCGGCATTCGCCAGAAGGCGCAGTCCGGCCTCGCGGGTGAAGAGCTGTTCATCGAGTTGGCGCTGGAGGATCTGCGGCGCGCCGCAGATCTCTTCAGGCCTGTCTTTGACCGCACTCAAGGAATCGACGGCTGGGTCTCCATGGAGGTGTCGCCCCTCCTGGCGAACGATACCAAGACCACGATCGACGCCGCATTGCGCATTTACAAACAGGCGAACCGGCCGAATCTGTATGTAAAAATTCCCGGCACCCCCGCCGGCGTGCCCGCCATCGAAGCGGCCATTTTCGCCGGCGTGCCGGTCAACGTGACGCTGTTATTCTCCCGCGAGCACTACCTCCGCATCGCGGAGGCCTACCTGCGCGGCATCGAGCGCCGCATCGCCGCAGGCCTCGATCCGCGCGTGAGCTCGGTCGCGTCGCTGTTCGTGAGCCGTTGGGACCGCGCCGTCGGCGACAAGGTGCCCGAAGAATTGCGCAATCGCCTAGGCATCGCCATTGTGGGGCGCGCCTACCGCGCGCACTGCGAATTGCTGGCGAGCAAGCGCTGGCGCGATCTCGAAGCCGCCGGCGCGCGCAAGCAGCGCATGCTCTGGGCGAGCACCGGGACCAAAGACCCCAAGGCGCCGGCCGGCCTGTATGTCGAGTCCTTGGCGGCTCCCGACACCATCGACACCATGCCGGAAAAGACACTGCTGGCATTTGCCGCCAACGGAACCCTCAAGTCCGTGATGGCCAAGGACGGCGGCGACGCGGAACAGGTGCTGGCGCGCTTTGCAAACGCCGGTGTCGACGTCGATGCGCTCGCCGCCCGCTTGCAACTGGAGGGAGCGGAGTCGTTCGTCAAGTCCTGGAGGGAGCTCATGAGCCGCATCGCCGAGAAAAGCACGGCACTGGCCACGTCTTGACGCCAAAGGTCAATCCCCTCGCAGGCCACGCCGCGCCGGCTGCGTCGCTGGTGGATATCCCGCGGCTCATTACCGCCTATTACAGCGAGCGGCCCGATCCTGCGATCGCCGCGCAACGAGTTGCCTTCGGCACCTCCGGCCATCGCGGCAGCTCCTTCGACTCGAGTTTCAACGAATTTCACGTGCTCTCGATCAGTCAAGCCATCTGCGAGTATCGCCGGCAGCGGAACATCAACGGTCCGCTGTTCATGGGGTTCGACACTCACGCACTCTCGGCGCCGGCGTTCGCGAGCGCCCTCGAGGTGCTGGCCGCCAACGGCGTCGAGGTCATGATCTCGCCGGGCGATGAATACACCCCGACGCCGGCCTTGTCGCACGCCATCCTGACCTATAACCGCGGCCGCGAGACGGGTCTTGCCGACGGTATCGTGATCACACCCTCGCACAACCCTCCCGACAGCGGCGGTTTCAAGTACAACCCGCCGAATGGCGGACCCGCGGACACGGACGTGACGAAGTGGATCGAATCCCGAGCCAACGATCTCCTGCGGTCGGGTGCCGGCGCGATCGACAGAGTGGGATTCGCCGCGGCGCGGCGTGCCGCCACCACCCGCACTCACGATTACCTCGAGAGCTACGTGGGCGACCTCGGCGCCATTCTGGACATGGACGCGATACGCGGCTCGCGCATCCGGATGGGCGTCGACCCCTTGGGCGGCGCGGGCGTGCACTACTGGGCACGCATCGCCGAAGCTTTCCGCCTCGATCTCACGGTGGTCAATGAAGAGGTCGATCCCACCTTTCGTTTCATGACGCTGGATTGGGACGGGAAGATTCGCATGGACCCCTCCTCCTCCTATGCCATGCAGCGCCTCATCGGCCTCAAGGATCGATTCGACATCGCCTTTGCCTGC
>DASWEO010000057.1:0-2220 GCA_036394715.1 Steroidobacteraceae bacterium
AAGAAAAACCACTAAAACACTATCACTAAAACACTATCACTAAACGATTACTTCCTGAACGATTACTTCCTGAACGATTACTTCCTGAACGATTACTTCCTAACCGATTACTTCGCAGGTGCCGCGGGATTCGGTGCGGCCGGCGCTGGCGCTGCCGGCTGCGTGGTCGCCTGGGCTGCGCGCTCCAACACACTCGTCGGCTCGGCGGTCGGGCGCGCGCCAAGATACGCCAGCGTCAAACTGGTGGCAAAGAACATCGCCGCAAACACCGCGGTCAATTTCGAGAACAAGGTGCTGGTACCGCGGGCGCCGAACACGGTGCCCGACGCGCCCGAACCGAATCCGGCCCCCGCCTCGGCGCCCTTGCCCCGCTGCAGGAGCACGAGCCCGATAATCATCAGCGCCAGCAATACATGCACACCCAGAATGAATCCACGCAACATAAGAAATCTCTCAATGGCGAGCGGCCGCAGCCGCGCAAATCTGCTGAAACTCATCGGCGCTCAAGGAAGCGCCACCTACCAAACCGCCATCCACGTCGGGCATCGAGAACAGCTCCGCGGCATTGCCGGCCTTTACGCTGCCGCCGTAAAGAATCCGCAAATGGCGCGCTATCTTAGCATCTTGCGCGTCAATCCGATTGCGCAGGAAGGCGTGCACTTCCTGCGCCTGCGCCGGCGAGGCCGTGCGGCCCGTCCCAATGGCCCACACCGGCTCATAGGCGAGAATCGCTTGTGCAAAGCCGCCGACCCCGTGCATTGCGATCACGGCATCGAGCTGCCGGGCGATCACCGCTTCCGTTTGCCGCGCTTCACGCTCCTCCAAGGTTTCCCCGACGCACAGCACCGGAACGAGGTCGGCGCCCAGAGCCGCCGCGAACTTGCGCGCGACCAGCGCATCATCCTCGTGATACCAGCGGCGCCGCTCCGAATGACCGACGATCGCGTAGCGGCAGCCCACGTCCTCGAGCATGGAGGCGCTCACCTGGCCGGTGAAAGCACCGCCGGACTCCGCACACACATCCTGCGCGCCGACCGCTATGCGACCGTCCTCCAGCATGCGGACGGCATCGCTCAAATATACATAAGGCGGAAACACCACGATGTCGATCGGCCATTCCGGCTTGAGGGACATCTCCAATTCGGCGAGTAATGCTTGATTAGCGGCCCGAGAGCCGTGCATTTTCCAATTACCCGCGACCATCTGACGACGCATAGGCTACCTTCGGGCATTTGCCCTGCGGGAAAGGCGGCGAAGATTAGCCGCGCGGCCGGCTAACTGCAAGTCCTCGGCGCCTTGGAGCCTGTCTGACTAATGATCGCCGTCGCGAGGGCGCCCCACAGCGAGCAGATTTTTGCGATCGTTTCGCGCGCATAGTGCACACTATGTAAGCGAAAGGATCGCAAAAAGATGCCGCTGTGGGGCGGCCGCAGCAGGCGCATCATTAGTCAGACAGGCTCCTTGGGTTCTCCCGCCAGCGCCGCGGCCGCCTCGACCACCGCCGCAATCTCGCGCGCGCCCTGCTTCACCAGATTCGCGTCGTGACCCTCCACCATCACCCGAATCACGGGTTCGGTTCCGGAGGCCCGCAGCACGATACGCCCGCGCCCGTCGAAGCGGCGTTCCACTTCTTGGGCGGTTTTCACCACCGTGGGTTCCTGCAGGGGATCGAAGCGCCTGGCCACGCGCACGTTGAGGAGCACTTGGGGATACTTGCGCATCCCGGCACCGAGCTCGGCCAGTCCGGCGCCGGTTTGTTTCATGACACTGAGCACCTGCAGCGCGCTGATCAAGCCGTCGCCGGTGGTGGTTTTGTCCAGGCATAGGATATGGCCCGACGTCTCGCCGCCCAGGACTCCACCCACTTCATTCAGCATGGCGAGCACGTGGCGGTCGCCGACCTGGGCGCGGCGAAACTCGATGCCGGTCTCGGCAAGCGCATGTTCGAGCCCTAGGTTGCTCATCACGGTTCCGACCACCGGACCTCTCAGGTCACCGCGATCGAGCGCGGCCTTGGCCAATATGTACAGCAGCTGATCGCCGTCCACGCAGCGCCCAAGCTCGTCCACCATCACCACCCGGTCCCCGTCTCCGTCGAGCGCCATCCCGAGCTGCGCCCGCACTCCGGGAACCGTCAGCTGGAGCAGCTCCGGTGCCGTCGATCCGCAACCGTCGTTGATATTGCGGCCGTTCGGCGAGCAGCCGATGGGCACGATTTCA
>DASWEO010000058.1:0-16756 GCA_036394715.1 Steroidobacteraceae bacterium
ATCCGGCTGCAGCCGCGACATGAAGCATTGCAGAGCGTGCGTCTTGGCGCGCCGGGCCTCCGAATCCAAAGGAAATTTCCCCCAGCTCACCTCGCGAAACTCGGCCGGATCTGCACGTTGCCAGGTCCAAATCGGATACCGTGCCAATGGAATTCCTCGCATGCGAGCGACCTCGCAGCAGATGCTGCCCACGACATCGTGGTCCGGGTGTCCATCCCGTTCGTACGGCGCGATCATGGTCATTGCCGGCTCGATGAGCGACAGAATTGCACTGCGCAGTTTCTGTTGAAAATCAGCGACCCGGCCATCCGGAAGCCCAAGCCGGACAACCGAGACGTGGGTGGCACAGAGTTTACGCAACGCCTCCTTCAACTCCCCCCGCCGGATGACATCCAGGTTCTTGCGCTCCGGAAGCGCGGCTTCGCCGTCGGTTACGCTCAGCACGGTCACGGATCTTCCCATCCCCGCCCAGGTATGTATGAGTCCGCCGGCGCCCATGACCTCATCGTCAGGATGAGGCGCGACGACCAGCAATGGACCTTCTGCGGGCGACCAGTCTGATCGACGAAACAAGTGTTGCGCCCAGACTCGCTCCGAAGTTCCGGAGATCGCGGGGTTGGTCACATTGGGGTGTGAGGATTGCATAGTCATTAATGATCGCGCGGCGAAAGATCCGGCGGCTGTCAGTCGATGGGCTATTCAATTGTAGGAATACGCCGCTGGAGTCCGGCCAAGCCGCTCGAGTCCGGCCGCGCCGGTCGAGTACAGCCGGAAGGCCGGCTTGATCGAGCCGCAACGGTGCCGTCTCAAAGGGTTTGCCGCGCATGCTCCCGCGTTACGGTAGCCAGAGCCTCGCGTAACTCCTCCATCCGGAACGGCTTGGGGATGATCCTGATCTGATGGGCGGCAGCACTGCGGCTGGCCGCCTCCGCGTAGCCGCTGGTCAACAGCACCGGTAGATGGGGACGACGCCGCCGAATTTCCTGCGCCAAGTCAACGCCGTTCATGCGCCCCGGCATCATGACGTCGGAAAGCACGATGTCTATCGCCCGTTTATCCGCCAGCGCACCCAGCGCGGCCTCGGCGCTCGCCACTCGTGTCGTGTCGTACCCCAGCTGATTGATCATTTCGACGGTGAGCGCCGCCACCTCATCGTCGTCCTCCACCAGTAAGACTTGACCGGCCGAGGCCACCGTCGTTTCCGGAGATCGATCTATCATGGGGTCCGCGGAACAGGCGGGGGTCTTGAGGGTTCGCGGCAGGAACAGGGATACCCTGGTACCGTGTCCCGGCGTACTGTCGATCCGCACCGCACCTTTCGACGCGCGAGCGAATCCATGGGCTTGCGCGAGCCCCAGCCCCGATCCCTTGCCGGCCTCCTTGGTCGTGAAAAACGGTTCAAAGGCATGAGAAAGCACATCGGCCGCCATCCCCATGCCGGTGTCGGTGATGTCCAGCCGCACGAAATCCCCGGTCAACTCGTGATCAGCCAACGCGGGAGAATTGCAGGCGCTGATCGTGACGATCCCGCCCGTGGGCATCGCATCGCGCGCATTGACCGCTAGATTGAGAATGACGAGTTCGAGCTCACCGGGATCGACCTCGACCGGCCACAAATCCTCGGCGAACTCGGATTGAAATTGCACATCGCCTCGAAGGCTGCGGTCGAGCAATTCACGCATGCCGACGATCAGACGATTGAGGTCCACCGGCTCCGGGCGCAGCGGTTGGCGGCGCGCAAAGGCGAGCAGCTGGCGGCACAGGCTCGTGCCGCGTTCGACTGCCTGTTTCATGGCGTTGAACACGCGCTCGCGCACTGCCGGATCGCCCGGACGTCCCATGATTTGCAGGCCGCCTGAGATCACCTGCAATAGATTGTTGAAATCATGCGCCACGCCACCGGTGAGCTGGCCGATCGCCTCGATCTTTTGGGCTTGGCGCAGGCGTTCCTCCACGGCGCGACGATGAGTGACGTCGGCAATCACGCCGGCAATGCGCGTCGGTGCTTCTTCCGCGTAAAGGGTCTGTCCGCTGACGTGCACCCAGCGAATCTCACCATCGGATGCGCGCCGGATGCGTGCCTCGACATCGACCGATCCCGTGAATTCCGCCTGTGCAAATTCGTGTTCCACCAAGGATCGATCGTCGGCGAGAAAATGCTCGACCGTGGTGTTCAGATACCACGACAACTGCAACCCGCCGTAGCCGAAGATCTGGTCGTGCCGCAATGAGCGGCGTATTGCGCCCGTGGCCAGGAAGAGTTCCCAGCTGCCCATTCCAGCAGCATCCAAGGCAAGCTGAAAGTCCCCCTCGGCGCGAGCACGCGCTTCAATTTCCTCGGCCAGACGCGCCTTGGCCGATTTCAAGTCGCTGCCGTCGTGGACGGCGTCGAGCGACGCCTCCGCCTCACGCAACCGCTGGATCAATTGCGCACGAGCAAGCTTCTCTACCGGATCGCGTGCTCGACCCGAGGATGGGTTCGTCATGAAGCCGCCCCGCATGGCGCCGTACGATGAATTGCGCAGTTCAACCTGAAATTGCCGCGGTGCGTAGCAGAGATTCTCCGAAAACGGCGTAGGCATCCACGGACACGTGCGCGCGGCGCAGCGTCCGTCAGCCGGCGGTCACTTCATGGACACGAGTTCGAGCCGTCGCGCCGACATCGGGCGCGAGATCCGTTCGCACGCAATTGCGCCCGGCGCTCTTGGCTGCGTAGAGCGCAGCGTCGGCCCGCCGCAGCATCGAAGTCACGGTGTCCGCAGGGGTGGACGTCGTAACACCGATGCTGATCGTAATGCATCGCTCGCCCAGCCAGCGCGCCAGATCGATCAAGGGCACCTGGGCGCGAATCCGGTCTGCGATGAGATGTGCATCGTGCGGGCCGGTATTGGGCAGCACCACGACGAATTCTTCGCCGCCCAGCCTTCCCAAGAGCGCAGGCGCGGCCACCGCGCGCTGCAGCTTGGCCGTGAGGACCCGCAATGTCTCGTCGCCGACCTGATGTCCGTGCTGATCGTTGACGCTCTTGAAATGGTCGATGTCGATGACGAGGATCGAGCATGGCAGCGCGTCTTCCTGCGGCAGCAGTGTTTCCAAAAGCGTCAGCACGGCACGGCGATTGGGCGCGCCGGTCAGCTCGTCGGTCATCGCCAAGGCGCGCATGTGGCGCGCGCCGCGCCGTTGATACAGTACCAAGGTCGTCAGCAGACCCAGCAGCATCATGCTCAACAGTATGACCATGGTCTGCAGGGCGTTCGCGCGCCGCTCCTGAACCAATGCCTTCTGGTCGGCGGCGTTCTGGCTCAGCAACAGCGCGTTTTCCTTTTCCTTCGTCGCCGTGTCGAATTCCACCTTGAGCGTCGCAAAGCGTTGATCAAGCTGATTGTGCAGCAGTTTTTCCGAGGTGGTCTGTGCTTCGCTGCGGTACTCGTAGGCGCTGCGCCAGTCGCCCATTTGGGTGTGCACCATCGCCAGCTCGTCGTAAGTCGCACCCAGCTCTTCCAGCGAATTGGCCTGCTTGAACACTGCCTCGGATTGCTCGAGCGCCGAGAGCGCCTCGGACCCGCGCTGCAGCCGCCGCAGCGCCGCACCGCGCGCCAGTTGAATTTGCGCGTTCAGCCGCGCATCCGGCGTGCGGCGCTGCAGTTCCTCCGCCTGTACCAGCGTGCGCAGTGCGGCGTTCGGTTCCCCGGTGACATTGTCGACCGACGCGAGACCGACCAGCGCGTAGGCCTCGCCGCGCGTGTAGTTGAGTCCTTGACAAAGCGCCAGACAGCCGGAGAAATCTGCGCGCGCCGCATTCCAATGCCCTAGCATCAGGCGCGCTCGTCCGAGGTTGTGCAGCGTCACCGCCTCATCGCGGCGGAGGCCCGCATCGTGCTGCTCGGCCCGCACACGATCATAGATCTGTGAAGCCTGCTCGTAATCGCCCATCCGCTTGTAGATCGTGGCGATCGAGTTCAATACCGTGAGCGCATGCTGCGGCATGCCGATGCGATCGAATAATTCGTGCGAGCGCCGCATGTCGCTCATGCCGGCCGCGTATTCACCCTGCAGACCCCGCAGATAGCCGCGCGAGAACAGCGCGTCGGCCAGCATCTGCTCGTCATTCACGCCGGCCGCGACGGCCACCGCCTCGTCGAAGTCCGCTATGGCGTGCGCATTGTCGCCGGCGGTTTCGAGCGTCTCGCCCCGGCAGGTCAGCACGCCGGCGCGCAGACCTTTGCGTTTGGCCCGGTCGAGCAGGGCATTGGCCGCATCGATCTGCTCGCGTGCGGCGCTGCCGTCGCGCTCGGAGTAGTAGTCGCATAGCAGCAGCCGTGCGCGAATTTCCAGGTCCGCATCGGGGTGGCTGCGGATGATATCGAGAGCCCGCTCGGCGTCCTGTTTGCTCGCGTCCGGGTCCGTGCGCATTGCGACGGTGCCGAGTTCGATGAGCGCCAGCGCGGGGTTCTGGTCAGCCGCCGCCCACGCGCCCCCGCAGGGTGCGGCAAACAGCAACCATGCCGTCATACCGCGAGGCATTCTTGTGGCGAGACCGGTGCGATAACGCAAGCTGCTACCCTAGTTCCGGCGCATAGCGGTGTGCGCCCGCTATTGTAGAGGCCGGTACCATGTATTCTCGCCGATTATCCGAAGGTTTGCGCGCCATCTCTCAGTAATTGCCGCCGGGGTGCCCGGCCCGGTTGACATAAGCGCCTGGGTGCCGGACACGGTCCTAGGGCTGCCCCCCGGCCTGGATCTCACTGCGTTGATCCCGCAGGAACGGACGGTCGATCTGCTCCGCGTAGAGATCGATGTCCCCGGAAGTCACGCCACAGCTCTTGAAGTGCTCTTTCCAGCCGCCCACGACGCGCGCGACGGCGCCTGCCTCGCTGACCGCATCGTCCTTCCCCAGCGAAAACATGAGCGACATCGACAGGGCGTTGGCGATCGTAGAGTCGGCCTCCTGCTCACCGACGCGCATCTGTTGAAAACCGAGTGCCTGACCCGAGGGAAGGACGTCGTATGCCGGTGAGAGTTCGTATTGCTGCGAGTCGGTCACGAGCAGTGCATGGTTTTTCTCGTGATCGTCCGTATTGTCGATCAGGATGTTGAATACCATCCGCCGAAACAGCTCACGCATGTGATTGACGTACGCATCGCGCTCGGTCACGCCCCTGCGCCGAAGCAGCTGCGCCAACTCCGGGTAGCCGAACCGCTCGGCGGCGGCGCGCAAAGCCACGCGCGCCGAAAGACTGTGCAACCGCAGCCCTCGATCGCGATCGAAGCGTTTGACGGCCACCGCGTGTCCGTGGGTGAGGCGCACCGGCATGGTGGGCGCGACCCGTATTGCAGCCTTCAGCGCCAGCGTCATTGTCGCATGTTCGATCAGCGGTACATCCGTCGGGTCGCCGTCTGCGAACTTGATGACCCACTGTTCGCCTGCAATATCGAGGAGGGCCTTGGGCCGTGCGCCCCCCATGGTGACACCGGGCGAGATCAGGCGCTTCTGCTCCACCGGAACCGGCTCGTTGTCCAGCACCTTCCTGATCAGCTCTTGGATCTGATCCGCGTCCCCGAGCGTCGGCAAAGGACCCAGGCGCCGCGGCAAATACTCGTCGGCCGACGTTGAGACGCCAAGAGCGCCAAACCGATCGTCTCCGGCGAAGTACAAGTACTCCAGCAAGGATAAGCGCGCGGGCTTGTCGATGTGCCGGATCACCCGTTCACCCCACCGGTCCGGCCGAGCATCGTCGACGGCACCCGCGGCAACGCCTTTCTCTTCGGGAAGGAATTCTTCGTCGATGAGCGGAAGGTCTTCGCTGAGCGAAAAGCCGCGCCCCAGCCAGGGGTCCGCATATCGCAACGACACACCTTGAGTGGAGCGGACCAGATTGAGCTCGCCGATCAACACGGGCTGCTCCGGTCGCGTGAGCAGCCAGAGGTGCAACCGATCGGTCGGCCGGTAATTCGCGGCAGCGTCACGCTCAGCCATGGCGGATGTTCTTCCGGCCCAGCCGGGCTTCCGCTGAGGCAGCGGAGCGCACGGCGCGCCGCTTCAAGGCGTCGCGGACATCGCTTTCCAGGGCGCCGCGGTCGCTGCCGGGCGCGGCGAGATCGGGCAGCGCGCCCGACCTTCCGATCAACCATAGTGCGGTCGCGTAAATGCCCCCGCCGACGCCCGGATCACCTCGTTCCATCCGGATCAACGTGGGAACAGAGACACCGAGGCGCTTGGCCCAGACACGCTGCGATTCGTGCCGCCTCACTCTGGCGATTGCCAGGTTTTCACCCAGCGTCCGTAATGCCTGAGCGGCTGCCGGGGGCAGGGTCAGCAGGGCGGAAGGGCTTTTTGGCATAACATATAGTTTATCAATTCAGCGCATTTGGTCAAGTTTATACAACTTGGAGCTGAAAAGAACAAACGGCCCGCCGGCGCCGATCAGACGTTCGAGTCGGGGAACGCGCCCTTGCGCCTCGCCATATAGTCGAGCAGCGCCTCGTCGATCGCGGGGTCCATCGGCGGCAACACATATTCCGCCAACTGCTTCTTCCACAGTGCATTCGCGCGCTTCGTCATGTCGGGCGAGCCCTCGGCTTCCCACTGCTCGTAACTGTTGTTGTCGGCGAGCGGCGAACGGTAAAACGCATTCTCGAAATTGGCCTGGGTGTGGGCACAGCCCAGGAAATGCTTGCCGGGACCGACTTCGTGCATGGCGTCGAGTGCTTGCCCGTTCTCCGACAAGTCCACGCCCGCGAGCAGCGTGTGCATCATGCCGGCCTGGTCCGCATCCATGACGAATTTTTCATAGCCCATGGCCAGTCCGCCCTCGAGCCACCCGGCCGTGTGCAGCACGAAATTGACGCCCGCGAGACAGGTCGGCAGCAAGGTGTTCGCCGACTCGTAGGCCGCTTGCGCATCCGGAATCTTCGATGCGCACAGGCTGCCGCCGGAGCGAAACGGTATCCCGAGACGCCGGGCGAGAGCGGCCATGGAGTACAGCACCAATGCCGGCTCCGGTGTTCCGAACGTCGGGGCGCCCGATTGCATCGAAATGGACGAGGCAAAACTACCCAGCACCACCGGTGCGCCCGGATTGACCAATTGCACGAAGGCGAGGCCCGCCAGTGCTTCGGCGAAAGTCTGCGCCACCGTGCCCGCGACGGTCACCGGCGACATCGCACCGGCGAGAATGAACGGCGTGATGATCAACGCCTGATTGGCGCGCGCGTAGACCTTGGCGGCGCCGAGCATGGTCGCGTCGTAGGTCATCGGCGAATTGACATTGATCAGATTGATGATGGTCGTCTTGGGACGCCCGGTCAGCGGATCGTTCAGTTCCTCGCCGAACACGATGTTCGCCATGGCGACGGAATCCGCGGCGCGCTCGGGCGCCGTCACGGAGCCCATGAATGCCTTGTCGCTGTACTTCAAATGGCTGTACACCATGTCGAGGTGACGCTTGTTGACCGGCAGATCGACGGGCTCGCAAATCGTGCCGCCCGAATGGTGCAGGGAATTGGCAAGGTACGCGAGCTTGACGAAATTGCGGAAATCCTCGATGCGCGCATAGCGCCGGCCTTCGTCCAGACTGCGCACGAAGGGAGAGCCATAGGCCGGCGCGAACACGGTGTTCTTGCCGCCGATGACCACGCTGCGGGCTGGGTTGCGCGCGTGCTGAGTGAACTCGCGCGGCGCAGTGCGCTGAATGAGCGAACGGCACATGCCGCGGGCAAAATGCACGCGCTCGCCTTTCACGTCGGCTCCGGCCGCTTTCCAGATCTCGAGCGCCTCCGGGTCGTCGCGAAAATCGATGCCGATCTCCTCGAGAATGATATCGGCGTTGTGCTCCATCAGGGCGAGCCCTTCCTCGCTCAGGACCTCGTAGTACGGGATCTTGCGCGTGATGTAAGGGATCGACGCGCCCGCACGGGCCGCGCGCGCAGCCCGCTTCGCGTCGCGGCCGCTCGGACGGCGCGCGTGACTGGTTTGCGTGTTCTGTTCGTCCATCGCCATCTCCCGATCTCAACGTTTCCGATTCTGGCGCTCTGGCGCGGCGGTTCGTGGGACCAAAACCTCAGTATGGTCACTGTGGACGGGGGCGGCTGATCAGTTTGCGTCATCGACTTGTCATGAAGCGCCATTATCCCGAGCGCCGCCGTTCACTCCCCGTAGAACTCCCTGGCGATTTCGCCGAGCAGCCCTGTGACGTAGCCGCTGAACGAACGCCAGATCTCGAGGTGAAACGCGTCGTCGCGCGTGCGCCAAAGTACGATATCGGCCTTTGCCAGTACGGTTCGCGTGCACACGCCGACGGGAAATTCTCCGAGATCCAAGTCGAGAGGGCAGGCGCCGCTCAACAGGGTGGCCGCATGGACGCCGCTCACCTCGAGTGCAAATTGCCGGTGACTGATATTGACCAGGGCATGCGGCATCCCGCTCAACGAGCGCTCGAGCGCCTCCGCGGCCGCAACCTCCGAGGCTGTGTCGGTACCCAGCAGCAGGTATTCGTCGGGGCCCAGCCACAGCGTGGCTCGTGCAGCCTGCAGCATGGCGCGGCACGGTTCTTCGGCAAAGGGAGCTCCCCAGACCGGGGCGGCCGCCGCGCGCACGCGGGCGTCGCCGTACAAAATAAAGCGCATTGCAGGCGCCGCTGCCCTCATCCATTCGCTCGCCGGCACCGGCGGGAGGCTGCGTATCGCGGGTTCAGGCATTCGGCGTATCGCAGGTTCAGGCATTGATGCGCGCTCCGGCCGGATCGTAGAAAACCGGTGCGGTGACTTCGACCTCGAGATCGCCCCCGGGCAGGGGCACATAGAGAGTCTGCCCGAGGCGCGCACGCCCGCCTGCGACCAGCCCCAAGGCAATCGAATGGCCGAGCACGCTGCTCGCGTAAGAGGAGGTGACATGACCGATCAGTTCCATGGGTGGCTTCTGGCCCGGCTTTGCCGCCACTTGCGCTCCTTCTTCGAGCACGGTGCGCGGGTCCTTGGTGCGCAGACCCACCAGCTGCTTTCGAGCGGCTGCCTTCATGGACGGCCGCTCCAGCGACCGCTTGCCGACGAAATCCACTTTGTTCTTGCCGATGGCCCAAGTCAGCCCGGCGTCATCGGGCGTCACGGTGCCGTCGGTGTCCTGGCCGACGATGATGTAGCCCTTCTCCGCGCGCAGCACGTGCATGGTCTCGGTGCCGTATTCGGTGATGCCGTGCGCCTGGCCCGCCGCATAGACGGCCTCCCACACGCTCCGGCCGAAATCCGCCGGCACGTTGATCTCGAATCCCAATTCGCCGGTGAAGCTCACGCGAAACAGCAGCATCGGCACACCGCAAATCCGCCCGCGGCCCACGCTCATATGCGGCCACGCCGAACCGATATCGATGTCCTCCACCAGTGTCTCGAGCACCCGCCGCGCATTCGGACCCTGCACGGCGATGACGGCCCATTGCTCCGTGGTCGAAGTGAGCCACACCCGGAGCTCCGGCCATTCGGTCTGGCGGTAGTCCTCCATCAACGCGAGGACACGGGGCGCGCCGCCCGTGGTGGTGGTCACGTGGAAGCGATCGGCGCCGGTGCGCGCCACGACGCCATCGTCGAAGATGAAGCCATCTTCGCGGAGCAGTATTCCGTAGCGCGATCGGCCGACGCCGAGGTTGGACCAATTGTTGACATACAAGCGGTTCATGAATTCGGCTGCATCGGGGCCCGCGACTTCGATCTTGCCGAGGGTCGAGGCGTCGAATATCCCACAGGCGCCACGCACCGCGCGGCATTCGCGCGCAACGGCGGCATGCATGTCTTCGCCGCCGCGCGGAAAGTAGCGGGCTCGCTTCCACAAGGCCACATTCTCGAACACGGCGCCTTTGGCTTCCGCCCAAGCGTGGGTCGGCGTGGTGCGCACCGGATCGAACAGATCGCCGCGCGAAATGCCGGCCATGCTGCCGAAGGTGACGGGGGTGAAGGGCATGCGAAAGGTGGTCAATCCCACTTGCGGGATGGCCACATCGAGGTGCTTGGCCACGATGGCCATGGCGTTGAGATTCGAGGTCTTGCCCTGATCGGTTGCCATCCCCGTGGTGGTATAGCGCTTGACGTGTTCGATCGAGCGAAATCCTTCGCGGGTGGCAAGCCCGAGGTCGCGGGTCGTCACGTCGTGTTGCCAGTCGACGAAGGCCTTATCCTTGCTTTGTGCCTCCGCTTGCGGCAGCACGCCGAGGTAGGCCTGACTGCGGCGCTCGAGCGCGTCCACGTTGAAGCGGCGCCGCGTCTTGCTCGGTTCCGGAGCCGCCGCTGCGCCGGCCGCCGCACCGTCCGCCATCGCGTCCGCGAGATCATAGACCCCGCGGCAGGCGCCGGCGGAACGCTCGCACTCCGCCGATGTGCCCGGCACGAAGGCCGCGAGATCTTCGCGCCACTCGAGCTTGCCGCGCGATTGAGAAAACAAGTGCACGCTGGGCGTGTAGCCGCCGGACATCAACACCGAATCGCAGCGGATGCGCCGCCCCGCTTGCACCTTGTCGCCCTGCACGCTTCCCAAGGTGATGGCATTGACGCGCAAATCGCCTTCGGTGCCGAGCACGGTCGATCCCGGAAGTATGTCGATGCCCGCGCGGCGCGCGGCGTCGGGCAGGGCGCCCACCGCCTCCGGGCGCAGGTCGGCGACCGCTGCAATGGCGACGCCTGCTGCCTTGAGATCCAGGGCCGCCTGATACGCAGCATCGCCGGAGGTCACGATGACCGCGCGGGTGCCGATGCGCACGCCGTGGCGATTCAGGTACGTCAGCGCCGCTCCCGCCAGCAGAATTCCCGGCCGATCGTTGCCGGGAAACACCAGCGGACGTTCGATCGCCCCGGTGGCGAGCACCACCGCGCGCGCGCGCACCTGCCACAGCCGCTCGCGCGGCTGATGTGTCGGCGGGGTCGCGAGATGGTCGTTGAGCCGTTGATTCAGGCCGACGAGATTGTGCGGGAAATAGCCGAAGGCGGTGGTGCGCGCAAGCAACGTCACGCGGCTGTTCCCGGCCAGAGAGGCGACGGCGTTCTGCACCCATGCGGACCCGCTCTGCCCGTCGATCAGCGCGCTGGTGTCGGACAGCAAGCTGCCGCCGAACTCGGCGGATTCATCGCATAGCATGACTCGAGCGCCGCTGTCGGCCGCCGCCAGCGCCGCCGCAATCCCCGCCGGCCCCGCGCCGACGACCAACACATCGCAGTGTGCATAGCGCTGCGCATAGCGGTCCGGATCGGCCCGAGTGGGTGCGCGGCCCAACCCCGCGGCGCGGCGAATCATGGGCTCGTACAGCCATTTCCAGGCCTTTCTCGGCCACATGAAGGTCTTGTAGTAAAACCCGGCCGGGAAAAACACCGACAGCGCGTCGTTGATGCGGCCGAAGTCTCGTTGCAAGCTCGGCCAGCGATTCTGGCTCTCGGCGATCAAGCCCGGGTACAGCTCGACTTGAGTGGCCCGCAGATTGGGCGTCACGCGCGCGGCATCCCGGCTCACCGTCACCAAGGCATTGGGCTCCTCAGACCCTGCGGCCAGAATGCCGCGCGGCCGGTGATACTTGAACGAGCGGCCGGTCAAATGCACGCCGTTGGCGAGCAGGGCCGACGCCAGGGTGTCGCCCGCGAGACCTTCATAGGTTCGACCGTCGAATTCGAAACGGATGCGTTGAGCTCGATCGACCCGCCCGCCGCTCGGCGTGCGAAAACCGCCATTCGCCGCGCTCACGTGGCGCTCTCGCGCCGCGTGGGCGGCGCGCCCGACCCCAAGAGCGTGGGCTGTGCCTCGCCGGTCTTGTAGAAGGCCAGAAAATGGTCGGTGGTCGTGTCGCGCAGGGCGTTGAAGAACCGCCCGCAGCCGCGTGAATGCCGCCAGCGTTCGGCGTAGATGCCCTTGGTGTTGGTGCGCATGTACAAAAATTCGGCCCACGCTTGATCGTCCAGCTGCGAGGGTTGGTTCGGCCGCGCCAGGTGTGCCTGACCGCCGTAGGCGAATTCGATTTCAGGGCGTTTACCGCAGTAGGGGCAGACAATGAGCAGCATCGGAGGTCCCGTTCAGTGCGCCACGGCGGCCGCCGCGGCCTCGTCGATCAGGCATCCGTCGCGGAAACGCTCGATGGTGAACGGCGCGTTGATCGGATGAGGCTCGTCCCGTGCAATGGTCCAGGCAAAGACATGCGCGGACCCCGGCGTTGCTTTGAATCCACCGGTGCCCCAGCCGCAGTTGACGTACAAACCGGGAACCGGCGTCTTGGCAATGATGGGCGAACGGTCCGGTGTCACGTCGACGATGCCGCCCCAGTTGCGCAGCATGCGTAGGCGGCGAAAATTGGGGAATAATTCGCAAATCGCATCCAAGGTGTGGGTGTTGATGTGCAGCGCGCCCCGCTGGGTATACGAGGTGTAGGCATCGGTGCCGGCGCCGATGACCAGTTCGCCCTTGTCCGATTGACTGATGTAGGCATGAATGGTGTTGGACATGACGACGCACGGAAACACGGGTTTGACGGGTTCGGAAACCAAGGCCTGCAGCGGGTAGCTCTCCAAGGGCACGTGCACACCGGCCAGCGCCATGATGACGCTGGTGTGACCCGCCGCGGACACGCCCACTTTCCGCGACTGAATCACGCCGCGCGTGGTTTCCAAAGCGTCGACGGCGCCTCTTGCGTCGCGCCGAATGCCGGTCACCTCGCAATTCTCGATGATATCGACGCCGAGCGCATCGGCCGCGCGCGCGTAGCCCCAGGCGACGGCATCGTGCCGCGCGGTGCCGCCGCGCCGCTGCAGCGCTGCGCCCAGCACCGGATAGCGGATGTTGTCCTCAATATTGAGCGGCGGACAGAATTCCTTGGCCTCGGCCGGTTCCAGCCACTCATTGTCCACCCCGTTGCAACGGTTGGCGTGGACGTGGCGCTTGAACACTTGGATGTCGTGCACGGTGTGCGCGAGCATCATGACGCCCCGGGGCGAGAACATGACATTGTAATTGAGCGCCTGCGAGAGGTTCTCCCAGAGCTTCACCGAGTGATCGTAAAGCGCCGCGCTTTCATTGAACAAGTAATTCGAGCGGATGATGGTGGTATTGCGCCCGGTGTTGCCGCCGCCGATCCAGCCCTTTTCCAGGACGGCGATATTCGTCAATCCATGTTCCTTGGCCAGATAGTACGCAGCACCGAGACCGTGGCCGCCGCCGCCGACGATGATGGCGTCGTAGCGCGCCTTGGGTTCGGGTTTGCGCCATTGTGGCTGCCAGCCGCGATGGTTCGAGAGGCTGCGCCAGATCAGCGACAGTCCTGAAAATGATTGCCTGCTCATGTCTTGAAGATCTGCCCTTAGGACCGCAAATCCTGGTTTTCAGGATCATACGGTGAATCGACGAGAACCGTCGCGCGCTTGCGCTCTCCCAAGATCTCGATCTCGATGTCTCCTCCGACCGCCGCAAATTCCGGCTTGACGTAGCCCAGGCCCAGACTCTTGCGCAGGGCGTGACCGTAGTAGCCCGCGGTGGCGCGGCCGATGATGTTGCCCTTGCCATCGAACAAGGGCTCGTTGCCGAGAGGGTCGGCATCGGTCACCCCGTGAACCTCGAAGGTGATGAAGCGGTGCGGCACACCGGCCTTGAGCTGCTTCTCCAGTGCCTCTTTGCCGATGAACGGACCCTTGCCCAAGCGTACGAAACGGTCCAGTCCCGCCTCGTAGGGCGAGTAGTCGGGAGTCAGGTCGCTGCCCCACATGCGGTAGGATTTCTCGAGCCGCAGGGATTCCATCGCGCGCATGCCGGCCATCCCGATGTTGAATTCCGCGCCGGCGGCAAACAGCGAGTCGAACAGGTGATGCGCGTACTCGATCGGGAAATGCAGCTCCCAGCCGAGCGCGCCGACGAAGTTCACGCGCAGCAGATACACATCGGTGGCGAGGCCGACTTCGGTGACTTGCCCGGTCAGCCAGGGAAATGCCGCATTGTCCAACGGCGCATCCACGAGCTTGGCCAGCACATCCCGTGAGCGCGGTCCGGCGACGACGAAGCAGCCGCGGCTCATGGTGATATTTCTCAAGGTCACACTGCCGTCCCGGGGCAGCGACTGCTGTAAATAATCGCTGTCGTAGCGTTCGGCGGCGCCTGCGCTCACCACATAGAAGTGTTGATCGGCGATCTTGGTGATGGTGAATTCGGAGCGAATCCCGCCGCGGCGGGTGAGGGCGTGGCAGAGCGCAATCCGGCCGATCTTGGTCGGCACTTTGTTGGCCACCAAGCCATCCAGCCAGCTCTCCGCACCGGGTCCCGTCACTTCATGCTTGGTGAACGGCGTGAGGTCGATGACTCCGACGTGCTTTCGCAAACGCAGCGCCTCGTTGCCCACGTGTTCGAAGTAGTTCGAGCGGCGGAAGCTCCACTGGTCCTTCGCAGGAACTCCGGGCGGAGCAAACCAGTTGGCGCGCTCCCAGCCGTAGCGCTGCCCGAACACCGCGCCCATGCGCGCGAGCTTGTCGTACACCGGGCTGGTCTTCGCAGGACGCGCATCGGCGCGCTCTTCGTCGGGAAAGTGAATGACGAAGACGTTGCGGTACGTTTCCTCGTTTTTCTGCACCACGTAGCGCTTGCTGGTGTAGGGCCCGTAGCGGCGCGGATCCACCGCCATCATGTCGATGCCGGGTTCGCCCTCGACTATCCACTCGGCCAGCTGCCAGCCGGAGCCGCCGGCCGCGGTGATGCCGAAACTGTGGCCCTCGTTGAGCCATAGATTTCGGACCCCCCAGCCCGGGCCGATCAACGGACTGCCGTCGGGCGTGTAGGCAATGGGCCCGTTCACGATGTCCTTGATGCCGCAGTTGGCGAGCGAAGGCACGCGCCGCTGTGCGGCCTCGACGTGCGGCAGCAGTCGCTCGAGATCGCCCTCGAAAAGGCTCTTGCCGAACCAGTCGGGTACTCCATCCGCGAAGCGCGCCGGCGCACCCGCCTCGTAGGGTCCCAAAATCCATCCCATGCGCTCCTCACGCAAATAGTAGGACTGGTCCGATTCTCGCAGCACCGCGAGTTCGCGGCCGCCGCCCTGGCGATACGCCTTGAGCTCGGGCGACTCGTCATACACGATGTACTGGTGTTCGACGGGAATGGAGGGCACGTTGAGGCCGAATAGGCGCCCCGTCTGCCGCGCGTAATTGCCGGTGGCACAGACCACGTGCTCGGCGACGATGTCGCCCTTGTTGGTGGTCAGATGCCATTCCCCCGAGGACGTGCGCTTCACCGCGGTGACCTCGCACTGCTCCTGAATTTCCGCGCCGCGGCTGCGTGCGCCCTTGCGCAGCGCCATGGTGAGGTCCGCCGGAGCGATGTGGCCGTCATCGGGATGGTAGAGAGCGCCGACGATCTTCGGCGTGGCGGCCCCGTCGCCCAGCTCAACCAAGGGCCACAGCTCGCGCACCTGCGCTGGGCCTATCACCTGAAAGGGCACGCCGATGGTATTCGCGGTACCGCAGTACTTCTGATACTCATCCATGCGATCGCGGCAGGTCGCCAGGCGCAAATTTCCGGTGACGTGAAAGCTCACGTCTTGACCGGTCTCGGCGGGCAGCCGCTTGTAGAGGTCGACGGAGTATTTGTGCAGCTGGCCGACCGTGTAGCTCATGTTGAACAGGGGCAGCAGGCCCGCCGCATGCCAGGTCGATCCCGCGGTCAGCTCCGCGCGCTCCAGCAGCACCGCGTCGCTCCAACCTTTCAGGGCCAAATGGTAGAGCGTGCTGACGCCGACCACACCGCCACCGATCACTACGACGCGGGCATGAGTTTTCATTTGATGTCTCCCAACGAAAATGCGTCAGGCAGTGTAACTACCGGGCCGCCAAACAAGACTCCAATTGCGACAATCCCTTATGGAAATGCGCCAGGCCCGCCCGAAACTGCCCCCTGGGAGGGGTTCGACGAGCCCGAAGCACCGTCTGAAAAACGACAGGAATATGTCGGAAACGGACAAGAGGACGCTCCGATGGCATACTATCCAAGTCCTGATCCTTCTGCTTTTCGTCTCTCGGAGGCATCTTGGAATCGCCCGCGGTACTGCGTAAATGCAAGTATGCATTTCTGACCCTGCCGAACTATTCCTTGATCGCGGTGGCCAATGCATTGGAACCGCTGCGAATGGCCAATCGCTTGGTCGGCAAGGACGTCTACGAGTGGTCGGTCATCAGCGTGGACGGGCGCGCCGCGGACGCCAGCAGCGGGCTCAATCTGTCCCCGACCGGCGCTCTCGATAAATTGGGACCGGTCGATATTCTGTTCGTCTGCGGCGGCATCAATGTTCGCGAGGCGGTATCGCCCGCGCTGTTGACGGCGCTGCGGCGTCTGGCGGATCGCCGGGTGCCCTTGGGCGCCCTATGCACCGGGGGCTACGCGCTCGCGCGCGCCGGCTTGCTCGATCATTTCAGCGCCACCATTCACTGGGAGAACCTGTCTGCGCTGCGCGAGGAATTTCCCAGGGTTCGCATCAGCGACCAATTGTTCACCATCGACCGCGACCGCTTTACCTGCTCCGGCGGCACGGCGCCCCTGGACCTCATGTTGAACCTCATTCAAGCGAAGCTGGGCCCGCGGATCTCACAGCTGGTCTCCGAGCAATTCATCGTCGAACGAGTCCGCAAGGACACGGATCGCCAGTACATTCCACTGCGCGCCCAGATCGGCGTGTCGCACCGCGGGCTGATTCGGGTGGCGCAGCTCATGGAGGAGAACATCGAGAAGCCGCTGTCGCTGGAACAGATCGCCAAGTCCACGGGT
>DASWEO010000059.1:0-15583 GCA_036394715.1 Steroidobacteraceae bacterium
GGCAGCTTCGTCAAAGAGATACTGCACGATCCCATCGACCGGGAGATGGTGCGTTCGATCAATGAAATCGGGCATCTGACCGGCAAGCAGACCATTGCCGAGTTCGCGGAGAACCAAGAGATCATCAACATGCTGCAGAGCCTCGGCGTCGATTACGCGCAGGGCTATGGCGTGTCCCAACCGCAGCGGGTACTGAGGGCCGCCAACAGCGCTTGAGGGTGAGCGGCTGCAGGTAGCGATTGCTCGGCGGGGTCAGGAGAGCCTGCCGGCAACGAAGAATACAGTTGCCGGCAGGCTCTCCTGACCCCACCGCGCGAGTACTCGAATCGCTCGGCATGCGGTGGCGAGCGAAGGTGGCCTCTCGGCAGTCGTCCTTCCGTGCGGTGATGTTATGCGGCCCAGCGCGAAAGGCCTGGGGGGAGGGGGAGCCCGAAGGCAACTGCTTCCCCCGTTGCCTTCGGGGTCCCCCTCCCCACGGGCCATGCGAGCCGGCAAAATCCCACGCCGACGTGCTAGGTCTTCCACTCAAAGCGCATGGAGAGATCGACGGCCTGCACATGCTTGGTGATGCTGCCGACGGAGATGAAGTCGACGCCGGTTTCGGCGATTCGTCGAATGGTGGCGGTGGTGATTCCGCCGGAGGCTTCGAGTTTGAGCGGCTTCTTGGCCGTGGCGTTGACGGCCACCGCTTCGCGCATCGCATCGAGGGAGAAATCATCGAGCATGGCGATATCGGCGCCGGCGGCGATGGCTTGCTGCAATTCGGACAGATTTTCGACTTCGACCTCGATCGGGACTCGAGCGGAGCCGCGCTTGGCGGCGGCTACCGCGGCGGCGATCGAACCCGCGGCCATGATGTGATTTTCCTTGATGAGGATTCCATCGAACAGGCCCATGCGGTGGTTGTGGCCGCCGCCGACGCGCACCGCGTACTTTTGCGCGGAGCGTAGGCCGGGAATGGTCTTGCGGGTGTCCAGCAGGCGGCAATTCGTGCCCTCGAGGAGCGCGGCATAGGTGTGTGCGGCCGTGGCGGTGCCGGAGAGCAGTTGCAGGAAATTGAGCGCCGTGCGCTCCCCGGTCAGCAGTGCGCGTGCCGGGCCCTCGAGATCGACCAAGGGCTGATTGGCGGCGACCGAGTCGCCTTCGGCCACCCGCCACTCCAGCCGCACTTGGGGCTCGACGCCGTGGAAGCTGGCTTCGACATAGGGTAGGCCGCATACGATGGCCCGCTCCCGCGTGATCACGGTGGCCCGGCCGATGCGATCCGCGGGTATCAGCGCAGCCGTCAAATCACCGCTGCCGACGTCCTCGGCCAGAGCGCGGGCAACCTGTTGCGGCAGGTCGGCGGGAACCGGCAACGATTTAGAACGGAAGTCCGTGCGACGGTCCGATCATGCACATCAGCATGGGAATGGACAGTAGGAAATTCGTGCGCGAGGCGTACAGGGCGACTTTGCGGGCCGCCGCCTTTTGCTCGTCGGTCGCGGGCACTATCCCTAAGATCTTCTTCTGGTTGGGCCAAATGAGCACCCAGACATTGAACAACATGATGGTGCCGAGCCAGGCGCCGATCCCCATGATGATATTGGAGTCCTGGACCGGGTTCTGCAGCAGGCCGAAGGTGAAGGTGTCGACGAAGCGGCCATGGGTCAGGGACAGGAGCCACGCGCCCATCAGCCAGGTGGCGAGCGCCGACCAGCGAAACCACAGCAGGGCGAGGGGTGCGACGTATTTATTGACGCCGGCGCCGCCCGGGCCGCCCTTGTCCGCCGCGGCCGCCGCCATGGCCGGGGTCTGCACCGCGTTGAAATAGTACAATAGGCCGATCCAGAATATTCCCGACACGATGTGCAGCCAGCGCGCGAAACTCATTTCGTTGAAGGCGAAACCCCCGATCAGGCTGGCAATGATCACGGCAACCGCGAAGCCGATAATGAGCGGCCATTTCACTGTGGTTAATGGGTTCATGCGATTCCCCTTCTATTTTTGAATATGTGTCGGACCCCGGTTCGCCTAAACCGTGAGTTTAGCCGCCGTGCGGATCTTGCACTGCGGCGGCCTGGAAGAATAGGGGACTGACCCCAATAATTCAACGATGTCCGGCGCTGCCCGTATGTCCTCCCCTGTCAATGTGGCATTTGGGGGCATACGGGCGCCGCCCGGGCTGCTATCGTAGGCTTGAGGAACATGACCAATCTGGAGACTGTCGATTATGAACGCTATCGAACGGATCAAGAACCAGCTATCGGCTTCGCCCGTGGTGCTCTACATGAAGGGCACGCCCGATTTTCCGCAATGCGGGTTTTCGGCACAGACGGTGGCTGCGCTCAAAGCCTGTAAGGCGAATTTTGCGCATGTGAACATATTCGAGGACCCGGAAGTGCGCGAGGCGCTGAAGACCTACTCCAATTGGCCGACCTTTCCGCAGCTCTATGTCAACGGCGAACTCGTGGGCGGCTGCGACATCACGATCGAGATGTACAAGAACGGCGAGCTCAAACAATTGCTGGCGGAAGCCGGCGCCGTACCGGCGTAAGGCCGGCCCGGCTCCAGGGCGCCCGCGCATAGGCCGTCGTTCAGGGTTCGCGCTCTATGGGCTCGTCCGGGGTAAAGGACTCACCGGCAGTTGAGGGCTCGACCTCCAGCGGACCCATCGCGGCCAAGCGCCGGCGGCTGGCGTCGAACACCCCCTGGAACTGATTGCACACCATGCAGAAGAGATCAGCCGTGCGTTCGGCGTCATAGGCCGCGGAGTGCGCTGAGGCGGTGTCCCACTCGAGGCCCGCGGCGAGTGTCGCGCGCATCAAGACGGTTTGCCCAAAGGCAACGCCGCCCAAGGTCGCGGTATCGAAGCTCGTGAAGGGATGGAACGGGTTGCGCTTGACCTGCGCGCGCGCCACGGCCGCGTTCAGGAAATTCAAATCGAAGAACGCGTTGTGTCCGACCAGCACCGCGCGCGTGCAGTCCGCGGCGCGTATGGCATTGCGGACTTCGCGGAATATGCGTTGCAGCGCCTCCTCTTCGGGGATTGCGGGCCGCAGCGGATGGTGGGGATCGATTCCGTTCACCGCCATCGACGCAGGTTCCATATTGGCGCCGGGAAACGGCACCACGTGATAGCGGATGGTCTCACCGCGGGTCAAAGTCCCATCGCTGCGCATTTCAACGAATACGGCGGCGATTTCGAGCAGCGCGTCGGTTTGCGAGTTGAACCCCCCGGTTTCTACATCGATTACCACGGGCAGGAAGCCGCGGAAGCGCGTCGCGAAGGTGATCGGAGGGATCTGACTCATGCTTGGCCGGCACCGGCGAGACGCCACGCGACCGGTTCGCCGCCGCGATACGGCACCAGCGCGCCATCGCCGAAATCATAGACTTGAGGGGGCACCCAGGACTCCTTGATCAAAGTGATGGTGTCTTCGTGGCGGGGCAGACCGTAAAAGTCGGCGCCGAAATGACTGGCAAACGGTTCCAAGCGGTCGAGGCGGCCCGCGGCCTCGAACGCCTCGGCATACAGCTCGATGGCGGCGTGGGCGGTGAACATGCCGGCACAGCCGCAGGCATTCTCTTTGCTCGCCCGCTCGTGGGGCGCACTGTCGGTTCCCAGAAAGAAACGCGGATTGCCGCCGGTGGCCGCGCCGAGCAGCGCTTGCCGGTCGCGTTCGCGTTTCAAAACCGGCAGGCAGTAGTAATGGGGTCTGATGCCGCCGGAAAAAATCGCGTTGCGGTTGTGCAGCAGATGCTGGGGCGTGATGGTCGCGCCGACTCCCGGCCGGGCATTGACCACGAATTCAACCGCGCGCGCCGTCGTGATGTGCTCGAACACCACGCGCAAGCCGGGGAACCGTTCGAGCAGCGGCTGCAACACCGTATCGATGAAGTGAGTTTCTCGATCGAACACATCCACTTCGGGCTGCGGCGACTCGCCGTGCACCAGCAAGGGCATGCCGATCTCTTCCATGCGCGCGAGAACCCGGTACACCTTGGCAATGCCGGTTACGCCGGCATCGGAGTGGGTCGTCGCGCCGGCAGGATACAGCTTGACACCGTGGATGAACCCGCAGGCCCGCGCACGATCGATCTCCCCCGGCGCCGTGGCATCCGTCAAGTACAGCGTCAGCAGCGGCTCGAAGCTCGTGCCGGCCGGCAGCGCCGCCAGGATTCGTTCGCGATATGCGCGCGCCGCGGCCGCCGTGTCGATCGCCGGCTTAAGATTGGGCATCGCGATGGCCCGCCCGAACCGCTCCGCGGTAAACTTCACCACCGCGGCGAGCGCCGCGCCGTCGCGAAGATGCACGTGCCAATCGTCGGGTCGCCGCAGCTTCAGGGTGTTCATTTGCGCGAGGCCGCCGCCGGGCGCGCCGCGCCGGGCGAGGGGGCCGGCGGCCAGCCACGGCGCACCAAATCGAGAGTGTAGCGCACGCCGAAGCCGGTGATTTCCGTGGCAATGTGGGCAAGGCCGCCGTGGCGCGAACCGGCCGCGAGATCGAGATGCAGCCACGCGATTTCCTTGGGCACGAACCGGCTCAAAAAGCGCGCGGCCAAGATATGGTCGCCCTTGCCCTCGGCCGCACACTGCAGTACATCGGCGACGCTGCTCTCGAGGTCGGTGTCGTAGTCGGCGTCCATGGGAAAGCACCAGACGCGCTCGCCGCTGCTGGTTCCGGCGGATTCGATCAAATCGCGCGCCTCGGGCCGGTTGGTGAACGCGCCGCTGTAGCGTTCGGTGAGGGCATACACGCATGCGCCGGTGAGCGTCGCGTAATCGATGATGGCGCGCGGCCGCCTCGCCGCTGCGAGACTGAGCGCGTCCGCCAGAACCATGCGGCCCTCGGCGTCGGTGTGGATCACTTGAATGGTCGTACCGTTGTGGGCGCGCACCACGTCTTGGGGCTTGTAGGCGAGCGGACCGATGCGGTTTTCCGTGATCGCCAGCCAGCAATCCACCGCCAGCGGCGAGCGCAGGGCGTGCAGCGCATAGAGGCTTCCCACCGCGACCGCGCTGCCTTCCATGTCGATGTGCATGTCGAGCATGCTCTTATGAGGCTTGAGGTTGGTCCCGCCGGTATCGAAACATATGCCCTTGCCGACCAGGCTCAATGCGGGCGCCGTTGCGCCGCGCGGCCGGTAAGACAGATGTGCAATGCCGGCGTCGCGCGTGCCGTTGCCGCGGGAGACCGCGAGAAAGGCGCCTGCGCCCAGGCGCTTGAGCGCGGCCTCGCCGTAGAATTTGAAGCGCAGCTTCAGGCGCCGCGAAAGCTCTTGCAGCAATATTCGATAGCCGCGCGCGTCGAGAGTGTTGGGCGGCAACGCCGTCAGCCAGCGGGCCAGATTATTCCCGGCGGCGGTCGCCAGCGTAAGATCGAGCTCGGGCAGTTTTTTCGCCGAGGCTATGTCGATGCGCACCAGCCGCGCGCGCGGTTTCGGCTTGGTCTTGAACGATGCGAAGCGAAACGCGCCCGCCTCGAGCGCCGCGACGGCGGAGCTCAAGGTCACATTCGCCGCTTCGGCGGAGCAGCCTTGCTGCCACAACAGCAGCGATTGCGGTTCGCCGTCCAGGGCGCTGCGCGCGAGCTTGCCTGCCGCTTGCAGCCGTTCGAAGGTACTGGCCTCTTCGGCGAGGCACGCCACGATCAACAGCGTCTGCGCGCTCGCTCCGACCCGCAGGTGGAAACAATCGCCGGCTTTGCGCACTTTCTGCGCGTACAGGCCGCGCAGCACGGCGCCGTGCGGCAAGGCCCTCCAATCCGCCTCGCTCGGCGTGAGCGGCAGGAACACCAGGGCGCTGGAGTATCGGGCCAGCAGCGACACGGTTATCCGTGCGCCGATCTGGCGCACGGGCACGAGCAATTGGTCATAGGGCAAGCGAGTGGGCATATCGTAAAAACCGCAAGCCTATCCCTTGCTTGACCATGAAAAACCAAACCCCGAAGATAGCTCCGGTTTATAACGCAGTGGCGGTCAGCGCATCGGCGCTGTAACGTGCCGGCCATCTTAACAGGACACGTGGGCGTGTGCATTTATGACTCAACAATCGCCGTTCGAAGACATCGATCCCGTTGAAACCCAGGAGTGGCTGGAATCGATCGATTCGGTCATGCGCGCGCAAGGCCCGGAGCGCGCGCATTTTCTGCTCGAGAAATTGGTTGACTTTACGCGGCGCTCCGGCGCGTATCTGCCGTTCAAGCCGAATACCGCCTATCTCAACACCATCTCCAAGGCGCAGCAGCCCGACTATCCCGGCGATCGCTCGCTGGAACGGCGCAACGAGGCCTATATTCGCTGGAATGCGCTCGCCATGGTGGTGCAGGCGAATCGCTCGAATTCCGAGTACGGCGGCCACATCGCGTCGTACGCATCCGCGGCGACGCTCTATGAAGTCGGCTTCAATCACTTCTGGCGCGCCAAGAGCGCCGCGCATCCCGGGGACATGATCTTCATGCAGGGGCATTCGAGTCCCGGAATCTACGCGCGCGCCTACCTGGAAGGCCGCTTGAACGAGGGCCAGCTGCTGCGCTTTCGTCAGGAAGTCAAAGGCGATGGGTTGTCGTCCTATCCGCATCCATGGCTGATGCCGGACTTCTGGCAATACCCCACGGTGTCGATGGGATTGGGTCCGATGACGGCGATTTTTCAGGCGCGTTTCGTGCGCTATCTCGAGCATCGCGGCATCGTGCCGCCCTCCGACCGCAAGGTATGGGCGTTTCTCGGCGACGGTGAAATGGACGAGCCCGAGTCGATGGGCGCGCTCACCATGCCGGTGCGCGAGAAGCTCGACAACCTCATTTTCGTGATCAATTGCAACTTGCAGCGGCTGGACGGGCCGGTGCGCGGCAACGGCAAGATCATTCAAGAGCTCGAAGCGGCATTCCTCGGCGCGGGCTGGAACGTCATCAAAGTGCTCTGGGGCTCGCGCTGGGATCCGCTGCTCGAACGCGATCAAAATGGTCTGCTCAAGCGCCTGATGGAGGAGTGCGTGGACGGCGAATACCAGAACTTCAAGTCCAAGGACGGCGCCTATGTGCGCGAGCATTTCTTCGGCAAATACCCTGAGCTCAAGGAAATGGTCGCCAACATGTCGGATCAGGAGATTTGGTACCTGAATCGCGGTGGCCATGATGCGAAGAAAGTGCACGCGGCCTACGCCTCCGCCGTCGCCCACAAGGGCGCGCCCACCGTGATCCTGGCGAAAACCGTCAAGGGCTTCGGGATGGGCAAGGCGGGCGAAGGCTTGAACGTGGCGCACCAGCAGAAAAAGCTGGGTGATGAAGATCTCAAGGCGGTGCGCGATCGCTTCAATATTCAGATCACCGACGAGGAGCTCGCAGGCCTGACGTTCCGGAAGCCGGCCAAAGACAGCGAAGAGCACAAGTACCTGCAGGAGCGCCGCGCCGCTCTCGGCGGCTATCTGCCTGCGCGCAATTCGTCTGCGCCGCCCCTGGTCGTGCCGCCGCTCGAGGCATTCAGCGCGCTGCTCGAGGGTACGGGCGATCGCGAAATATCCACCACCATGGCGCTGGTGCGCATGCTCACCGCCCTGGTCAGGGACAAGAGCATCGGCAAGCACGTGGTGCCCATCGTTCCCGACGAGGCGCGCACCTTCGGCATGGAGGGCATGTTTCGCCAGGTCGGCATCTATTCGTCGGTGGGACAGCTCTACACGCCGCAGGATGCCGAACAGCTCAGTTTCTATCGCGAGGACAAACAGGGACAGATTCTCGAGGAAGGCATCAATGAGGCGGGGAGCCTCTGCTCCTGGCTCGCGGCCGCGACGGCGTACTCGAACCACGGCGTGAGCATGGTGCCCTTTTATATTTATTACTCGATGTTCGGCTTTCAACGAGTCGGCGATTTCATTTGGGCGGCGGGCGACAGTCAGGCGCGGGGCTTTCTGGTGGGCGGCACGGCCGGGCGCACGACGCTCGCCGGCGAGGGATTGCAGCATCAGGACGGACACAGCCAACTGGTCATGACCGCGGTGCCGAACTGCGTGGCCTACGATCCGACTTACGCCTATGAACTGGCGGTGATCGTGCAGGATGGCCTGCGGCGGATGTACCAGGAACAGGAAAATGTCTTCTACTACATCACTTGCATGAACGAGAACTACGCGCACCCGGCGATGCCCGCCGGCGTGGCGCAGGGCATCTTGAACGGCATGTATCTGCTGCAGATCGGCGGGCGCGGCAAGGTGCGGGTGACGCTGTTCGGTTCCGGCACGATTCTGCGCGAGGTATTGGCGGCGGCGGAGATCTTGGAAAAGACCTATGGCGTGCCTGCCGACGTCTATTCCGTCACCAGCTTCAGCGAGCTGCGCAGGAACGCGTTGGCCGTAGAGCGGGGCAATCTGCTCCATCCGAACGAGCCCCGCCGGCAGACTTACATTCAACAGGCCTTGGCGGATCGCGAGGGTCCGTTCATCGCCGCCACCGACTACATGAAAACCGTCGCGGATCAGATTCGGCAGTGGATACCCGGCCGCTACGCGGTGCTGGGCACGGATGGCTATGGCCGCAGTGATTCCCGCGCGGAACTACGGCGATTCTTCGAAGTGGACCGTCACTACGTGGCCATCACCGCGCTCAAGGCGCTTGCCGACGAAGGCAAGATAGACAAGCAGACGGTGACTGATGCCATGCAGGCTTTCGGCATCGATCCGGAAAAACCCAATCCCCTGTCGGTCTAGGCGGTACCGTGACTACTCCAATCGAAGTTCTGGTTCCCGACATCGGCGGCTTCAAAGACGTCGATGTCATCGACGTCCTGGTCAAGGACGGTCAAGAGATCGAGAAAGAAGCGCCGTTGATCACGCTCGAGACGGAAAAGGCGGCAATGGACGTGCCGGCGCCGATGTCCGGCCGCATCACGCAAGTCAAACTCAAACAGGGCGATAAAGTGTCCGAGGGCTCGCTGATCCTGACGCTCGAGCCGGCGGCGGCCGAGGCGCGCGGCGCGCCCGCCGCGCCGTCGCCCGGCTCGAGCGCGCCCGGTGCAACGCCGTCGGCCGGGCCTGCTCAACCCCGGCCTGCGATTGCGCCGGCCGCAACGGCGCCGCCGGTCGCCGGCAATGCGGTGCCCGCCGCAGCCGCGGCCGCACGCGCGGCACCGCTTCCCGCCGTGCGCGCCGACGCCATGATCGACGAAGCAGCATTCTCGAAAGCCTACGCCAGCCCGTCGGTGCGCAAGTTCGCGCGCGAGCTCGGCGCCGATTTGGGCCGGATCAAGGGAACCGGCATCAAGGGCCGCATCACGCAAGAGGATGTGAAGGCCCATGTGAAAACGATTCTGACGGCGCCGACGGCTCCGGCTGCCGCGGCGGTTTCGCCTTTGCCCAAGGTGCCGGTCGTGGATTTCGCCCTGTTCGGCGCCATCGAGATCAAGCCGCTGTCGCGGATCCAGAAGATTTCCGGCGCGCGGCTCCAGGCGAGCTGGATCAATCTGCCGCATGTGACGCAGCACGAGGACGCGGATATCACCGATCTCGAGGCCGTGCGTGTGGCGCTGAAGAGCAAGGCGTCGCAGGAGGGCGTGCGGCTCACGCCGCTGGCCTTCATCATCAAGGCCTGTCTCTTGGCGCTTCGGGAATTCCCGCGGTTCAACTCCTCGCTGGATGCGGGCGGCGAGAATCTGGTGTTCAAGAAATACTTCAACATCGGCTTCGCCGCGGATACGCCGAATGGATTGGTGGTGCCGGTGATCCCGAATGCCGACCGGCTCGATATCTATGGGATCGCGCGCGTCCTGGCGGCGATGTCCGAGAAGGCGCGGGCGGGCAAGCTGAAGAACACCGAGATGCAAGGCGGAACTTTCACGATCTCGAGCCTGGGCGGAATCGGCGGCACGGCGTTCACGCCCATCATCAATGCGCCGGAAGTCGCCATCCTGGGTGTGTCGAAATCCAGCCAGAAACCCGTCTATGACAAGGGCGCATTCCTGCCGCGCCTGATGTTGCCGCTGTCCCTATCCTATGACCATCGCGTGATCGACGGCGCCGAAGCCGCGCGTTTCATAGTGTTCCTCGCCAAGACGCTGGGCGACGTCAAGGCCTTGCTGTGAGCGTCGTCGAGGTACGAATTCCGGATCTCGGTGACGCCAAGGGTGTCAACGTCGTCGACGTCCTCGTCAAGAAAGGCAGCCAGATTCGCGTCGACGATCCGCTCATAACGCTCGAGACCGAGAAGGCCTCGATGGACGTGCCGTCGCCGGTGAACGGCATCGTCGATTCGGTCGAACTGAAGAAAGGCGACGAAGTGTCGGCAGGGGCGCTGATCGCCACCGTGCTGTTGAGCGAAGCGGCGGCAACACCCGCGGCTGCGCCCACAGCCGTGCCGCCGCGGGCGGCCCCTGCCGCCTCGCCGACCACCGCAGCCGCTTCGCCTGCGCCGGCCGCCGCGCCACCGCCGGGGGCGGTGGACCTGGTCGTGCTCGGCGCCGGCGTGGGTGGGTATACCGCGGCATTCAGGGCCGCCGATCTCGGCCTCAAAGTGACGCTGATCGAGCGCTGGCCGATGTTGGGCGGCGTGTGCCTGAACGTCGGGTGTATCCCGTCCAAGGCGCTGCTGCATGCCGCCAAGGTGATCGAAGACGCGGCGGACATGGGCACCGCCGGCATCGTATTCGGGCCGCCGCAAATCGACCGTGACCGCCTGCGTGCGTGGAAAAATCGCGTCGTCACTCGATTGACCAACGGGCTCTCGCTGCTGGCCAAGCAGCGCAAAGTGACCGTGGTTCAGGGCGAGGCGAAATTCTCCGGGCCTTTTTCCTTGGAAGTGCAGGAAGCGAACGGGCCGCGGCGCGTCGAATTCAAACAGTGCATCATCGCGGCAGGCTCCGAATCGGCGCTTCTGCCCGGATTTCCGGATGATCCCCGCATCATCGATTCGAGCGGCGCTCTGGAGCTGCCGGTCGATTGCAAGCGGCTGCTGGTCATCGGCGGCGGCATCATCGGATTGGAAATGGCCTGCGTCTACGACGCGCTCGGTGTGCGGGTCACGGTGGTGGAATTGAGCGATGGTTTGATGCCCGGCACCGATCGGGATCTGGTGCGGCCGCTGCAGAAGCGAATCGAAAAGCGCTACGAGCGCATCATGCTCAACACCAAGGTCGCCAAGCTCGATGCCTTGGCAGAGGGCCTGCGCGCGACCTTCGACGGACCCGATGTACCCGAGCCGCAGCTGTTCGACCGGGTGCTGCTGTCGGTGGGGCGCACAGCCAACGGCAACGCGGCCAATGTGGCTGCCGCCGGAGTTGCCGTCAGTCCGCGCGGCATCATCGCCGTGGACAAGCAGATGCGCACCAATGTGCCGCATATTTTTGCGATCGGCGATGTCGTGGGCGCTCCGATGCTGGCGCACAAGGCATCGCACGAAGGCAAGGTCGCGGCGGAAGTTGCCGCCGGACAGAAGTCGGCTTTCGATGCGCGGTGCATTCCCTCGGTGGCCTACACCGACCCGGAAGTGGCCTGGGTGGGAGTCACCGAAATCGATGCCAAAGCGCAGAACATCCAGTACGGTAAGGGCATGTTTCCCTGGGCCGCCAGCGGCCGCTCCCTGGCGCTCAATCGCGACGAGGGTTTTACCAAGCTACTGTTCGACAAGGAGACGCACAGAGTCATCGGTGCCGGGATGGTCGGACCCAACGCCGGCGATCTGGTTGCCGAAGTGGCGCTCGCGATCGAAATGGGCGCCGATGCGGCGGACATCGGTCTGACCATTCATCCCCATCCGACCCTCTCGGAAACCGTTGCGTTCGCCGCCGAGGCCTTCGAGGGCACGTTGACGGATCTCTACATCCCGAAGCGCTAGGAGCCTGTCTGACTAATGATGCGCCTACTGCGGCCGCCCCCCATCGGCAGATTTCTGCGATCGTTTCACTCACATAGTACCCACTATGCTCGCGAAACGATCGCAGAAATCTGCTCGATGTGGGTCACCCTCGTGACGGCGATCATTAGTCAGACAGGCTCCTAGCCGGAAGTTCGGGGTGATGCCGGATAGGTGAACTATCGAAGGATGGCCATGCGATCAAAACAGAATCCGGTCGGTTCATTCGTTCTCGCTCTTCTCGTGGGGAGCGCTGCCATGTCTCCGATGCGGAAACCCTGATGGCAAAAAGCCTCACCGTGCGATTTCGGGTCGATTTCGGCAGCCGGTGTTCGGTCGGCGTAGGCAAGATCGAACTTCTGGAAGGCATTGGTCGCACCGGCTCGTTATCACAAGCCGCACGCGAAATGCGGATGAGCTATCGGCGCGCCTGGTTGCTGCTCGACGATATGAATTTGAGCTTCGACCACCCGGTGACTCATGCCAGTGTCGGGGGCCGCGGCGGCGGCGGAGTCGTCCTGACATCGTTTGGTTCCGCGCTGGTGGCGGCATATCGGCGCTTGGAATCCAGCCTGCGGCCTCTTGCCGACGCTTGCATGGAAGAATTTAGCCGGCACATCAAAATCGGCCAACCTAAGCGAACCATCCGGTCCGCCTCCATCAAACGAAAATCTGCGGCTCGCGCGCGCTGAGGCGCGCCTTAGTGCGCAGCGATGCAGTTCTTCAGGAACGCCGTCTTGTCGGCTCCCACCAGCTTCTTGGTCTTGGCGTCCTTGAGACAGGCAGTGCGTTTGGCGTGCTTTGCAGCCGCGTCGCCGGAGGGCGGGGCGGAGGCCGGCACCGGTGCCGTTTTCGCGGCCGGCGGCGCAACGGTCCCCGGGACCGCTGCTCCCGGCGCGGTGGCGGCCGGGATGTCTGCGCGCGCCGCCGGCGGTGCGGCCATAAAGGCGCCCGCCATGGGCAGCAGGCAGAGGCACACCGCGGCGGCCTCGGTTGAAAAACGCATGGTCATTTCTCCATCGCAAACTCAAAGCCACCGGCAGGCGGTCATTCGATGCAGAATAACGCCCAGGCACAATCGCACCGATGAAGCGCGGATGAAGCTTGCTTAACATTTGCGCCGCACCCCGTTCCACGAGGAGCGCGCACTGATCAAGGAGGGACTAATGCCGGCCGGAGGCCTCGAGATGTCGGCGCGCGGCAGCCAAATAGTACCCTTCATCGGGCGGCCTGCCGGCACGTTGTGCCTGCCATAGCGCCTCGCCGAGCGCTTCCATGAGCGCGTGCTCGGCGCGGTGCAAGTCGCCGTAGCGAGCCTGCAATTGGCCATGCAGCTCACGCACTCCCGGCGGCCGGTCGATGGACACCTGCTCGCGCACCGCGAGATGCAGCCCCATATGTAAAAACGGATTCTCGGCGCCCGAGACGCCGGGTTCAAATGCCAGCGCCGCCTGCGCATCGCTCACCATGGGTTGATATTCGGGGTGCGCGCCGATGACGTCGGTGATCATGGCCTCGAGCGGCGTGAGCGGGGAATGAGCCAGGTGTTTGCGCCACGCGTCGGCGTAGGTTTGGCGCAATTGCTCGCGGGTATGGGAATCAAATAGCGGCATGGGATTTGTGACGATACTCGCAAAGGTCCTCGATGTGACAGGTCGGGCACGCCGGATTGCGTGCCTTGCATACGTAACGCCCGTGCAGAATCAACCAGTGATGCGCATCTCGGGAGTACTCGGGCGGCACGAATTTCAGCAGCTTGTCCTCCACCGCACGCACGGTCTTGCCGGGTGCCAATCCGGTGCGGTTGGCCACCCGGAATATATGGGTGTCCACCGCGATAGTGGCTTCGCCGAACGCCGTGTTCAAGATGACGTTGGCGGTTTTTCTGCCGACCCCCGGCAGCTGCTCGAGTTCCTCGCGGGACGAGGGTACCGTGCCGGCGTGCCGCTCGAGCAAGATCCGGCAGGCGGCAATGATGTTCTTGGCCTTGCTGTTGTAGAGTCCGATGGACTTGATGTACGGCGACAGACCGTCGACCCCCAATGCCAGCAGAGCCGCGGGCGTATTCGCGACGCGAAACAACGCCGCCGTGGCCTTGTTCACGCTCTTGTCGGTGGCCTGAGCGGACAGGATCACCGCCACCAGGAGTTCGAACGGCGATTGGTAGTTCAATTCAGTGCGCGGCGCCGGATTGGCTGCGCGCAACCGCGCGAATATCGCACGCCGCTTTGCGTCGTTCATGGCTCGGCCGGACGATGCGCTGCGGCAGCCTTCTTGAGGTCGAGCTCCCGCTGCCTTTCAGCGGCCCGATTCAGCAGCCGCGCAGCGTGCGCTTCGAAACGCAGGCGATTGAGCGCCGCCTGATTCGCCGCGGGCTCAGGTTGGGGCCTCATTTCAATGCAATCGACCGGGCAGGGCGGCAGGCAGAGCTCGCAGCCCGTGCAGCGCTCGGCAAGAACGGTGTGCATGTACTTGGCGGCACCGACGATGGCGTCCACCGGGCAGGGCGCCAGGCACCGGGCACAGCCGATACAGCGGGATTCATCGATCCACGCCACGCGCGGCGGGGTCTCCACCCCATGAACCGGATTCAAGGCCTGGACGGGCCGGCCCGTGAGTGCGGCCAGGGCCGCAATGGTTGCGCTGCCGCCCGGCGGGCACTGGTTGATCCCGGCCTCGCCGCTCGCGATTGCCGCGGCGTACGGCTTGCACCCGGCATAACCGCAGCGTGTGCATTGAGTCTGCGGCAGCAGGGCGTCGATTCGCGCCACGACGTCGGGCGTGGGTTCGGTGTTCATGTCACTTGATACGCATGCCGGGTGCGGCGCCGGAATCCGGGGACAGCACGAAGATCTCCTTGCCGCCGGGCCCCGCCGCCAACATCATTCCTTCGGAAACGCCAAACCGCATTTTACGGGGCTCCAAGTTGGCGACCACCACGATCAGCCGGCCCACCAGCGACTCAGGTTCATATGCCGCGCGGATGCCGGCGAAAACGCTGCGAGTCCCGAGCTCGCCCAGGTCGAGCGTGAGTTTCAGCAGCTTATCGGCGCCCGCGACCAGCTCGGCGTTCAGGACTTTCGCCGCGCGCAGGTCGACCCGCAAGAAATCGTCGATGGAAATCAAGTTGCCCTCGACGGCCGCCGCATTCGCAAGGATCGCATCCGACGCGGCCGCCGGCGGGGAAACGATGCGCGCCGTTTTGGAGGCCGCGGCCGGAGCTGCGGCGGGCGCGGGTTCGTTGTCCGTCTCGAACAGCGCATCGAGCTGCTTCGGATCGACACGAGTCATCAGGTGCTGATAGGAGTTGATTCGCACGGGCAGCACGTCGACGTCGCTCCACGCGAAGGGTCGCTCGAGCCCGAACAACTCGCGCGCGACGCGCTCCGCGAGAGCCGGCAGCACAGGCGCGATGAGGATGCTGAGGAGCCGGAACCCTTGCAACGCCCGTGAACAGACGTCCTGAAGCTCCGCCCGCTTGGCCGTATCCTTGGCGAGAACCCAGGGCTGGTGCGCATCGAAATCATGGTTGATTCGATCCGCATGGGCCATGATCTCGCGCATCGCCTTGCCGAAATCGCGCGTTTCGTAGAATTCGGCCACGCGAAGCGCGATGTCCCGCGCTTCGCGCGCGATGGGCGCGCCGCCGCCGCCGTACTCGAGTGCGCCGCCAAAATGTTTCGTGATGAAGCTCGCGGCCCGGCTCGCGATGTTGACGTACTTGCCGATCAGGTCGCTGTTCACCCGCGCGACAAAGTCGT
>DASWEO010000060.1:0-2623 GCA_036394715.1 Steroidobacteraceae bacterium
CCCGCGCTTGCGCAGGAGATCACGCGGCATTTGCGGGTGCCGCTGGGCCGGGCTCACGTGGGACGATTCAGCGACGGCGAAGTGAATGTGGAGTTGATGGAAAACGTGCGCGGACGCGACGTGTTCATCGTGCAGCCCACGAATCCTCCGGCGGAAAATTTGATGGAATTGTTGATGATGACGGATGCCTGCCGGCGGGCGTCGGCGAAGCGGATCACCGCGGTGGTGCCGTACTTCGGTTATGGGCGCCAGGATCGCCGGCCCCGGGCCACGCGAGTGTCCATCACGGCCAAGCTCGTGGCGAACATGATTGCGAGCGCGGGCGTGGACCGCTTGCTGACGGTCGATTTGCACGCAGATCAGATTCAGGGGTTTTTCGACATACCGGTCGACAATGTCTACGCCTCGCCGGTGCTGCTGGGAGATGCCTGGAAGCAGAAGTACAAGAACATGATCGTGGTGTCGCCGGACGTGGGCGGTGTGGTGCGCGCGCGTGCATTGGCCAAGCGCTTGGACGATGCCGATCTGGCCATCATCGACAAACGCCGGCCGCGGCCGAATGAATCGAAGGTGATGAACATCATCGGCGAGGTTGAGGGAAAAACCTGCGTCCTCGTCGATGACATGGTGGATACCGCGGGCACATTGTGCCAGGCGGCGCAGGCGCTCAAAGACGAGGGCGCGATCAAAGTGGTCGCCTACATCACGCATCCCGTGCTGTCGGGCGCCGCGATTGAACGCATTTCGAAGTCGGTATTGGATGAATTGGTGGTGACCGACACCATACCCCTGTCGGAGGAAGGACTGGCCTGCAAGCGGATACGCCAGTTGAGCGTGGCGGGATTGCTGGCGGAAACCGTCCGGCGTATCAATGACGAGGAATCGGTCAGCTCGCTGTACGTAGATTGAATGGGGCCGGTGTGACCGGACCCGTATCGACGTTGAATTGATTGGTCGGTGCCCGCGCAATTGGTCGCGATGCTCGGGCGCCGTGTTCGTGATGTAACTGGAGAAGATTATGAAAACCTCTTTCGAACTCGTCGCCGAGTTCCGCGAGACGCAAGGCAAAGGTGCGAGCCGCCGCCTGCGTCACGAAGGAAAAGTACCGGCGATTCTTTACGGTGGGCACGCCGACGCGCGCACGCTGACTTTGAACCATCAGAAGCTCTTGATCATGCTCGACAACGAGCGCTTCTATTCGACCATCCTGAATTTGAAGGTGGGCGATCAGACGCAGGCGGCCATCTTGAAGGACGTGCAGCGGCACCCATTCAAGAATGCGATCGTGCACATCGATTTCCAGCGGGTCGAAGAGAACGAGAAGATTCGCATCAGCATTCCGCTGCATTTCACGGGTGCGGCGATTTCTCCGGGCGTCAAATCCCAGGGCGGACTCGTGTCGCACATGCGCACGGAAGTAGAAGTTTCCTGCCTGCCCAAGGATTTGCCGGAATTCATCGAAGTCGATATCTCCGGATTGTCTCTCAATGAGAGCATCCACCTCTCGCAGCTGAAGATTCCTGACGGCGTCACGCTCGTGGATCTGGTGAAGGATGACGCGGCGGTCGTGGCCATTCACAGCCCGCGTGCGGAAGAGCCCGAGCCGACTGCAGCAGCGGCGGCCGGTGCGCCGGCGGCGGAAGGAGCGGCAGCGGCACCTGCGGCGGCGGCGGCGCCTGCAGCCGGCGCGGACGCGGCGAAGACGGCAACGCCTGCGAAGAAAGAAGAAGCCAAGAAGGAACCGGCGAAGAAAGACGCCAAGAAATAGCGTTTTCGGCGTATGGATCAGTGGGGCCGTCGGCACGACGGCCCTTACTTTTTCTATTTATTGTCTGGTGAGTGCGTTCACGATGACTGGTTTACCGTTGCGCATTGTGGTCGGCCTGGGCAATCCCGGCCCCGAACATCTGGTCACTCGCCACAATGCGGGTTTCTGGTTCGTGGACTTGCTCGCGCGCCGCCATGGGGGCGAGTTTCGCGACTACCGCAAGTACTCCGGGGAGACCGCGCGCATCACCTTGAGCGAGCAGGATATCGTCTTGTTGAAGCCCACGACATATATGAATCGCAGCGGAGTATCGGTGCGCCAGCTCAGCGATTTCTACAAGATTGCGCCCGAGAATATTCTGGTGGCGCACGATGAGCTCGATTTGCCGGCGGGCGGCGTTCGCTTGAAGCAGGGCGGAGGGCACGGGGGTCACAACGGGCTGCGCGATACGATCGCGCACATCGGCGAGACTTTTTGGCGGCTGCGCTTGGGTATAGGCCATCCCGGCAACAAAGCCGAAGTCATCGACTATGTGCTGACGCGGGCGCCGCGCGCGGAAGAGGATCTCATTCTGGAGGCGGTGAGCACGGCGGCGGATTGCATGCCGCTATTACTCGAGCAAGGCGCGGAGCGCGCCATGACCCGGCTGCACAGCCGGGCGGGAAAGACTTGATGCCTATTCGATGCGGAATCGTCGGTTTGCCGAACGTGGGGAAATCCACGCTGTTCAATGCGCTGACCCGTGCGCAAATCGCGGCGGAGAATTATCCCTTCTGCACCATCGACCCCAATGTGGGCGTGGTGCCGGTGCCGGATCCGCGCCTCGAGAAGCTGGCAGCCATCGTGCATCCGGAG
>DASWEO010000061.1:0-5119 GCA_036394715.1 Steroidobacteraceae bacterium
TCACTTCGCGCAGCCCGTAATCGTTCTCCAGTGCGCGCATCGCCTGGCGCGCTGCCGGGCTCGGCCCGTAGGCCGCGACGGCGTCGTAGCCGCGCGGCGTGCTGCCGGCGCGAGACACGAAGACACTAGGGTCGTTGTCGACCGCCGCTATGATGAAGTGTTCGGGTGACCGGGAGATCTGATCGGCCAGCGCGCGCGACTCGATCCGAACGGGCGCGTTACTGCATGCGGACGCCGCGAGAGCGAGAAACACAGGCGCCCACAGTCTCATTGAATATCGCCTGGCCCTGAACTCGACGACGTGATTTCGGCGAAACGAACCTTCTCATCCCGGCGCAGCGACGCCAATGAGGCACTCACCGGCCGCCCGGAATTCGCCGCCAATGAATACACTCCTGCCTCGGTCGGGCCGGAAACAATCCGGAGCTGCGCCTCATCGAGCACGGCCTGCAATTCCACCAAGGTGATGGTCGGCGAAAACACGGCGCGAATCACCTCGCCCTGTGGGCGCGGGGTGGACGTCGTGACCGTATGATAATCGGGCACCGCCGCGTGCGCACGGAACTGCATCCATCGATCGGCCGCCAACAGGCTGAGCGCGACCGCCATCACGGCAACCGACGCCGCCATCAATCCGGGCCAGGCCAGGGGTCCGCCGCCCGGCTTCTGCCCGGCTGCAAGCTCGTGCGTCCTCACATCCGCCCGCGGGTCGGGGGATGCCGCGGCGACGCCGTCCAGCCGCGCCTGCAGGCGCTTCAGCGACGCTGCGGGCATGTATTCAACCGCCGTTTCGGCAGTCATGCCTTCGTAAATCCATTGCTCTCGAGCCAGCTCGTCGCGGCAGCCGGCGCACAGGGCGAGGTGCGCGTCCAGGCGCTGCCGATCACGCTCGTCGATACTGCCGTTGACGTACCAAGGCAGGAGCGCCGAAATGTCCTGGTGTTCCCGCGCGGCGGGCGTTCGATGGCCGTGAGTCATTCGCTTCTCGCTGATAATTCTGACGTCCCGCCGCTCAATGTCGGAAGGTACTGGCGCAATTTCTCACGCGCGTGAAACATGCGCGCCTTGACCGTGCCGACCGGGCACTCGGTGATCGCGGCGATTTCCTCCAACGAATGCCCCATGTGATAGGCAAGTTCGAGAGTCAGCCGCTGTTCGACGGGCAGCCGATTCAGACCGTGCATCAGCCAATCCTGAACCTCCGTCTCGAACGTGGGATCGATGGTCTGTTCCGGATATTCGTCCAAGCTTCGCGCGGCAGCGTGGTTCTTCTGCCGCCGCAGGGACTTCAGCGCCGTGCGGTAGGCGATGCCGATGATCCAAGTGGAGACTTGAGAGGCGTAGCGGAAATCCTTGGCGCTTTGCCAGACGACCATGAACGTATCGTTGATGATCTCTTCGACATTTTCATACCGCTGCGTGAATCGCGACAAGAATCGCGCGAGACGCCGGTGATAGCTCAAGTAGAGCTCTTCCAGTGCCTGGCGGTTTCCTGCGGCGACGGCGACGAGGAGATCGTTATCGTGCTCTCTAGTCGATATTTTAGCCGTTACGGTCATCGTCGGGCAGGCGCTCCTCGTCTATGTCGACTCATTTCCCGTAAGTACCGGGATCGGCGCGAATAGTTGCGATCCGAAGGGGACGAAAACTAGAAGCGCCAAATCACCGTGCCGGCCCACCGGCCGGCTGCCGCGGTATCATAAAACAACGCCTTGGCGCCCGCTGTGGTGTCGACATAGGACACCACCAGGGAGACCGCTGCGATGGTGTAGGCGGCGCCGACGCTCCAATAGGCGAATCCCCCCGCATAAGGACCATCGAAGTGCGAATAGCCGATTCCCGCCGTGGCGGACAATCGACCGAGCACGGGCCGCTGCAGGTTGACCTCCGCCGATTCGGACGACACGCCAAGAAGACCTCGCGATCGTACAAAGCGCGGCGCGTTCGGCGAATAAACCAGGTCGACACCCAGCCATTCCTGGTAAGTCAAATCGACGTCCAATTCGTCATAATCATATCCGGAACCGGCCCGGTTCCACGGATAGGCATAGTGGCTGGCCAGAACTTTACCGTGCCAGTCGCCGCCCGCGGCCCAAGCGAGACCCACATAGGCGTTGAGCTCCGCATCGCTCGATTGGTCGGGATCGATGCGCGTCTTGGAGGCAAACACCCCGGCGACGAAACCCGTGCTGTTCAGATAATGCAGGTCGAGCTGCAATGCGGCTTGTGCGTTGCTGCGCGATATGCCGCGCACGATATAGTCGCTCGTGACGGCGGCAGAACCGCCCCAAACATCGGCGCCCACACAGTGCGGTGACCCAATCAGGAGACCCAGCGGCAATAGGGCGACACCCGCAAGTAGACGCACTAGGTCACAACCGCCGGACTTCTGAGCAGCACTGCATCAAAAACCTTGTTTGATTCGCCAGCCGCACAGATTAAACCTTTCAGCCGCATATCTAAACCCAGGACCGAGTACCGGGTACTTACTCCGGGATACAATCACTGTCGGGGATACATCAACTGTGAGTTCACGCATGCAGATCGACCGGTATGGGTCTTGGGCGGCGCTGATGCTGCTCGCCGGCGCGGCGGGTTGCGCCGGCAATGGACAAGGACTGGATCAGAACGGGCAGCCCATCTCGGCAGGCGGCAGCACCGGCGGGCCCGTCACCGCGGATTTCCAGTCGATTCAGAACAACGTGTTCACGCCGATCTGCTCGAAATGCCACATTGGCGGGGGCGCGCCGGAAGGCCTGCAGCTCGACGCCGCTCACAGCTACAACCTCCTGGTCGGCGTGCCGAGCGCCGAGCAGCCCAGTCTGCTGCGGGTGAAACCCAGCGACCCGGACTCGAGCTACATCGTGCATAAGATCGAAGGCCTGCCCGGCATAACCGGCGGCCAAATGCCGCTGGGCGAAACGCCTCTTCCGCAAGCGACCATCGACGCCATCCGTCAGTGGATCACTAACGGGGCGCCGAACGCACCCGCGGCCGCCGCGACCGGGGCCCAGGTGTTTGCCGTGCAAACCACGGCGCCTCTCGACAAGGCCACCGTGAAAGCTCCGCCGGCGCAAATCCTCGTCACCTTCACACAAGAGGTCGATGCATCGCTCGTCAACAACACGACGGTATCTCTTGAACGAATCGATTCCGCGTCGACTGCGGCAGGCGGCGCCAACACGATGCCGGCCAGCGCAAGACTCGCTCCGATGAATCCCGCCGTCCTGCTGATTACTCCGAGCAGTCAGCTCCAACCCGGAGTTTATCGCGTGACGGTGCGCGGTACGGGCGGCGGCGCACTGGCCAATATGAATGCCGCGACCCTCGGTGCGGATACCTCATTCGAGTTCACCGTGGAGCCCGCTCAATGATTGGCCGACTCTCTCGATTTGTACCGCGCTGTCTGTTCGTCGTGCTCTGCTTCGCGGCATTCGGTGCGCGTGCCGAACCGTATCTCGCCGTTCAACTGGGCCTCAAATGCGGACAATGCCACGTCAACCCCACCGGCGGCGGTTTACGAACGACATTCGGAGATATCTTTTCGCAGACCGTATTGCCGGCACAGCACCTGGATACCCCACTCGACAACTGGACGGGTCAGCTCGGTCAGTATCTGCGAGCCGGCGGCGACTTGCGGTTTGACGCCTCAGCGATGCAGGCGCCGCACACCCGCACCGTCGACCAATTCGCGCTACAACAGACACGGCTCTATGCGGAAGCGGATCTCATTCCCAATAGGCTGCTCGCTTATGTCGACGAGCAAGTGGCCCCCGGAGGCGCTCTCAACCGGGAAGCGTATCTCGTGTATTGGTCTGCCAGCCACGACTGGTATCTCAAGGCCGGCCAGATGTACCTGCCCTTCGGGCTGCGGCTTCAGGACCAGACCGCCTTCATTCTGGCCGCCACCGGAATCAACATGACGACGCCGGATCAGGGGGTGGAATTCGGATGGGAGCGCGGGCACTGGGACGCTCAGTTCGCCCTCACTAACGGCACCGCCGGGGGTGCCGTCAACAGCAATGGGAAACAGAGCAGCGCACAATTGAGCTACGTGGAATCCGTGTGGCGGGCGGGTGTCGCGGCCAACTACAACGCGCAGTCCGTCGGCGCCAAGAGTGCCTATGGGATCTTCGGCGGACTCAGAACCGGCCCCATCTCATGGCTGGCGCAGGCGGAGATCACCGATGACCAGAGCATCGCCAACAAGCAGGGCAAGCAGCTCGCCACCCTGCTCGAGGCCAACTGGCTCATTGCCCGCGGCAACAACTTGAAGATCACGGACGAGTTTTTGAATCCGAACCGCGCGGTGCCGAATGGCGAGCAAACGCGCTGGAGCCTGGTGTATGAGCTCACGCCGATTCAGTTCGTGCAGATACGAACGGGTTTTCGCTGGAACGATGGAATTCCGCAGGACAATTCCCAGCACGGACGGCTGTACTTCGTCGAGTTGCATGGATACTTCTAGCCTGTAGCCGTCCCTTTGAAGCGCCGCGATCGCGGCGCTTGCGACATCCATAGAGTGAACGCCGCGGTCAGGCGATCGCGGCGCGCTCGATCTTGCGGTGCGAGCACTGCCCGCTCAGCACCCTCCCACGAGCTCTCACGAAGCGCCGATCCGCAATGCCGGAATAAAACGCGCGCGCCCGAAGTCCTCTGCCAATCATCAGCGTGCGATTCGTGTCAGACGTCCGCACAGAGGTTTTGGCCACCAAAATGGGAACGCACTCTCTATGAATCGCACAACAATTTCTGAAGTACTCAGCACCAATATCAGATACCGACAACAGGGGTGCAAGACAATGCGCGTTTCAAATTGGGGAAAAGTTACGTCCGGATTGGTCGTGTGCGTGCTGGCGGGATGCGGCGGAGGTCATGGCAGCGGCTACGGCGGTGCTCCAATGAATCCCGCACCCACCGTGAGCTTCTCGCAGCCGGGTGCGGCGGCCACCATCAATTTTGGTCAAGCCACAACCCTGACGTGGACGTCGGCCTACACCACTTCGTGCACCGCCACGACGTCGAGCGCAGCCGGCGGTTCATTCACCGGCACCCAAATGACCAGCGGTAGTATGACGGTCGTCCCGACCGCTGCCGGAAACTACACTTACACACTGAG
>DASWEO010000062.1:0-1709 GCA_036394715.1 Steroidobacteraceae bacterium
CCAAATTCTGCCCCTTTTTCATGTTGGCGAGCAGTTCCGGGGTCACTTCGTAATCCGACATGCAGCCATTGGCAAAGCAGATCACATAAGGGCTCTGCTGCGGCGGGTTGTTGTCGACGATCACACGGGTGCCGTGAACCAACTGCATACCGAGCGGCAGTGTGACACGCAGGATCTTTTTCGGTTCGCCTTCGGGCTCGATGATGACGGCTGCGATTACCGGCTGGCCCGACTCGATGCGCCCATCCTTGCCCGTGAAGCAAACTTGTTTTGCGTTCGCATCTTGGCCCTTCAGGCAGAATTTGGTCCAGGGCGCGTAGATCAGTTGGACATGCTGGTCCTGGGGCTGACCGCCTGCCGCCGGCGCTCCAGCCGCTGGCCCCCCCGCCACTGGCGGTGCCTGCTGGGCACTCGGCGCGGGCGCAGGAGCGGCTTTCGGCGCAGCCTTCGGTGCAGCCTTGGCCTTCGGCGCAGGCGCAGCGGGTGCCGGAGCGGGCGCTTGCGCCTGGGCGTGCGCGTCGGGGGTAAGCAGCACGGGCGTCAATGCCGCCGCTGCCCACAGGGCGAAAACCCTCCCACGCGGCCAGACCGATGCGGCCAAGATACGGAAATTCATTGCGGAAAACCCTTTCTGAACGGGAGCGCCCGAAACCGCTGCAAGAACTTAACCTAGCCGTTGGGGCGGCTGTGTCGGGGCCAATTGAGGCGGTTAAGTGACAGGCCTTGCCGCCCCGGTCAATTGCACGCCTTCATACAGTGGCACGCGAAAAGATCAATGCCGACAAGCATCTTCGACGTAAGCCGCGGCCGGTTGGCCGCTATGGTAGAACCCGACAGTGAGCAATATCGAATCAAATCAGCGTGCCATGGTGCAGCGTCCGAGGTGCAAGCGCGTTCGAGTTTACCTCTTCCGTGTCTTCGCTTTGGCAATCGCGCTGACAATCCATGCGGGGTCGCTGTCGGCGCGGGAGAGTTACGCCATCGCCATGCATGGCGCGCCGGCGCTACCGGCCGATTTCACCCATATGCCCTACGCCAATCCCGATGCACCGAAAGGCGGACGGCTGGTGCAGGGTTTTCTCGGCACCTTTGACAGCCTCAATCCCCTGATCGTCAGGGGTCTCGCCGTGCAGCAAATCAGGGGGTTTGTGGTGGAAAGCCTGATGGCGCGGGGCAATGACGAGGCCTTCACACTTTATGGTCTGTTGGCAAAGAGCGTGGAGACCGACGATGCCAGGAGCTATGTCACCTTCCATCTCGATCCAAGGGCGCGTTTTTCCGACGGGCAACCGGTGCTCGCCGAGGACGTGCGGTTCTCCTGGGCTTTGCTGCGCGACAAAGGCCGCCCCAATCATCGCCAGTATTATTCCAAAGTCGTAAAGGCGGAAGCGCCCGACCCGCTCACCGTGCGGTTCGATCTTGAGGGCGCCAACGACCGCGAGCTGCCGCTGATTCTCGGCCTGATGCCGGTATTGCCCAGGCACGCCGTCGACGTCGCAACCTTCGAGGAAACCTCGATGTCACCGCCTGTTGGTTCCGGCCCCTACCGCGTCAGCGCGGTCAAGCCAGGCGCCAGCGTGACGCTGACGCGCAACCCCGACTATTGGGGCCGCGATCTGCCGGTCAATCGCGGCTTGTGGAATTTCGACGAGATCAGGCTCGATTTCTATCGTGAGGCCAACGGCCAGTTCGAAGCCTTCAAGCGCGGT
>DASWEO010000063.1:0-7121 GCA_036394715.1 Steroidobacteraceae bacterium
TCCTCCTCGTTCCACGTGATCTGGCCGTACGGACAGGAAGAGACCAATTCCTTGCGGCCCCGCGCCTTCACCGGATCGATGATGACGATACCGTCGGATCTCTTGTAAACGGCGCCATCGCCGGCGGCCTTGACGCAGGGCGCGTCGTCGCAGTGATTGCACATCGTGGGAACGTACGATACGTCGACCATGGAGCCGCCGCCCCGCGTGTGGCGCTCGATCGAAATCCACTCGTGCCCGTGAGCCGGTTGAGGAGCCGCATACCCGGGGAATTCGTTGCCGATATGCTCGTCCTTCGTCGCCAATACGCAGTTGTTGCAGTTGATGCATTTGGCAACATCGACGATCATGGCCCACTTTTTCATGCTGCCTGCACCGGCGCTCGTGCCCATTTGCCGACCTCCACCAGACAAGAATTGGGTGCGATCCCGTCCGCGGTCTTCGACATCGTGCGCCCCGGCGTCAATAGATTCAGGCAGCCGCCTCGATCCACGAGCCCTTCGGGCGTCTCGATGAGATCGAACTCCGCGCTCGACTCGTAGGCCCCCACCACGCCCGGCAGCACCGTCGCCGTCACATCGGCGGCGCAGATGACCGCACCGCGCGAGTTGTGCACTTTGACGAGGTCGTGCTGACGGATTCCGCGCTTCGCGGCGTCGCCTTCATTGATGCGCACCACCCAATAACGAAATCCGCCGACCAGTATTCGATGATCCCGGATATCGCTGACGCTGGACTCCTTGCCGTCCGCATACGTGTGAAAGCTGTAGCGCGGATGCGCCGTGATCAATTGCAATGGGAAACGAACGGCCTGATCCGGGTTGCCCCTGCCCTCCCAGCTCGCGAGATACCGGTTGAGGGCGGGCCGCTCTGGATCTTCGGCTTCGAATCTGCGCAGCGACTGGGCGACGAATTCGAATTTTCCGGACTGCGTCGGCAAGCCCTTCCCGAATTCATCCGAATACTGCGCCGGCAGCGGAATGGGCTCCGGGACGTCCTTGGATCGGCCTTGGGCGAACCATCGCATGTCGACGGGTGCTTGCGAGGCCCTGGATCCCGGAGCAACCATCTGATAGCCCTTCTTCAGAAAATCCTTCCAGCTCACGAGCTTCGGCAGGTCCGAGGAATCGAAAATGCGTTTGCACCAATCGAGCTCGGTGCAGCCTCCTTCCGAGAACAAGGCACCCAATCCCAAGCGGGTGAGAATGTCCAAGAATATCTGGTAATCCGACTTGGACTCGCCCAAGGGTTCGATGCATTTGTGCTGCATGATCACCGTACGGTGATTGACCTGATTCTGCCCATGATGGAGAAATCCGGCGCAGTTGGCCCACTCCGAAATGTCCCAGCGCTCGAGCGAGGTGCACGCCGGCAAAATGATGTCCGCGAACTGGGCTTCGTTCTCCATCCAAATCGATTGGTTCACGACGAACTCGAGCGACGGATGGCGGTACGCCTCGATGAATCTCCCCGACTCGGGAATGGTACCGAGCGATGAAGAGCCGTAGCGGTACAGCATATGCACGCGCGAATGCCCGGGCGCGGGATATTCGAACCGTGAGAATTGACCTTCGAGCGAGAATCCGTCCCAGGCGTAGCCGCTGCAATGCCCGTCGATGATGGCTTCAGGCAGCCGCTGCCGCGGGATGGTCTGCTTGACCGCGTTCATGGTCAGCACGTGCGGCATGCGGACGTAGTTGTGCGGGGCGCTGCCGGTGTTGGTGATGTCTCCGGAGATGCCCCCCTCCGCATAACCGGGGAAATAGAAGTTCAGATCCATGGGGACACCCAGTTGCAGGTTCCCGAAGTTGATCCCGGGCTTACCCCATCCCTGCATGGCCATCATGAGCACCATGCAACGTGCCCACTGTGCGCCGGTGGCCGAGCGGCACGCGCCGCCGAAGCCTGCGCCGAGGCCGCCGGCGGCGAGATATGTCTTACGGCTTCCCCAAATTCGCGCGAGGCTCCGCGCGTCCTTGGCCGGCACACCGGTTTCCGCTTGCTGCCATTCCGGAGTCTTCGGTATTCCGTCGGATAGCCCCAGCAGGTAGTCGCGCCATTCACCGAAGCCGGTGGTCTTTTCGGCCACGTAGTCCCGATCGTAGAGATCATTGACGATCCACTCGTGCATGACGGCCATGGCGAGCGCCGAATCGGTGCCGGGCCGGATGGGCAGCCATTTGCCGCCGAGCAGCTGAGCCGTATGGTTCAAGGAGGGGTCGATGTGCACGAACTCGATTCCCAATTCCTTCGCCCAGAGCCGCCGTTGCGTTCCTTCATATCCCGCGTAAATTCCGCCGGTGGACTCGGGATCGCTCGACCAGAACACGATGAGGTCCGCTTCTTTCAGGCAGTCCTCGGTGGTCCCATAGAAACCGGGAACGCCGAGACGCATGTTGTTGCCGTAGTGATGCATGGCTCCCCAGTACCAACCCTCCCAGCTGATCGGACTGAAGGCGACTTTCGTATGTCCGATGAGATTGCCGAATCGGTACAGGGCGCTCAACCAGTAGTTGATGTTGCCCCACTGATGGTGGGCGGGTTGAGCGATGGCGATGGCGCCGGGTCCATGTTCGCGTTTCATCCGGAGAATTTCGCCGGCAACGATGGTCAACGCCTCCTCCCACGTGATCCTGACGTAGCCGGAGACGCCGCGTTGCCCGGTATTGCGCGCTCCTTCCGGGTCGAAATCGACGCGTTTCATGGGATATAGCAGGCGCTTGGGCGAGTACACCATGGACTTCAATGCCAGCGCGTGCGGACTGACGGTGGCGGTGCGGCGCGGCGAAAAGCTGCGGCCCCGAGCCCGGATGGTCCAACTCGGCGCGTCGGTGGCATCGAACTCGATCGGCGTCGTGCGGATGATCCGGCCGTCCCGCACGTAGACATGAAGCGGCCCGCCGTTGGTCAGGTTGGTATAGCGCACGGAGCCGTCCTTCTGCCGTGCGCCGTACTCCCACCCCGCGGTACCCACCAGATGCATGAGCTGTCCGAACCAGACCGTGCAGCGATCCGCGCCGGTCGCGCTGGCCTTGAAATTCTTCAGCGCATCGATGATGACGGCGTAGTCCGGATTGGGATTGACCATGGCGAGCGCGGTCTCCACGCTCGCGAACACCATTTCCGCGTCCGGCCGGGAATGCGCGCCCGGCACGCCGGTGACCGTGCCATTCTTGAAGACATAGTGCCTGCAAAGGCTGCGGTCTCTCATGCGCAGCTGCACCACGCAGTGACCCGACTGAAGCTTGTCGCGAACCGTCTTGTGCTTCTTCGCCGCTCGCCGCACCACCATCGGCAGTGCGAACAGAATGGAACGAAGCAGCAGGGTTTTCATGCGATCTTTGCCGCGGCCGGGTCCACGCCGCGATCGGCGCGGTGCCCCAGCTCCAAGGCAACCTCCTCGATCAAATCTTCCTGGCCGCCCACGGCTTTGCGGCGCCCCATCTCGACCAGGATGTCGCGCGCCGACACGCCGTATTTCTGTGCCGCACGCTGGGCAAACAACAGAAACGAGGAGTAAACGCCGGCGTATCCCAAAATGAGCGACTCGCGATCGACGCGAATGGGGTGATCCATCATCGGTACCACCAGATCCTCGGCCACATCCATGAATCGGTACAGATCGACGCCCGTATGCACGCCCATGCGCTCGCAGACGGCCGCGAACACCTCGAGCGGCGTATTGCCGGCCCCGGCGCCTAAACCCGCCGCGGACCCATCGATGCGCGTGGCGCCCTCCTCCACGGCCGCCAGGGAGTTGGCGACTCCCATGGCGAGATTGTGATGTCCATGGAAGCCGATTTCCGTCTCGGGTCGCAGCGCCTCGCGCAGGGCGCGCACGCGCGCCGCGACGTCATCCGGCAGCAAAAAGCCGGCCGAGTCCGTGACATAGACGCAATTTGCACCGTAGCTCTCCATCAACCTCGCCTGCTGCGCGAGCGCCGCCGGCTCCTGCATGTGCGCCATCATCAGAAATCCGACGGTGTCGAGACCCAGCTTTCCCGCCACCCCGATGTGCTGCTCGGCGACGTCCGCCTCGGTGCAATGGGTGGCGATGCGAATGGTGCGGACGCCGCAGTCGTGCGCAAGACGCATGTGGTCGACGGTGCCGATGCCCGGAATCAGCAGCGCCGAGATGCGCGCATGCTTCATCCGCGGCACGACCGCGCGCAGATAGTCCTCGTCGGAGTGCGCGGGAAAGCCGTAGTTCACCGACGCACCGCCCAGGCCATCGCCGTGGGTGACCTCGATCAGCGGCACCCCGGCCGCATCCAGTCCGCTCGCGATGGTCACCATTTGATCGATGGAGATCTGGTGCTGCTTGGGGTGCATTCCGTCGCGCAGACAGTTGTCGTGCAACAGAATTTTCTTGCCTCGCAGATTCATTGAGGCGCCCTCATCGTCGAGGCCGCTTGCGGATCGAAGCGGCCGGAAGCAATCTCCGCGGCCAGCATCTCGCCGGTGCGCAATGCCGCCGCCGTCATGATGTCGAGATTGCCGGCGTAGCGGGGAAGGTAGTCGCCCAAGCCCGCCACCTCGAGAAACACCGACACGCGCCGGCCCTCGAACACCGGGCCGTTCGCCAGGCGGTAGCCCGGCACGTACTTCTGCACTTCGCCGATCATGGCCCGGATCGAAGAGCCGATGCGTTCCCGGTCCGGTTCGTCCACGGTCAGGCAGTGCACGGTGTCGCGCATGAGCAGCGGCGGTTCGGCGGGATTGAGAATGATGATGGCCTTGCCGCGTCTGGCGCCCCCGACCTTCTCGATGCCGCTTGCCGTGGTGCGCGTGAATTCGTCGATGTTCTTGCGGGTGCCGGGGCCCGCGCTGCGCGACGCCACGGTGGCGACGATTTCAGCGTACTCGACCGGCTGCACGCGGGATATGGCGGCCACGATCGGAATCGTGGCCTGTCCGCCGCAGCTCACCATATTGACATTCATTTCTCCCCGGCCGGCGTGCTCGGCAAGATTCACGGGAGGGACGCAGTACGGGCCCACGGCGGCCGGGGTGAGATCGACCACCGCAACGCCATGCTCCCTCAAGCGACACGCGTGCTCGCGGTGGACGTAAGCCGAGGTTGCATCGAAGGCGATGCGGATGCGATCGCACGCGAGGTGCGGGAGCAGGCCGTCGAGTCCCTGCGCGGTGGTTCGCAGGCCCGCCTCACGCGCGCGCTGCAACCCATCCGAAGCTGGATCTATCCCCACCATCCAGATCGGCGCCACCTTGTCGCTTCGCAGCGCCTTCACCATCAGGTCGGTACCGATGTTGCCGGAGCCGATCAATGCAACATTCACCTTGGTCACGTTGTCCTCGTCTTGCACGCTTGTGCCGATCTAGCCTGTGAACTCGTTGATGAGCACGCCGACGCCCTCGACCCAAACGCTTACCCGGTCGCCGGGCTTCAGGAAACGTCCGCGGGCCGCGCCGCAGCCTGCCGGCGTTCCGGTGGCGATGACATCGCCGGGGCTCAAGGTCAGGCGCGTGCTGAGATGGGAGATCTGCTCCGCCACGCTGAAAATCAGATTCGAGCTGGAGGAATCCTGCATCAGCTCCTCATTCACCCAGAGCCTAATGCCGAGATTCCCGAGATCGCCGATGTCGTCGATCGGACAAATCCACGGACCGAACGGCAGCGCGCCATCGAACGATTTCTGGCTCACCCAGTCGTAGCGGAACGGCGAGTCGGCGGCCACGCCTTCGCGCCGCAAGTGGTCGCGGGCGGACAGATCATTCACTATGCTGACCCCGGCGACGAAGTCGAGCGCCCTGTCGACGCTGACGTCGCGGCATTCGCGCCCGATCACGACTGCAATCTCCGCCTCCCAATCGACTCGCTTCGAGTACGCGGGCAGCGAGATGCGGCTGCCGGGTCCGCGCACGCATGCAGCCGACGCCTTGATGAAATGCCACGGCTTGAGTCCGAGCTCGTGCGGATCGGGTTCGGGCGGGAGGTTCAGCGCCTTGGACATCTCGGCGACGTGATCGCGATAGTTGGCGCCGGCGCAGAGAATCGTCCCGGGATACAGGATGGGCGCCAGAAGCTGCACCGTCGACAGGTCAAGCGCTGCGGCGGCGCATTTGCCGGCGCGCACTTCGCGCGCGACTTGTTTCAACAGGGGATGAATTTCGCCCCAGCGTTGCAGCACAGCCAGCACCGACGTCATCGGTGGAGCCGAAGCCTTCGCAACACCGTGCGCGAGCGCGTCGGACACCTCGATTACCCGGTCATCGACGACCACGGCGGCGCGCGCCTCGCCGTTCGCAGCGGCGAAAGTTGCCAGTCGGTAGGAGTGATCGCGCATTGGCCGTGGGTCTCGGGGCGCCTTCAGCCCTGGGACGAGCCTTCAGGGCCTTGCGGCGAGCCCTTCGGCGCTTTGCGCAGCGTGGATGTCGGCCGGTCGAACTTTCTGCTCATGTGCCCCACTCCCTCCTGATCGCCGCGCTCGAACATCCACGAATAGCCGCCGGGCGGATTGGCCAGAATCTCCCAGGAATTATCGTCCGCGTCCCAGAAATAGAAACTATAGGTGCCATGCTGCACCATCGGTTTGCTGATCTTGTGCAGTTTCCAGATCGCCGCGTCTCGTACCGCCAGCCGATGGCATTCATCGACGTCATCCTCAGTTTCCACATCGATCCCGTTATGGTTGAGGAAGGGCATTTCGGCTTTTTTCCCCTCCGGCACCTGCACGACCACGTAGATATGGGCGCCGCCCAATCGGCACCAAATGGAAACCTTGCTGGCCCGGACGACCTCCAGCCCCAAGAATTCTTCATAGAACTTGCGGGTAAAGTCGAGATCCTTGCTCTCCAGTGTACCGTGGGACAGGAACTTGAGACTCAAAGTCGGCTGCACCGGCTTCCTCGCGGATTCGGTTGTCTCGGTCGTGACAGTTGGTTCATTCATGGACAGCTTCCCCCGTATCTACGGCATTATTCAGGATCATTGGCCGTCAACCAATCCCACATCCGCTCCATGATTCTTCCCGCGGTGATCGCCCGGTCGCCGGCCTCCGCCGGCGTGAATTCCAGGCCCTCGCGTCCCGTGCCGAGAACGGCGAGTTCGACCCGCGCCGCATCCTCGAGATACCAGGCCATGACGACCGCTTCTTCGA
>DASWEO010000064.1:0-13883 GCA_036394715.1 Steroidobacteraceae bacterium
CAGACCGATGAACTTGCCCCCCAACAGGCCCTGCGTATAGACGCTCGCGTCACTGTCGGTGGGGATCTGGTTGAATCGTGCATCGATGCGCAGAGTGACGGCGGCCTTGTATTCCTTCCAATCAAAGGCGATCTTCGTGACTCGACCCATTTCGACTCCGGACATCGATACGGGAGCGCCCACTTTGAGATCGCCGATATTGTCGAACTTGGCCGTCAAATCGTAGTGCGGCGGACTCGCAAATGAAATACCGCGGCTGGTGGTCTGGGTGGTCAGAAAGAACAACGCTGCAAAACCCAGCAGCACAAACGACCCGGTACCGAGATCCAAAGTACGTGATTTGCGCATGGCGATACCTCTTTACAGAAACGCGGCAGTGATCAAATAATCCAAGAACAAGGTGAACACGGCGGAGGTGACCACGGTGCGCGTGGTCGCGCGGCCGACACCCTCCGCCGTCGGCGTCGCATAATAACCCTCGTACACCGCAATCAAACTGCAGGCGACGCCGAAAACGCAGCTCTTGACGATGCCCTCGTTGATGTCCCTCAAGCCGACGGCAGCACGCATCTGCGACCAGAAGCTGCCTGCATCGACGCCCATGATCTGCACTCCCACGAGCTGCGCCCCATAGACGCCGACGACGCTGAATATCGCGGCGAGCAGCGGCATGGCGATGACGCCGCCCAGAAATCGCGGCACGACGACCCGCTGGATCGGGTCCACCGCCATCATCTCCATGGCCGATAGTTGATCCGTTGCGCGCATCAACCCCAATTCCGAGGCCAGCGCCGTCCCCGCCCGGCCGGCGAACAGCAGCGCCGTGACCACCGGACCCAGCTCTTTCACGAGGCCGATGGTCGCCGCCGTGCCCAAGGCATCTTCGGATCCGAATCGCTGCAGCAGCTGGAATCCCTGCAGGCCCAGCACCATCCCGACGAACAAGCCGGACAGCATGATGATGACCAGGGACAGGGCGCCGGCGTTGTAAATCTGCTTCGAAATCAAATCGAGGCGCAGCATCGCACGCGGAGAGGCGGCCACCAGGCGCAGCAAGAAACGCACCACCGAACCCAGTCCCGCGAGAGACTCGGTCATGCTCTCCCAGAGTTCCCGTATCAGCTTCACGCATCCTCGCGGGCGAGAAGTTCGCTGAAGTAGTCGGGAGCGGGGAAATGAAACGGCACCGGACCGTCGGCCAAACCACCGATGAATTGGCGAACGACGTCCGATGGGAAGGACTGCAACTCCTGCGGCGTGCCCCGCGCGACCACCTTGCCCCCGGAGAGCAGAAAAACCACATCGGCTACGGTGGAGATCTCCTGCACATCGTGCGAAACCACGATGCTGGTGATCCCGAGCGCGTCGTTCAAACGCCGGATCAGCCGCAAGATGACTCCCAGGGAAATCGGGTCGAGCCCGACGAACGGCTCGTCGTAGATCAAGATCTCGGGGTCCATGACGATGGCTCGCGCCAGCGCGACTCGCCGGCTCATTCCGCCCGAGAGTTCCGCAGGCATGAGTTCGGCCGCACCGCGCAGGCCCACAGCCTGCAGCTTCGTGAGCACCAACTGACGGATGAGCTGCTCCGGCAGGTCGGTGTGTTCGCGCAACGGAAAGGCAACGTTCTCGAACACGCTCAAGTCGGTCAGCAGAGCTCCGTTCTGAAACAGCATGCCCATTCGGCGCCGCAGCACGTACAAGTCCGCGCGCCGCATGCCGCGCAATTCCTGTCCCGCCACTATGACCGAGCCCGAGTCGGCGCGCACTTGGCCCGTGATGAGACGCAGCAGAGTCGTCTTGCCGGTGCCGCTCGGTCCCATGACCGCCGTGATCCGGCCGCGCGGAATGTCCATGTCGAGTCCGGCAAACACCGGGCGATTGCCGTTGACCGCGTAACTCAAGTTACGAATCTCGACGATGGAGGAGGATTGGTTCAATGTGGTTGCTGTAAGGGTCCGCGTCCCAAGGACGCGGAGCACCTTAACTGAGAGCGGAGCTTTTAGGCAGCGGAACTTTCCATGGAGCCCCTGTAGGTCCCTACGGCCGCCAATCCGTTCAACTTCGCACGAACGAATAGAGCTTGCTGGCCGCTCGAATACCCGGTCGATTTTCCGCCCCAGGCGTTGAGCGCGTTCTCCTGCAACGCCCGCCCGTAGCTGAATGTCAGCGTCCACGGCAAGGGACCCGCCGCGTTCATCAAGCTCAAATGCAATGTCGCTTCGGTCGGGCTCTGGCCTCCGGACAAGAACGCGATGCCGGGAACCGCGGACGGTACCTGACGTTTCAACGTGCGAACGGTGGCTTCTGCGACCTGTTCGGGGCTCACCTTTTGAGTACTCTTCTTGCCGGGAACCACCATGTTCGGCTTGAGCACCATGCCCTCCAGAAACACCCGGGCGGCAAACAAGTGTTCGAATACTCTGTCGAGCACGAGGTTGGTCACCTCCTCGCAGCGATCCAACGGGTGGCCTCCGTCCATCAGGACTTCGGGCTCGACGATCGGCACGATCCCCGCCTCCTGGCACAGGGTCGCATAGCGCGCCAGCGCTTCCGCATTGGCGTCGATGGCATAGAGGGTCGGGATTCCGGACCCGATATCGATCACCGCGCGCCACTTCGCGAATTTCGCACCCAGCTTGTAGTACTCGGCGAACCGCTCGCGCAATCCATCGAGTCCTTCGGTAATGGTCTCGCCGGGAAAACCGGCCAGCGGCTTCGCTCCCAGATCGACCTTGATGCCGGGAAGCATTCCATGCTGTGCGAGATAGACCGGAAACGGTACCCCGTCCTTGGTCTTTTGGCGGATGGTCTCGTCATACATGATGACGCCGCTGATGTATTCCGAGGCACCGGGAGCGGTAAACAGCATTTCCCGGTACGCGCGCCGATTCTCTTCGGTGGATTCGAGCTTGATGGTGTCGAAGCGCCTCTTGATGGTGCTCGTGCTTTCGTCAGCAGCCAAAATTCCTCTACTTTTCGCGACCAACGCGTGCGCGGTAGCGCTTAGCTCTGCAGTATTCATGTTTGGCCTATCTCGCTGATCGATGGATTCGGGAAGGATAACAAAATATGTCTGAATCCGTCCCGGGTAGACCTCCAATTCAAATAGGACTAAACTTGTCCTACATGACGTTGTCCTACGTGACACGGCACCGGAGGCTAAGGACTCAAATGTTGCGAATGGGAAAATTGACCGACTACGCGACCGTAGTGCTGGCTAGTCTAGCGCAAGAACCCGCGCGGCATCGCGCCGCAGCGGAATTGGCGGAGCGCACCCGCCTGAGCCGTCCCACCGTGAGCAAGGTACTCAAGGGTCTGCAGCGCGCCGGCATGGTGATCTCCTCGCGCGGGGCCCAGGGCGGATACCGGCTGGCGCGAAGCCCGGTGCAGATTACCGCCGCACAGATTCTGGACGTCTTCGAGGGGCCGATCGCAATCACCGAATGCAGCGGCGCGGCGAGCCAGTGCGGCATCGAGCGCCAATGCCGGGTCGGTTCTGCATGGCAGCGCGTGAACGCCGCCATCCGCCGCGCGCTGGAAGAGGTCACGCTGTGCCAATTGGCGGGTTTGGACGCTGCAGCCCTGCGCGTCGCCGACCTGGCGTCGGAAATTCGCGTGGAGCCTCTGGTGAATACCGGCCTGGGTGAATATCGGAAAAACGACCCCACTTAGTCGATTGAAGCGTAATGGCAACTGGAAATTCTAGTGTCTAGCAAACCTCAAGATGTTGAAGCCCTCCTCGCGCAGAAGTACCGGCACGGCTTCGTCACCGATATCGAGTCCGACAGTCTGCCGCCGGGACTCGATGAAGATGTCGTGGCCGCCATTTCGAAAAAGAAGCATGAGCCGCAGTTCCTTCTGGACTGGCGGCTGAAGGCGTTTCGGCATTGGCTGACCATGCAGGAGCCGACCTGGGCGCATGTGCATTACAAGCCCATCGACTACCAGGACATTTCGTACTACTCGGCGCCGCGCGCACCGGCGAATGCACCCAAGAGCCTCGATGAAGTGGACCCGAAACTGCTCGCGACCTACGCCAAGCTGGGCATTCCCCTGCATGAGCGCGCGCGGCTGGCGGGTGTCGCCGTCGACGCCGTATTCGACAGCGTTTCCGTCGCGACCACCTTCAAGGAGAAATTGGGCAAGGCCGGGGTCATCTTTTGCTCATTCTCGGATGCGGTTCGCGATCACCCGGGGCTCATCGAGCGCTATCTCGGCAGCGTCGTGCCGCCGGGCGATAATTTCTTCGCGGCGCTGAATTCAGCGGTGTTCTCCGACGGCTCGTTCGTGTATGTGCCGCCGGGCGTCCGCTGCCCGATGGAACTGTCGACTTACTTCCGAATCAATGCCGCCAAGACGGGACAATTCGAGCGCACCTTAATCATTGCCGCGGAGGCGGCGTCGGTGAGCTATCTGGAGGGCTGCACGGCGCCCATGCGCGATGAGAACCAGCTGCATGCCGCGGTGGTGGAGCTGGTGGCTCTGGACAACGCGCAGATCAAGTACTCGACCGTTCAGAACTGGTATCCCGGCGATGAAAATGGCCTGGGCGGCATTTACAACTTCGTCACCAAGCGCGGCGAATGCCGCGGGCACAATTCCAAGATCTCCTGGACTCAGGTAGAGACCGGATCCGCCATCACCTGGAAATATCCGAGCTGCATCTTGAAGGGCGACAATTCGATCGGCGAGTTTTATTCCGTCGCGGTCGCCAACAATTATCAGCAGGCGGACACCGGCACCAAAATGGTCCACATAGGCCGCAATACCAAGAGCACCATCGTGTCCAAGGGCATCTCGGCCGGCCATGCCGAGAATACTTATCGCGGCCTGGTGAAAATCCTGCCGAGCGCCGCGGGCGCGCGCAACTTCACCCAATGCGATTCGCTGCTGATGGGACCGAAATGCGCGGCGCACACGTTTCCCTACATGGAAGTCAAGAATCCGACCGCGACGGTCGAGCACGAGGCCAGCACCTCCAAAATCGGCGAGGACCAACTGTTCTATTGCCTGCAGCGCGGCATCTCGGCGGAAGACGCCGTCAACATGATCGTCAGCGGATTCTGCAAGGTGGTGTTCAAGGAGCTGCCCATGGAGTTCGCGGTCGAGGCACAGAACCTGTTGAGCGTGAGTCTGGAAGGCGCCGTCGGCTGACGGCCGGAGGAAAGGCCAAAAGGAAAGGCCAAAAGGAAAGGCAATAGAGGATAGATCTTGCTTAAAATTACCGACTTGAAAGCCCGCGTAGCGGGCAAAGACATACTGAAGGGAGTCAATCTGGAGGTCCGCGCCGGCGAGGTCCATGCCGTCATGGGTCCGAACGGTTCGGGCAAGAGCACCCTCGCGCAAGTGCTGGCGGGCCGTGAAGATTACGAGGTCACCGGCGGTTCGGTGACCTTCGAGGGCCTGGACCTGCTGTCGCTGCCGGCGGAAGAGCGCGCGCGTGCGGGGCTGTTCCTGGGCTTTCAATATCCGGTCGAAATTCCCGGCGTCAACAATGTCTATCTGTTGAAAGCCGCGCTCAATGCTAAACGCAAAGCGGCCGGAGAACCCGAAGTCGATGCCTATGAATTTCTGACTCTCATCAGGCACAAGATGAAATTCATGCAAATGAGCGAGTCCTTCCTCACGCGCGGCGTCAACGAGGGATTCTCGGGCGGCGAAAAGAAGCGCAATGAAGTTCTGCAGATGCTGGTCCTGGAACCCAAGCTCGCGATATTGGACGAAACGGATTCGGGCCTCGACATCGACGCGCTCAAGGTGGTGTCCGCCGGCGTGAATACCCTGCGCGACGCCAAGCGCGCCATCGTGCTGGTGACTCACTACCAGCGTTTGCTCGACTACGTCGTGCCGGACCAGGTACACGTGTTGTCGGGCGGCCTGATAATGAAATCGGGCGACAGTTCGCTCGCACATGAACTCGAACGTCGCGGCTACGACTGGGTTCTGGAGAGTCAGGTCGCATGAATCCGGCACTGCGCTCCTTCGCGGCCCAATGGCAGACGCGGTCCGCCGATGCGCTGTCGCCGGTGCGCGCCCAGGCCATGGAGCGGTTTCTCAAGCTCGGCCTGCCGACCACTCGCGATGAGACCTGGCGTTATACCAATCTGCGCAGCCTCGCCGCCCAGAGCTTCGTGGATGCGCCGCGCAAGACTCGCGGCGAGATCGAACCGAACGCCTCGCTGTCGCTGCTGGACAAGACCGACCGGGCCGCGTCGCTGCTCATGGTCAACGGCTATCCGACGATGCCGGTGGTGGATGGCCTGATCAGCGGCATGGAGATCTACAGCCTGCGGGAAGTCGCCCGCCTCGATCCCAACACGCTGTTGCGCTTTCTCGAGCCCTTGTCCGACGCCGACCAGCGACGCTGGGCTCTGCTCAACACCGCGCTGTTCGTCGATGGCCTGTATCTCAAGATCACTTCCCGCGTACCGATGCCGCTGGTCATCCTGCATGTGGCCACCGGCGACGGCGCCGACAACATTGCCTACCCGCGCATCATCATCGAGGCGACGCCGGGGTCCAGCGCCACGATCATCGAACACCACGTGGCGCAGGGCGACCACACGCCGCTTTGCAACTCCAACACGCACATCGCGCTTCGGCACGACGCCCAGCTCGAACACTACCGCGTGTTTGCGACCGGCGCCGACGCCACCCACCTCGATTCGCTGGATATCCGCCAGGATAAGGACAGTCACTGCAAGCAGTTCACGATCGTGCTGGGCGGCGGCTTGGTGCGCACGGCTCTGGAAGCGCACCTGGACAAGCCGGGCGCCTCGCTCGACAGCCATTCGCTGCTGGTGGGACACGAAGACCGGCATGTCGACTGCGTCAATATCGTGACTCATGGCGCCCCCGATACGCGCAGCGATCAGACGGCGCGCGCCATCGCCAGCGACTCGAGCCGCGTCATTTTCAACAGCAAAGTGATCGTCGACGCCGGCGCCGTTCACGCAGAGTCGAAGCAGTCCTGCCGCGGCTTGCTGCTGTCGCCCACCGCCGAGATCGATACGCGCCCGCAGCTCGAGATCCATGCCGATGAGGTCAAATGCGCGCATGGCGCGACCACCGGCCGGCTCGACCCCGACATGCTCTTCTACATGCTCTCGCGCGGCCTGGACCGCGCCACGGCGCAGAGCCTGTTGGTCTATGCCTTCCTCGCCGATGTGCTCACCGGCATGTCGGTGACCTCGGCGCGCCAGGCGATCGAAGACGCGCTGATTGCCCAATTACCCGACTCAATGACACTGCGGAACTTTCGATGAAAAATATCGCATTAGCCGATCGACCCGTGGAATTCGACGTGGAGGCCGTGCGCCGGCGGTTTCCCGTGCTTGCACGCATGGTGCACGGCAGGCCGCTGGCCTATTTGGACAACGGCGCTTCCGCCCAGCGTCCGGCCTCGGTGATCGATGCCGTCGATGACTACGAACGCCGTCACCACGCGAACATACACCGCGGCGTGCACACGCTGAGCCAGGAGGCGACGGCTCTGTACGAAGCAGCGCGGGATCGCCTCGTGAAGTTCGTCAACGCCCGGTCGCGGCACGAAATCATTTTCGTGCGCGGCACCACCGAAGCGATCAATCTGGTCGCACAGAGCTACTCGAGGCCCGTGCTCGAGCCGGGCGACGAGATACTCATCACGCATTTGGAGCACCACGCCAATATCGTGCCGTGGCAGATGGTCTGCGGGCAAACCGGCGCGAAGCTGGTGGTCGCGCCCATGGATGCGCGCGGCGAGGTGCACGAGGACGCGGTGGTGGCGCTGATGAGCCCGCGCACGCGCCTGTTCGCTTGTGCGCATGTATCGAACGCCCTGGGCACGGTCCTGCCGATCCGGCGCTTGATCGCCGCCGCGAAGGCGCGCGGCATCACCACGTTGATCGACGGCGCGCAGGCCGTGCCGCACATGCAGGTCGACGTGCAGGAACTGGGCTGCGATTTTTATGCATTCTCGAGTCATAAGATGTTCGGCCCCACCGGAGTCGGCGTCCTGTACGGGCGCGAGCAGCTGCTCGAGAGCATGCCGCCCTGGCAAGGCGGCGGGGACATGATCCTCGCCGTGACCTTCGCCAAGACCACGTACAACGCCTTACCGTATAAATTCGAGGCAGGCACGCCCAACATCTCGGGAGGCATCGGATTGGGCGCGGCGGTGGATTTTCTGCTGGACCTGGACCGCGACGCCGCGGAGCGCCACGAGGCCGCCCTGCTCCATCATGCGACGGCGGTATTGACCCGGATTCCGGAGCTGCGCATCGTGGGTACGGCCCGCGACAAGGCGAGCCTGGTTTCCTTCGCCGTCGCGGGCGTGCATCCTCACGATCTGGGAACCATTCTCGACGAGGACGGCATCGCCGTGCGGACCGGGCATCACTGCGCCATGCCGGTCATGGACTTCTTCAAACTGCCGGCGACCGCCCGAGCCTCGTTCGCGTTCTACAACACCTTCGAGGAAATCGATAGGCTTGCCGCCGGCGTCGAACGCGCGCGCAAGATATTCGCTTAAGACGGCCGCCATGGAAATCAACGACCTCTACCGCGACGTGATTCTCGACCACAATCGTCGACCGCGTAATTTTGGAGCTTTGGAACCGGCCGATGCCAGCGTCGAGGGGTTCAATCCGATGTGCGGCGACCGCCTCACGGTGCGCTTGAAGATGAACGACGACAAGATCAGCGACATCCGCTTCGAAGGTCAGGGGTGCGCGATATCGACCGCCTCTGCTTCATTGATGACCGAAGCGGTGAAAGGCAGGACGCGCGCCGAAGCGCTGCGCCTGTTCGACCGCGTGCACGAGCTTCTCACCGACGACGCAGCGCCGCCCGCCGACGAGCTCGGCAAGCTCGCAGCCCTCTCCGGGGTTCGCGAATATCCGGCACGCGTAAAATGCGCGAGCCTGTGCTGGCACACTCTCGCCTCCGCCCTGCGATGCTCCGATCCGCACGTTTTGCCCACCGTCACCACGGAATGAGCTGCTGAGATGCATTCGTACGAAAATGAACCCATCGTCGTCCAGCGCGAGGTCAAGGCCGTAGCCATTCCCGCGGGCGTCGACGTCAATCTCAAGTTGGGTTCGGTGGGCTATATCACTCAAGCCCTGGGCGGCAGCTTCACCGTGTACATCGACGGCAACTTGTTCCGCATCGCCGGCCAGGATGCGGACGCCATCGGCAAGACCGCTGCGACGGCGCCGGAGGTGCCGCCGGGAGCTTCGGAGGAAGACATCAAGAACGTCGTGTGGCAGCAGCTGAAGACTTGCTATGACCCGGAGATCCCGGTCAACATCGTCGACTTGGGACTGGTCTACGAATGCGAGGTCAGCAAGAACGACGATGCGACACGCACCGTCGACATCAAAATGACCTTGACGGCGCCGGGCTGCGGGATGGGCGAAGTCCTGGTGCAGGACGTGCGCGACAAGGTGCAGATAGTGCCGACCGTCGCGCGTGCGAACGTCGAATTGGTCTTTGACCCGCCGTGGAACCAGACCATGATGTCGGACGAAGCTCGTTTGCAAACCGGAATGATGTAAGACGCGGACGATGTGCGGCTGAAGGACATGACGAAGGGGGGCGTGAAATGGATCGACGCGGGGCTGGCCGCTGATTTGGGCGACGGACAGACCATCTCTATCCCGGTGGGACGCCGGATCATCGCCGTGGCACGCAGCGGCGAGTCTTTTTTTGCCCTTGAAGACGTCTGCACTCACGACGGCGCCCAGCTCACCGGCGGCGCCATCGAGGGGACGGACATCATCTGCCCCCGCCACGGCGCCCGGTTTTGCCTGCGAACGGGGGAAGCGCTGACGCCGCCCGCTTACGAGCCGGTGCGCGTCTACGAGTTAAAAGTTGAGGATGGTCATTTGTGGGTACGCGCAGACTGACGCTGTTGCGACATGGGAAAGCGCAGTCCATCGACGCCTGCGCCGAAGACTTCGAGCGCGCGTTGACACGCCGCGGCACCATCGAGGCGCGGGAGATGGCGAAGCGCATCGTGTACCGCGACCTCATACCGGACTTGATACTGGTGAGCCCGGCCGAACGCGCCTGGGCGACGGCCGAGATCGTAGCCGCCGCCTGCGAACTCGATGCCAAGCAGGTGCAATGCGCGCGCGAACTGTACCTGGCCACGCCCGAGGCCACCTGGCGGCTGGTCACGCGGCGCGATCCGGCGCTCCGCCACATCATGATCTGCGGCCACAATCCCGGCTTGAGTCAGATCGCGAGCCGCCTGGGTCCGAAGCCCCTGCCGCGGGAATTGCCCACGGGCGGAATCGCGAGCGCCGTTTGGCACAACGCTCTGTGGCAAACGCTGCAGCCCGAGTCAGCCGTCAGCTGCGATTTGGACGATCCGGAGAGCATGGCGGATCTCTGGGTGTGATTCGACTTAGGAGCCTGTCTGAGGCTCCTAGGTTTGGTCCCGCTGCAGCCGCATCAGCCGCCGCCGATCGCGTTTGTCCGGGCGCGTGTCCGGCCGCGGCCGGGACGCCTGCGCCAGCCGCTGTTGCTCCCGCAACTTGGCGCGGCGCTCGGCGCTGGCGGGCGTCTCGAGATATTGCGCTTGCGCCTCGGCGGCGGGACCGCGCCGCGCCGGCAGTCCGAGCACCTCGAACTCGCCGACGATACCCTGCAGCGAGAGGCTCAACCGGTCGCCGACGCGAACACGGTGCGCGGGCTTCACCCGCTCGGCGTTCAGGTGCACTTTCCCGCCAGTGATCGCGGCGGTCGCCAGGCTCCTCGTTTTGTAAAACCGGGTATGCCATAACCACTTGTCGAGGCGGTGACTGTCGACTTTCTCATCGGTTGCCATAGGAAACCCGTCCACGACGATACCCAATACGGCGCATGCCTTCGCTATAATAGCCGTATGAACGACCCGACTCAGTACTCAGGAACCTCGTGCTAAAGGAATTCCGCGAGCGGCTGTCGCGCGAAACGGAGGCGCTCGATGCGGCGGGACTGCTGAAACGCGAGCAGGTCTTGGGATCGGCGCAGGGCCCCGTGGTTCGGCTTGCCGACGGGCGCGAGATGATCAATCTCTGCGCCAACAATTACCTGGGACTCGCCAACCATCCCGCCGTGGTGAAAGCCGCGCAGGATGCGCTCGAGCGCTACGGCTACGGCGTCGCTTCGGTGCGTTTCATCTGCGGCACGCAAAGCGTCCACCGGGAGCTGGAGGAGCGATTGAGCGCCTATCTGTCGATGGAAGATACGATTTTGTACTCTTCCTGCTTCGACGCCAACGGCGGGCTGTTCGAGACGCTGCTCGACGATCAGGACGCCGTCATCAGCGATGCCTTGAACCACGCCAGCATCATCGACGGCATTCGGCTTTGCAAGGCACGCCGGCTGCGGTACGCCAACAACGACATGAACGAGCTCGAACGAGCGTTGAAGGACTCGCAGGGTTCGCGCGTGCGCCTCATCGCCACCGACGGCGTGTTTTCCATGGACGGTTCGATCGCGAATCTGAAGGACATCTGCGATTTGGCCGATCGCTACGGCGCACTGGTGATGGTGGATGACTCGCACGCCACCGGGTTCATCGGTGCGCGCGGCCGCGGTTCGCATGAGCTGCGCGGCGTCATCGGCCGAATCGACATATTGACCGGAACTTTGGGCAAAGCCTTGGGCGGAGCCAGCGGCGGCTATGTTGCCGCGCGCAAGGAAATCGTCGGCTGGCTGCGCCAGCGCTCGCGGCCCTACCTGTTTTCGAACAGCATCGCACCGCCGGTGGCCGCGGCCACCATCCAGGTGCTCGACTTGCTGGAGAGTTCGACCGACCTGCGCGAGCGTTTGCAGGCGAACACCATTTACTTTCGCGAGCAGATGCAGGGCCTGGGATTCAATTTGATCCCGGGCGAACACCCTATCATCCCGGTGATGTTGGGCGAGGCGCCCTTGGCGGTGAACCTCGCGGATCGGGTGCAGGCGCAGGGAGTCTATGTCGTGGCCTTCGCCTTTCCGGTCGTTCCCCATGGGAAAGCGCGAATTCGCACCCAGATGAGCGCTGCGCACTCCCGCGAACAGCTGGATCGGGTCATTCAGGCGTTCCGGTCGGCGGGACGCGATTTGAGCATCATTCACTAGGCTCCTGAGGGCGGAACATGAAAGCGCTGGTCAAGGCACGAGCGGAACCCGGCATCTGGATGCAAGACGTCCCGGAGCCGGCGGTCGGCCACAACGACGTGCTCATCAAGGTGCACCGCTCGGCGATATGCGGCACCGACATGCACATCTACAACTGGGATGCCTGGGCGCAGAAAACCGTTCCCGTGCCCATGGCCGTCGGCCATGAGTACGCGGGAGAAATCGTCGAACTGGGCAGCGAAGTACGCGGCTTCAGCACCGGCGATCGCGTGTCCGGAGAAGGCCATATCACCTGCGGACACTGCCGCAATTGCCGTGCGGGCCGGCGGCACCTGTGCCGCAATACCTCGAGCGTGGGCGTGAATCGCGCCGGCGCGTTCGCCGAATATCTGACCATCCCGGCGAGCAATGTCTTCAAGTTGCCGAACGCCATCGACGATGAGATCGCTTCCATCCTGGATCCGTTCGGCAATGCCACGCACACGGCGCTGGCGTTCAATGTCGTCGGCGAGGATGTGCTCATCGCAGGCGCCGGCCCCATCGGCATCATGGCGGTGGCGATCGCCAGGCATTGCGGCGCCCGGCACATCGTCATCACGGACGTGAACGACTACCGGCTTGGGCTGGCCGCAAAAATGGGCGCATCCAAGGCGCTCAATGTGTCGCGTGAATCCCTGGACGACGCCATGCGCGATTTGGGCATGGAGGAAGGCTTCGACGTCGGCTTCGAAATGTCGGGCAACGCCACGGCGTTGCGCGAAATGCTGCGCACCATGAACCACGGCGGCAGCATCTCCATGCTCGGCATTCCTCCCGGCGAAACGGCCATCGACTGGAACCAGGTCATTTTCAAAGGCTTGGTGATCAAGGGCATCTACGGCCGCGAGATGTTCGAAACCTGGTACAAGATGTCGAGCATGCTGCAGAGCGGACTCGATGTGCGGCCGGTGATCACCCATCGTTTAGGGATAAACGATTACCTCGAAGGTTTCGAGATCATGAAATCCGGCAAGTCGGGCAAGGTGACCCTGGACTGGTCCACGCTTTAGTCCGCCGTTCGCTGAATCGACGCAAATAGTGATTTGATTTTGACCGGTTCGCATGGTCTGGGGGGATGGGAAGCCTGAAGGCAACAAAAGAAAAAAGGCGCAGTTGCCTTCAGGCTTCCCATCCCCCCAGACCCTGACGGTGGGCCGCTCGACTAATGACAAATGACTCAGCGGCCGGTAAGCCCTTTGAGGGTCATGCGCGGTTCGCGGCACCAGCAGTACGCATACAGCCCGCGGGGGTCGTTGAGCCTTGCGACGGCGCGCGCCTGCTCGAGCATGGGATCGAGAACCCGTTCCACTTCGCTGCGCGGGGCGATGATTCCCGCGATCTCTGCCATGCGCAGCGTCTCGGAGCGCAGCTGCATCAACAACGCCTCGCGCAGGTTCAATTCGGGCTCGATGTAGTCGACATTGTAGTCGGGGCCCAATTCAGCCAGCTTGGCCGCGGCGTCGGTGGCATCCTTGAGACCGCCCAGGTGGTCCACCAAGCCGATGCGCTGGGCATCGATGCCGGCCCACACTCGGCCCTGCGCGATCTTGTCCACGTCCTCGACCGGCTTTTTCCTGCCGTCGCCCACGCGGCGCAGGAACTCTGCGTACGCGTGATCCACTGAACTCTGCAATATCTGGCGGCGGGCGGGCGTGAGCGTGCGGTCCGAGCGCATGTCGCCGGCGAGCGGAGTCGTGCCGATGCCGTCCACTTTCACTCCGAACTTTTCCAAGGTGTGCTGGAAG
>DASWEO010000065.1:0-15116 GCA_036394715.1 Steroidobacteraceae bacterium
GCGGCCGCCTGCGCCACCGCGTTGGGCAGCGCCGATATGTTGATCAATTGAGCAGACGAATCGAAGAGGTCTTTAATATGAGCAAGAAGTCAAAGGCTCTGGGTATTCACGAACCGCTGCGTCACCTGGATCATCCTCGGCCGCGCACGCGCCGCGAATTCCTCGCGCAGAGTTTCATCACCGGAGCAGCCACGGTGGTCGGGCCTTCGTTGCTTGGGATGCTGGCGGCTCCGCGCCGGGCCCGTGCTGCGCTCGATCCGGACGTTCAAAGCTTGCTTGCCACGTGCAGCATCACGACAGGCGCAGGCAAGATCCCGTTCATCTGCTTCGACCTCGCGGGCGGCGGCAACATCGCCGGCTCCAACGTGTTGGTCGGCGGTCCCAAAGGGCAGCTCGATTTCTTGTCGGTCGCCGGCTACAGCAAACTGGGATTGCCGGGCACCATGGTGCCAAGTCCGAGCGTCACGGGGACTTTCATCGACAGTACCTTCGGTTTGCGTTTTCATTCGGACAGCGCACACCTGCGCGGGATCAAGACGCGCGTAAAGACCGCGTCGGCCATGACGAATACGTCGGGTACGGTGATTCCGGCGCTGTCGCAGAACGATACCAACACCAACCCGCACAATCCGATGTACGCCATCTACCAGTATGGCGCGCGCGGCGGGCTGCTCAATCTGGTCGGCTCCGAGAGTTCCATGTCGGGCGGCAGTTCCATGTCGCCGCCGACGATGGTCATCGCCGCGGCCCAGCCCACCAAGGTCTCGAGTCCCGCGGACACTCAGGGGCTGGTAAGCACCGGCCAGCTGAGCACATTGTTGCCCCATCCCTCTGACGTCACCAACGTCTTGGAATCGATGAAGCGCATCAGCGACGCGAAGTACGCGAAGGTAACCGCCTATCCGACTTCGCCGACGTTGAATGCCGCCGCGCTGGGTACCGGCCCCGCCAATCCCGGCATCGCAGGCTGCGGCTACACGAAAGCAGCCTACACGGTCGACACGTACAGCAGCCCGAGCGCGGTCGACGCGAGTCAGGATCCGAATGTCGTGGGTCCGAGCGGCATCTTCAGCGCCGCCGAGTTCCAGAGCAACTCCGACTATCAAAAGACCGCTGCCGTCATGAAGCTGGTCATCGACGGCAACGCCGCGGCCGGCACCATCGAAATGGGTGGATTCGACTATCACTCGGGCAACCGAATGGATGGTGAGGCGCGCGACTTGAACCTCGGCAATTGCATCGGCGCCTGTCTGGAATATGCGGCCCGTGTCGGCAAGCCTGTCATGATCTATGTCTTCAGCGATGGTTCGCTCGCCAGCAACGGCATGATCGACAGCTCTGTGGGCGGCCGAGGCAAGGGCGTATGGACCGCCGACAATCAAAGTGTCGCGGCGACCTATTTCTTGGTTTACAGCCCCAAGGGCAAGCCGGTTCCCATGCAGACCAACCCGGAGCTGAGTCTGCAGATCGGCAGCTTCAACTCCGACGGCTCCATCAATACGACCAGCAGTCCCGCCGGCAACAACGTTCCCAACTTGGTGCAGATGGTGGTGCTGAATTACATGGCCCTCCATGGCGACGCGATATCCGGCTTCACGCTCAACGGCACTGCCGTGCCGGGCTTCCCGAATCTGTACCCGGCGCCGAACTTGAACAACACGCTGGGAACGGGCACGGCACTGGAGCCCTTGATCGCCTTCAATCCGATCGTGAACGGAAAGGTCGGGGCGTGATGATCGGGGATCCGACCACCGGGTCGGATCCTCTTGGTTGTCTCATTCAAGAGACATTCACCGGGCGCTTCACCGCTTGTAATGTTTGCAAGGCCGGGCGCCGCGCGCGTGATGCTTAGGTCGAGGACGCAAGGGATCCAAGCTTTGCGCCGCATCTCGATCAATTTCCTTGAATGTGCGCCAAGTCATACAGAAATCTAGCAAAGCAGCAGGGTGCCGCGTTGACACTACGGCTCGCATTGTGCGATTTTGCATAAGGTCCGATCAGGACAGCGGGATTACCAGCGTGAACGATTTATTGCCGCGGTTCGGATGCGGCGCGAAGACAATCAGATCGGGAATGCCGCGGTGAGGCCATCACCGCATGCGTAGAGTATTGCTTGGCCTGAGCCTGATGTTGAGCGCCTTGCTCGGCGTATCGTCCCCGGTCGCATCCTCGCGGGCGGCCGCGCCCTCGCTGGTGGGCAAGAACGCGCCCGACTTTGTGCTCAAGGCCATGGATGGAAGAAATCTGCGCATGTCCGAATTTCGCGGCCAGGTGGTATTGGTGAATTTCTGGGCACGATGGGCGGGCGACTCACGGCAGGAGATGCCGGCTCTCGATAGAATAAACACCACGTACAGCCGGGCCGGTCTGGTGGTGCTCGGTGTGTCGGTCGACGAGGATCTGGGCCGCGCGCGCGAGTTCGCGGGCGCCATGAAGGTGTCATATCCCATCATGTTCGACACCGGCGCGGCCATCGGCCGGGATTACCTTCTTCAGAAAATGCCCATGACGATCCTGGTCGATCGAGCGGGGGTGGTGCGGTATTCCAATGTCGGTTTCAAGCGCGGCGACGAGCGCGCTTATCTTGATCACATTCGCGAACTGCTGCGCGAGTAAACGATAGGTCAATCATGAATCCCAAGTATCGAGTTGTGTCGATCATTGCGCGCGGAGCGTTGCTGGCCTGTGCCTGGGCCGCGGGCGCGGCGCTCGCCGCGCCCTCCGCTGCCACTGCCGCCGCGGGCGGCCCACCCACTGCCACCGCGCCTGCGACCCCTGCATCCGGCACCACGGCCGCGCCGGATGTCGCTCCAGCGGCGGGCGTTGCGCCCGCCGACAACTTCAAGACGCTGGATCAAGAAGTGCAGGGCCTGAAGAAAGACGTCATCGATCTGAACAAGGATCTGTTCGTGCTGGAAGAGGAATTGCTGTTTCCCTCCAACACCCAGGTTGCCTTGTACTTGTCCATGGACGTGGGCGCGTTTTTCGCTCTGGATTCGGTGACCGTCAAGATCGACAACAAGGAAGTGAAGAATTACCTGTATACCGCTCGCGAGGCGGACGCTTTGCTCAAGGGCGGTGTGCAACAAATCTATCTGGGCAATCTCAAGGTCGGGAAGCACGAGCTGGTGGCGTTTTTCACCGGCAAGGGACCGGCCGAGCGCGATTACAAGCGCGGCGCCACGATCAACTTCGACAAGGGCATCGGCGCCAAGTATTTGGAACTCAAGATCACGGACCGAGTGGCCAAGCATCAGCCAGAGTTCTCGATCAAAGACTGGGAATGATGCGTGCGACGTGTGACTAACAGACTCCGGCCGCTCATCTTGAGCGGGTTGCTGCTGGCGTTGCCGCTGACGGACGCCGACGCGAAGAACATCAAGCCGGACCCCAACGGCCTGCCTCCGCAGGACGTGAAGGATTTGCACTACGGCGATGTGCTGTTCTATTTCTTTCAAGACGATTATTTCGATTCGATTACACGCCTGCTCGCGGCCCGGCAACTCGAACGCATTCCGCACACCCAAGGCGAGGCGGAGCTGCTCTTGGGCGGCTTGTACCTGTCCCTCGGCGAGCACGTGGAAGCCGGCAGGATCTTCGAGGCGCTGCTGAATCAGAATACTTCCGAAGCGGTGCGCAACAAAGCCTGGTTCTACTTGGGCAAGGTCTGGTATCAGCGCGGCTACCTGGGCGAATCCGAGCGCGCGCTGCGCCAGGTTTCGGACAAGATCGACCCGCGCATCAGCGCCGAGCGCTACATGCTGCTCGCGCAGCTGATGATGCGGCAGAATCGCTACGACGACGCCATCACGGCGCTCCGCAGCTGGCACGGCGCGCCCGACTGGACCGCCTACGCTCAGTTCAACCTAGGGGTGGCGCTGGTGCGCCGTGAGCGGCTTGCGGACGCCATCCCCTACCTGGATCGGGTGGGGCGCATCGAGACGCGCAGCGAGGAGCTGCTGTCGCTCAAGGACAAGGCCAATCTCGCGCTGGGGTTCGCGCTGCTGCAGGCGCAGCGCGCGGCGGAAGCCAAGCCCATCCTGCAGCGGGTGCGTCTTGAAGGTCCCTACTCGAGCAAGGCGCTGCTCGGCGTCGGTTGGGCGGACGCCGGGGTCGGAGAATTCAAGCGCGCTTTGGTGCCGTGGCTCACTCTGCGCAAGCGCAACCTGCTCGATTCCGCGGTGCAGGAGTCCTTTCTCACGGTGCCCTACGCCTATAATCAATTGTCGGCGACGGGCCAGGCCGCTGAATACTACAATTCCGCCATCGAATCCTTCGATGCAGAGATGAAGCGGATCGACGACTCGATCGAACAGATCCGCGGCGGACATTTGCTCGACCGCCTGCTGGATGACGATAAAAAAGACACGTTGACGTGGTATTGGCAGCTCACGACTCTGCCCAATGCACCCGAGTCGCGGTATCTGTACCAGCTGTTGGCGAGCAACGAATTTCAGGAAGGTCTCAAGAATTATCGCGAACTCAATTATATGAGCCGCAATCTGGACAATTGGCGCGAAGCCGTGTCGGCCTACGACGACATGCTCGACACGCGCCGGGAGGCGTACAACCGGCTCGCGCCGAAGGCCGATGCCGTCATGTCCGCGACCGATCTGGCCGGTCTCACGCAAAAGCGCGTGGACTTCGAGTCGCGGCTCAACGAAATCGAGAAATCCAAGGATGTCGCGGCCCTGGGAACGCCCGAGGAGCAGCGGACGTGGGTCCGATTGAGGCGCGTCGAGGACTACCTCGCGGCGCACCCGGACGATCCGGATCTCGCCGAAATGCGGGAAAAGGAGCGCCTGATGAAGGGCGTCGTGTACTGGCGGCTGTCGGGGAGTTTCAAAGCCCGGCTGTGGAACGCACGGCGCTCGGTCAAGGAACTCGAAGCCGAACTCAAGGAAACCCAGAAGCGCGCGGTGCTGGTTCGCCAGGCGCGGGCCGGCATGCCGACCAATACCGGTGTCTACGCCGGGCGGGTTGGGGCGATACGCGCCCGCATGGATCAGCTGCAGCAACGCCTGGCCGATGTGTCGGCGGAACAGAATCGATTCTTACAGGCCCTCGCCATCCGCGAGCTCGAAGGTCAGAAGCTGCGCATCTCGACTTACCAGATCCAGGCCCGCTATGAGCTGGCGGCCATCTATGACCGCGCCTCGAACGACAAGCCCAAGGCGAAGCCGTGAAGAACCTGCGGCCTTCATTCAGCAGTACAGTTGGCGCGGCGGCTTCGGCCGCGGTGCTCCTCGCGGCGCTTGGCGCTGCGCCGAGCCATGCCGCGAACAAGAATCCGCCGACCATCAAGGACCTCGAGTCCCAGCAACTCGACGTGAACACCGATCCGCCGAGAAACGTCGACGCCAACAAGACCATGGACAGCTACAAGCGCTTTCTCGACTTGAACGCGGGCGATGCCGCGTTGCGCGCCGAAGCGCTGCGCCGCCTGGGCGATCTGAATCTCGAAAGCTCCGAATCCGAGCGGATCGAGCGCGAACTCATTACCAACGAGGGCCTGCGCGCCACGGAAGCCATCCACTTGTATTCCGCCCTGCTGAAGACCTATCCCAAGTACGAGCGCAACGATTCGGTGCTCTACCAGCTGGCGCGCGCCTACGAACTCAATGCGCAGCCCGACAAGGCGCTGTCGACCTTGGATCAGCTGGTAGCGACCTATCCCAACAGCCATTACATCGACGAAGCGCAGTTCCGGCGCGGCGAATTGCTGTTCTCGAACAAGACATACCCCAAGGCCCAGAGCGCGTACGAGGCCGTCATCAAGATCGGTTCTTCGTCCGGGTTCTACAACCAGAGTCTCTACAAGCATGGGTGGTCGCTGTTCAAGCAGGGCGAGAACGAGCGCAGCTTGGATTCCTTCGCGGGCGTGCTCGATTCCGTGCTGGTGTCGAAGCGCGATCCGGCGGAGTTGATCGAACTCGAGACCCTGACCCGGCCGAACCGCGAGCTGGTGGAGGACACCTTCCGGGTCATGAGCATCACCTTCTCCTATCTCGAGGGCCCGAAGACGATCGACGCCTTCGTCAAGCGCCGCACGCCGCCGGGGCGGCTGCCGCGGCCCTACTCGTACCTTCTGTATGCGCGCCTGGGCGATCTCTACATGGAAAAGGAGCGCTATACGGACGCGGCCGACAGTTACCGCGCCTTCGTTTCGCAGGACCGCAACAACGAGAAGGCGCCGTTGCTGGAGATGCAGGCCATCGAGGCATATCAGAAGGGCGGATTCCCGCAGCTCGTGCTGCAGGGCAAGAAGGAGTTCGTGGAGAACTACAGCTTCGGCACGGCGTACTGGCAGGGCAGGGATCCCAAGAAAGAACCGCAAGTCGTCGCCGTGCTCAAGACCAACCTCAAGGATGTGGCGCAGTACTACCACGCGCAGGCGCAGCGCAGCAAGAGCGTGGCGGACTATCAGGAAGCGGCGAAGTGGTATCGCAGCTACCTCACGTCCTTCCCCGATGACCCGGATTCGGCCGTCACCAACTACTTGCTCGCCGACACCTTGTACGAGAGCAAGCAATATCTCGACGCCGCCAAGGAATACGAAAGCACCGCCTATCACTACGGCAACCATGAGAGGGCCGCGGCGGCAGGATATGCAGCCATCATCGCCTACGGCAAGCAAGAAGAGACGCTGAACGGCGACGCGAAGGCAGCGGTGCACAGCCGGAGCGTGGACAGCTCGCTGAAGTTCGCGCAGGCCTTTCCCGCCCACCCGGAGAGCGCAGCGGTGCTGACACGGGCCGCCACCGATCTCTATACGGTCAAGGACTATCCTCGGGCAACCGCGGCGGCCGAGGCTCTGTTGGCGCACCAGCCCCCGGCGGACCCCACCAAACAACGCGTGGCATGGACGGTGATCGGAAATTCGAACTTCGAGCAGGGCGTGTTCGACAAGGCGGAAACGGCGTATGTCCAAGCACAGGCGCTGATGCCCGCGAATGACCCCGAGCGTGCGGTGATCGTCGAGCGGCTGGCGGCATCGATTTACAAGCAGGGCGAACAGAAGAGCAAATCCGGCGACAGTGCGGCGGCGGTGGATGATTTTTTACGCGTGGCGGCGTTGGCGCCGACCTCGAAGGTGCGGGCGAACGCGGATTTTGATGCCGCCGGGCTGCTCATGAAGGACAAGCAATGGGATCGGGCCATCGTCGTGTTGGAGGGTTTCCGCCGCAATTTTCCGCAAAGCCCGCTGCAGCCCGATGTCACGCGCGATCTCGCGGTGGCGTACACGGAATCCAATCGTCCCGGCCAGGCAGCGGTGGAATTCGGGCGGATTGCGCAGAGCCCCGGCGAATCGGCGGACGTGCAGCGCGAAGCCACCCTGCAGGCGGCGGATCTATACGACAAGGCGGGCGACACGGCAAAGTCGCGCGCCATGCTCGAGGCATTCGTGAAGCACTTTCCGCAGCCTTTGAATCCTGCGATGGAAGCGCGCAACCAATTGAGCATGATGGCGGCGAAGGCCGGCGATACGGCGGGCCGTGATGTTTGGCTCAGAGACATCGTCGCCGCCGATCGCGCGGCGGGCGCGGCCCGCACGGATCGCAGCCGGGCCTTGGCGGCGAAGGCGACGTTGACCTTGGCGATTCCGGTCCGAGAAGAGTTCCGAAGAATCAAACTGGCGGCGCCGCTCAAGAAATCGCTGGCCGAGAAGCGCAAGGCGATGGAAGCCGCGCTCAAGGCCTATGAACAAGCGGCCGACTACCAGGTGGCCGACGTCACCACGGCAGCGACCTTCGAGAGCGCCGAACTGTATCGGCAGTTGGGCAAGGACTTGATGAGCTCGGAGCGGCCGAAGAATCTATCCAAAGACGAATTGGAGCAGTACAACGTATTGCTCGAGGAGCAGGCCTTCCCGTTCGAGGAGAAGGCGATCAAATTGCACGAAGTCAACGCAGCGCGAGCCAAGGACGGCACCTACGATGAGTGGGTGCAAAAGAGCTACGCCGCGCTGGCGCAACTCAATCCAGGCCGTTACGGCAAGGTGGAAATCGGTGAGCAGCTGGTCGAATCGATTCGTTAGCCTGGGTGCGCTCGCGCTGCTCGCGGCCTGCCACAGTGCGCCGCTGAAAGCGTCGCGCTCGCCTGCGCCCGTGGAGGCCGCCGCAGGCAACGCGACCCCTGTCGAGAGTCCCACCATCCCCGAGCGCGCGACAATGCAATACACGCAGGCGCTGCAGCTCATGAAATCGGGACGCGACACCGACGCGGAGCTGCAGCTCAAAGACTTGGTTGTCGGTTATCCGCAATTGGCCGGTCCGCAGCTGAACCTAGGGATCCTATACATGCGCGATTCGCGCCTGCCCGAGGCAGAGGCTGCGTTCAAGGCCGCCCTCGAACTGAAGCCGAACGATGCGGTGGCCGGCAATGAACTCGGCATCGTCGAGCGTAGGCTGGGGAAGTTTGCGGAGGCCGAAGCGGCCTATCAGCGTACGATAGCCGCTGAACCTAATTACGCCCCGGCGCATCTGAACCTGGGCGTCCTGTACGATTTGTACCTTGCACAGCCGCAGAAGGCGCTCGATGAGTTCGAGCGCTACATCGAGATCGCCGGCGAAAACAAACAGGTCGCCGGCTGGGTGGTGGAATTGCGCAAGCGCGTCGGAGCCCCGGCGCCGCCGCCGGCGACGACCCAGAAGGAGCCCGCATGAACAACGCGATGGCCGTGAATTGGATGGCGCTATTATTCGCCGCAGGTCCGGTGTTGGCGCAGCAGCAGGCGGCGCCGCCCCCCGCGGTGCCGGCGGCACCCTCGGTAAAACCCGCCGCCCAGGCGACTGCGCAATCCGAGGCCGGCGACCCGCGCGCCGACACATCGAACGCGCCAACAACGGCCCCGGCGCCGTCAGCGACCCCGGCACCGTCAGCGACCCCGGCACCGTCCGCAGCCCGTCCGCCGTCCACAGGCCGCGCACAGGCGGCGCCTGCATCGGACGGCCGCTCCGGGGCGCCGGGCGGAGGATCGGGCCAGAAGTCGGCTCCCAACAAAATTGATCGGCTGGAATTGGGTACGGCCACCGTGACGGGCGACCGAGAGCAGCCGAAAGTCATGTATATCGTCCCCTGGAAACGGTCGGATATCGGCGATCTGGCGGGCAAGCCCATGAACAGTTTGGTAGATGAAATTCTGGCACCCGTGGATCGGGACGTGTTCAAGCGCGAGGTCGTTTATTACAACGCCGTGCAGGCAGACGCGTCCCAAAATGGTGCACCGCCCAAGCGGGGCCAGCAGGGTGAGAAGTAAGTCATAGCCGATTTTACGGAATCTGGTTGAATCGCAGGTTCGGGGCGGATGGGCATTATCTAGGAGCGCGCAGATGAATTTTATGAATTCGGTGGTCAATTTCTTCAAGGACGGCGGGCTGTTCCTCTATCCGCTGGCCTTGATATTCGTGGTCGGCGTATCGATCGCCATCGAGCGATACGTGTACTTGACCCGCGAGACCTTTCGCAACCGCAGTCTGTGGGATGACCTGGTGCCCGCCTTGAGCGCCGGTAATTTCAAACAGGTGGTGAACCTGACGCAGAACTCCAAGGCGTCGATCGCCACGATCCTCAACTACGGAGTGGCACGAGTGGCGAGCGCACGACGGCGCGACGACATCGAGAAGGCGATGGACGAGAGCCTGCTCGAGGTCATTCCGCGGATCGAGAAGCGCACTCACTACCTGTCGTCGCTGGCCAACGTCGGCTTGTTGATCGGCTTGCTCGGCACCATCACCGGCTTGATCGGCGCCTTCAGCGCCGTGGCGACCGCGAACCCGGCTGAAAAGGCCAGCTTGCTCGCGGCGGCCATCTCGGTGGCGATGAACAACACGGCTTCGGGCTTGGCGGTGGCCATCACCCTGCTGACGACGCACATGTTTCTCGAATCCAAGACCACGTCGTTGATCGACAGCTTGGAAATCGCGTCGGTGAAATTCTTGAACTCCATCACCGAGCGGCAATCGGAACCGGCGCATGCGCCCGCGTCGCCGCCTACGCCCGCGTCGCGAGCCCCGGCCGCTGCCCGCGGCACGATCTAGCAAGACCCGCTCTCAAGGATGGTGCTCCAACCATGAAGTCAAAGTCTGCGCGCCTCGTCCGACGCAATCACGCCCGCTATCACCAGGGGCGTGACGATCTGAACATCGTGCCGATGATCGACATGATGGTGATCTTGGTGTTCTTCTTGATTTTCACCGCGGTGTTTTCCAAGACGAACATCCTTCAGATGAACCTGCCCAACAGCAGCAATGCCCTTCCGCTCGACTTGCCCAAGGACCTGAAGCTCGAAGTCATCATTCGCCCCGACGACATCGTGGTCAACGACCGCAACTCAGGTCCGCTCAAGGTCCTCGCCAATACGGCAAACGGCTATGATTTGGGTGATCTGTCGGAATACATGCGCGGGATCAAATCGCAGTATCCGCAGATGAGCGACGCGACCATTCTGTCCAGCCCCAATACCACCTACGACACCTTGGTGCAGGTCATGGACACGGTGCGCGTTTACCAGCTGCCGGTGGCGCCATTTTCGAAGGCGGAGCTGTTTCCGGACATCTCCATCGGGGATGCGCCCATATGACGTCTTACCGGATCAAACGCCATCGTCAACGGCGCCACGGCGCGAATCATTTCGCACTGATTCCATTCATCGACATGATGACCATTCTGGTGGTGTTCCTGCTGGCGCACACGGCGGAGGTGGACATCCTGCCGAACACCAAGAACATTTCGATTCCGCAGTCGCTGTCCGAGCGCAAGCCCAGCGCCGCCGTGGTCGTCATGATCACCAAGGACTCGGTGTACGTGGACGGCGAACTGGTCGGTTCATTGAGTGACGTCGTCGCCAACCAGGGCACGTCCTTCGCGCCCCTCAAGAGCGCGCTCCTGGCGCAGAACGCACGCAGCCTGCGAACCGCGGAGCAAACCGATCCTTCCAAGCGCGAAGTCACCATCATGGGAGACAAGAGCACGCCGTACACTGTGCTGAAGAAAATCATGTTGAGCTGCAGCGAAGCGGATTACGGCAAGGTGTCCTTCGCCGTGGTCGAGCGCGAAAGGGCGGCGACTTAAATGGCTGCCGCCAACCCCGCCGCGCAACGCGTAGCCACCGGACTCGCGCCGTATTACCGGCGCTATGAGCTGCCCTGGTCGCCGTCCGAGGAGATGGAACGGCGTTTCCGCGCCATTCTGCGCAATCTCGCCATCTTGTTCGCCATTATCGCGGTCATCATCCCCTTTCTGCCGCGGCATCGGATCGCCGTGAACACCGAATCACTGCCCGAGAGAGTGGTGCAATTGGTCATGGAGCCGCCGCCGCCCCCGCCTCCGCCGCCGCCGCCCAAGCCGGAGAAGCCCGCCGAGAAGGCGCCTGCCGTGCCCAAACCCGTCGTGCCCGTGGATCCGCGTGTCAAGGCGCAGAAGAGCTTGCAGGTGTTCGACCAGCTCGCCGCACTCCGCGATGTCGACATGGATAAATTCGCAAAAAACCAGCCAAAGACGACCGACCCGGGCGACGTGAGCGTGGTAAGCCGCAACATCATCTCCTCGAAGGTCGGCGGCACCAGCGGCGGCATCAGCGGGCCCACCAGCAGCGGCCTCGCGGCGGGTTCAGGGTCGCTGCGCGGCATCTACACGACGCAGGTGAAGGACCCGAACCTGGGCGCATCCGGCCAGGCGACGCGGGCAGGCGGCAGCGGCAAGGCGTCGCGCAGCGCGGATGAGATCGCCTTGGTGTTCACCAAGAACAAGGGGGCGATCGACGCGATGTACGCGCGCGCCCTGCGCGACAGCCCGGCCTTGCAGGGCAAGTTGGTGCTAGAATTGACCATCTCCCCGTCCGGCGACATCACCGCGGCGCGCATCATCTCCTCGGAGCTCAACGACAAGGAGTTCGAGAGCAAATTGCTGGCGCGCATCCGCCTGTTCAAATTCGAGGCGAAGGATGTCGCGACCCTGACGGCCACCAAACCCATAGATTTCTTCCCAGCAGGATGAACATACAATCTGAAATCGAGTTCTTCAGCGACTTGGCCCTGGTCGACAAGGCCCGATTCGTCACGCGCCTGATTTTCGAGGTTGCCGAAGAAGCCAAAGTGGGCGCCGGCGACGGCAACGACGCGGTGCGCCTCAAATTCGCGAATGAAATGAATCAACGATTGTCGCGCTTCGCCTACCAGTTATTGGGCGAGGATCCCGCACGCCCGCAGGACGACATCGTGATTCGCATGCTGCTGGGCACGCGCGCCGACAAGAACGCGGAACGCATCATGCAGAACGCCTATCGCCGCGTCCTCAACGGCTTCGAGAGCTTCGATACGACGGTCTTGCTCAACCCTCATTGAGAACCCGCGGCGCGGCGCTTGAGCGGGGTCTCCTGCTCTTCGGCGGCGTCGGTCTCGAACAGATGCAGGAGCTGTTCGGCGGATTCGCGCGTGGTTTGCAGAAACTTGCTTTCGTCATCCTGCACCGCCTGCTGCTTTGCCATGGTCGCTTCGTCGTGAGCGCGGAATCGGCGCACCGTTTCGAGCGCCTTGGACTTCGATAGTCCCAGAGTCTCGAGGACCTTTTCGGACATCTCGAGGCTGGACCCGAAGGTCTCGCGAATCGTGTAGCGCACCTCCAAATCCATCAGCCGAAACGCATGCTGGCGATTGCGCGCGCGCGCAAAGATCTTCAAATGCGGGAAATGCTTGCGGATCAGTTCCGCGGTCCTCACCGACGCCTCGACGTCATCGATGGCGAGCACGAAGACTTCGGCGTTTTCGGCGTGCGCGGAGCGCAGCAATTCCAAACGGGACGCGTCTCCATAGAAAACCTGGTTGCCGAAACGGCGCACGAAGTCGACTTGCGTTTGATTGGCTTCGAGCGCGGTGAAGGGGATTTTCTTGGCGCTCAGGATTCGGCCGACGATTTGTCCGAAGCGCCCGAAGCCCGCGATGATCACCTTGGGATACAGTTCCTCCGGCGTATCGAACGGCCCGTCGTCCCGCTCCTTTTTCTTGAACAGGGCGTCGTGAAGCGCGAGCAGCAGCGGGCTCAAGATCATCGAGGCGGTCACGACCAGAACCAGGAGCTCGGCGATCTCGCTGTCCATGATGCCGAGCGTCGCGCCGAGGCCGAAGAGCACGAATGCGAATTCGCCCCCGGACGGCAGACTGAAGGCGAGGCCGCGGCTCGCCATGGGAGAGAGCCCGGAGAACCACCCTATGCTGAGCAGCACGGCGATCTTCAGCAACATGAAGCTCAAGGTGAGGCCGATGATGAGCCCTGGCTTCTCGAGCGCCAATCCTAAGTTCGCCGACATGCCGACCGTGATGAAGAACAGGCCGAGGAGCAGGCCTTTGAACGGCTCGATGTCCGCCTCGAGTTCGTGCCGGAATTCGCTGTCGGCGAGCAATACGCCGGCGAGGAAGGCCCCCAATGACAAGGACAGCCCCACCTGGCTGACGAGCAGCGCGGTTCCGATCACCACCAACAGGCCCGCGGCCGTGAAGGCTTCTGCGACGCGTGTCGCGGCGACGATCCGCAGCATGGGGCGCAGCACATAGCGGCCGCCGATGACGACCGTGGCGAGCACGGCGACGAACTTGAGCGCCAGCCAGCCGCCCGGGCCGGCGTTTCTGGCTGCGGCGACGCTCAATAGAGGAAGCAAGGCCAGGGCGGGCAGGACTGCAATGTCCTGAAACAACAGGATGCTGAAAGCGGAGCGCCCGAATTGAGAAGTGAGCTGTCCGCGTTCGGCCAATACCTGCAGCACCAGCGCCGTGGACGACATCGAGAGGCCAAAGCCGATGACGAGCGCGGAGGCCCTCGTCTGCTCGAAGCCGAAGTACGCGGCCGAACCGATCCCTATCGTGGTCGCCAGCACCTGGGCCAGTCCCAATCCGAAGATGGGCTTGCGCATCACCCACAGGCGCGAGGGCTGAAGTTCGAGGCCGATGACGAACATCAGGAGTACGATGCCGAACTCCCCAATATGCTGGGTGGTGTCGATCTTGCTGATGAGCCCGAGGCCGGCGGGCCCGATGATGATGCCGGCGGCCAGATAGCCCAGAACCGATCCCAATTTGAAGTAGCGGAATATCGGGATCGCGATGACCGCCGCAGCGAGAAATATAGCGATCTGCGCCAACAAGCTCATACAATTCTCCGTGTATTCTGGAGAGCCTAGCATTATGTATCGACAAAGCATTCAATTTCCCCTCAAGGACTCCGCGCTGCGCGAGGACGTGCATGCCCTGGGCGCATTGATCGGCGAGATGCTTCGCGACCAAGGAGGCGAGGAATTCTTCAAGCTGGTGGAAGGCGACCGGGTCGCGGCCATTCAGCGGCGCGAAGGCGATGCGGCGGACGGAGCCGAGCTGCAACAGCGCACGATGAACCGAGCGCCGTCGGCGGCGACCGACCTGACGCGGGCGTTCTCGGTCTGGTTCCAGGCCGTGAACACGGCGGAGAAGGTCCAACGGGTTCGCCGGCGCCGCCAATATCTCAACGATTCCAGCACGGCTCAGCCCGGCGGCATCGCGGATTGCATCGCGCGCCTGCAGCGCGACGGAGTGACGCTGGAGCAGGCGTTGCAATTGATCGCCTCCATGAGCATCGAGCCGGTGTTCACGGGGCATCCGACCGAATCCACCCGGCGCACGATCCTGCGCAAGCAGCAGCACATCGCGCACGACTTGCTCGATCGGCTGAATCCGGCCTCGACCTCCACCGAATTGAATACCTTGTGGGCGCGCGTGAGGCTCGAGATCACCAGCATCTGGCAGACCGAAGAGCATCCCCGTGAAGGTCTGACGGTGGTCGACGAGCGCGAGCACGTGCTCTTTTATTTGATCGACATCCTCTACCGCGTCGTGCCGCTCTTTTACGAAGAAATCGAGGCGGCGCTGGCCAAGGCCTTTTCCGTTCCCGCGGAACAGCTCGATGTACCGAGCATCCTGCACTTCGGTTCCTGGGTCGGCGGCGACATGGACGGCAATCCGGACGTGCACGGCAAGACCATTCGCGAGACCTTGCATCGCCATCAACAGGTCATCGTGTCGACCTATTTTTCCGAATGCGGCCAGCTCGCCGAATCCTTGAGTCAGAGCGCAAACCGCGTCGGCGTGAGC
>DASWEO010000066.1:0-21546 GCA_036394715.1 Steroidobacteraceae bacterium
TGACCTCGTCCGCGGTAGGTGCGCTTGGAGCCGTCACCGTAAATGTCGTACACCTCGAGACGCCCTTTTTCTATGCGCGAACCGAAGGCGTTGTGAACTTCCTTGATGTGCAGCTCGTGCATGCGCCGCATCATGTTCGGATACTCGAGCGTGAAGTGCATGTAATTGGCCAGATGCACGCCCGTGACCAGGGTGACTTCGTGCCCTGCGACAGCCAGCTTTTCCGCGAGGCTCGGCGCCATGAAGTAGGTGTCGGCATTCAGGATCACGACGCGCTTGCCGATGGCCTTCTTGCCTTCCAGCACCTGTTCCGGCGTGAGCTGGTCCGGTTGCGAGGCGTCCGCGCCCGGAATGGGGTCGTGGCTCAGGCAATTCGTGCCGTCGGTGTTCCACGATGAGCCGGTGGCAATGACGATTTTCTCGGCGCCGTAAGTGAGGGCCGCTTCGGCCGTCATCGGCTTCTGGCCGAGCGCCACCTGGCTCTGCTTGTTCTTCTTCACGAGCTTGTTGATCTGCAGCTCGCGGTAGTCGCGGTGGTAGCCCCACTCGCCGAGTCCAGGCAGTGTGATGATGGAATTCAAATGACCGCCGATCTTGGCGGCCGTGTCATAAAGATGCACGGTGTAGCCGCGTTCCATCAGCACCCGGGCGCATTCGGCGCCGGAAGGGCCGGCCCCGACCACCAAGATGGAGTCGTCGGAGCCGCGCTTCGGGAATTTTTCCGGATGCCAGCCGCGCCGGTACTCCTCACCCGCGGTGGCGTTCTGCGTGCAGATCATCGGCGGCCCGCCGATTTCCCAGCGCGAAATGCAGACATTGCAGCCGATGCAGACGCGGATGTCGTCGTAGCGGCCCTCTTCGATCTTCTTCGGCAGCCAGGGATCGGAGATGGACGGCCGTGCCGCGCCGATGATATCGGCGATGCCCTTGGTCACGATCTCCGTCATTTTTTCCGGATCGGTGAAGCGGCCGACGCCGAGCACGGGTTTCTTGGCCACTTGCTTGACGAAGCGCGTCCACGGCACCTGGTGGCCTTGGCTGTAGAACCGGGAGGGACCCGCGTCCTCGCCCCACTCGGCGATGTCGCCCACATCCACGTCCCACAAATCGACCAGCGGGTCGGCCATCCCGATGAACTTCATGCCGTCATTCTCGACCTCGACCCCCGATTCACCGTACAGGGTATCGACGGCAAAGCGGGTGGCGATCGCGGTGTCGTTGCCGACGGCGCGCCGGACTTTTTCCAAGGTTTCCAGCCAGAAGCGCGCACGGTTTTCCAGCGTGCCGCCGTATTTGTCCTTGCGCTTGTTGTAGTAGGGCGAGAGAAACTGCAGCGGCAGGTAGGAGTGCGCGCCGTAGACATAGACGATGTCGAAGCCGGCGTCGCGGGAGCGCAATGCCGCGTCGACATAGTACTGCTGGACCATGGCGATGTCGTCCAAGTCCATTTCCTTGCAGTAGGTGAGCGTCTCGAATTCCGAGGCGTATTGACTCGGGCCCCGCGGCGTCGCGCGCGATTCCATGCAGGGCGCATGGGACGCGCCGTACCACAGCTCAACTCCGGCAAGGGAGCCGAAGTGATGGATGTGATCGGTCATGGCGCGCAGATTGCGGACGTCGCCCGCGTCCCAGATGCGCGCCGACAGGCGATGCGTGTCGTCCGATTCGGGGTGAATGGAACAATATTCGGTATTGATTCCCGCCCAGCCGCCTTCGGCTTTCAGCGAACGATGCGCCGCCTGGAATCCCGGCTTGTCGGAACCCGCACCGATGCAATGGGGCACCTGATAGAACCGGTTGCGCAGCGTCTTGGGGCCGATTTTGATCGGCTGAAACAGGATGTCGTGTTTTGGGTCGCGCGCCATACTCTTATCCTCCGGCTTTGTAGCGGTGATTATTTGGGAAGGACTCGCCCCCCGAGGCGAGGAACTCGTATCATATTCTCGATCGAACAGCGCTGGCCAGGCGGCCGCTGCGCCAATCGGGAGTGCGCGTCGAGCGGCCGGAGGAGTGCGCGGGCATCGGAATTAAATAACATGTCAGTTACTGTAGTGCAAATTAATTGCGTGCAGTGTAAATTGACTTGGAAGCACATGGAAGCTGCAGTCTATGCGTGACCCTTCGGACTCAAAGAGGCCTCGCTTGGCACGTTCACCCAAAAGCCCGAGATCGGGCTCGGTATCGGCAGTCTCTTCGGGCAACGTCGGCCGGCAATTAGGCGCTGTCGCGCGGCGGGTGCGCGAGAGCCAGGATTTGACGCTGACGGATGTGGCAACCTCCGCCGGGATCAGCGCGGGGATGCTCAGCCGGCTGGAAACGGGCCATGTCACCCCCAGTCTGGAGACCCTGGTCGCGCTCGCGGGTGCGCTCGGCGTAAGGCCGGCGCTGCTGCTGCAGCAGCTGGGAGGGGACGAGGAGGGGGCGCAACGCGTGCCCGCGGGCCAAGGGCTCGAGGTGGTCAGGCGCGGCACGCGCCGCGGCCATACCTACCATCTGCTGGCCGCTCAGCGCGGCCCGCGAAAATCATTCGAGCCCTTTCTCGTGACGCTGACCGACAAGAGCGAAGTGTTTCCCGGCTTCCAGCACCCGGGCTCCGAATTCATTTACATCCTGGCCGGCTCGCTGACTTATCGGCACGGCAGCCACAGCTATCCGCTGACGGCGGGCGATTCGTTGAGTTTCCGGGGCGACGTAGCGCACGGTCCCGAGACCTTGGATAAGGTGCCGATTCGTATGCTGTCCATCATCATCTACGATGAAGAGGATTGAGCCGCGAAGTTTTGACCAATCAGGGTTCCGCAGGGTTCAACTTGGCCAGTTTTGCCTCCATTCGCGCACCGAAATAGGCCTGAGGGTTCGACGCGTCGACGTGCTCCCGGCGCTCCCTCGCGGCAATCGCGGTTTTCGCGGTGTCGAAGGCCTCGCGCAGCGAGTGAGCGGTGGGCAACGCGTCGCGGTAGAACGCCTCGCCGAAGTAGGTCAGATCCCGGTCGTTCGAACAGCCGAACGAGGTGCGATCGGCTGCCGATGCGGTAATGACGATGGTTTGCGGGTCCCGCAATGATTCGATGAAGGCGCCGGCGTAGCAGGCGGAGATGATGATCACGCGCCATTTGATGCCGGATTCGTTCAAGGCATCGGCGAGATCGTCGTCGGCCAGATTCTGGAGCGGAAGCTCTGAATTGGAGACGATGATGGCCGGATCCTTCGCACCGTGCGAGGAGATCGACAGGAACAGCACGTCTTGATCGAGATTCATGCGCGAAGCGAGGCCGCGCAAGGCGTACTTCAATCCGGATACGGTCGCGAGCGGAGCGCGCTCCAAATCGCGCGCATCGTTGAGCAACGACACTGTTCTGGCCGTCATGTCGTATCGCTCGCCGAGCACCCTCGACGCCAGGCCGATTTCCTGCGCGAACACTTTCTCATCGCCGACCCCGGCAAAGCCCAAAAAATAGGCCCGGGGGTTAGGCGACTTGTCGCGGGCGACGGCCGACAGCACCTCATCGATGCGGCCCGGCTGCCCGAACAAAATAGCCTCGGCATCCGCAAGCGCGTCGCCCGGCTCCGCAGCTTGCGCTTCCTGCGGAGTCCACACATCCGGGATGACGTCCAGTGAATCGGTGAGCCAGATGAAACCCAAGACGAACACGAGGCCGGCGCAGGCAGCCGCGCGCTGCGTATACCCTGTCATGACGTGCAGCCCGCGCGCGAAGTACAGCAGCGTGTGGACAGCCACGGCTGCGCCCGCGCCCAGGTACCACCAGGGATCGAGAAACGCCGCGATCACGCTCGTGAACAGCAGCGGCAGCGGTACCGCCCCCATCGCCAATGCGAGCACGGGCGCGAACGCCGGTGCCGGACGCGCCCGCCATTGCAGCACAGCGGCCAACCCCAAGACCGCCAGCACATACCAGGCAAGCAGCGGAATTCCGCTCGGGAAGAGCTGCGGGTCCGGCTGCGATTGCCATCGATCGATCGCAACCCAGACCGAGAGCCATGCTGCGCCCATGATGAACGCGGCGCGCTGCGGATTGCCGGAGGGCATAGACCCCACCGGCTTCAATAGCCAGAGGCGCACCAAGGCTCTAAGCCATCCTTGCCGCGGATAGTCGGCGTTTATCGGAGCGTCAATCATGATGATTGTCGGATGATAGCAGGCGACTGTCAGAGCACCCCCGTTGTGCGGTATCGTTACCGCATGACAACCCGCGGCTTCACCGGACGGCAGCGACCGCCTGATAGCATCGGCCGGATTCCACCCGGCCAGTCGGAGACGCAAGACTTTCCGGTGCTCTCGGCGGGCCCCACGCCCCACATTCGCACGGAGGATTGGTCGTTCTCGCTCAAAGTGGGACCGAAACCGGTGAAGTCCTGGAATTGGGTGTATGGCCTTGTATAAGTTGGGCGATGCTTCCCCGACGATGGCGTCGAGCGCGTATGTCGCTCCGAGCGCCTCGATCATCGGCAAGGTCGTTCTCGAGGACCACAGCAGCGTGTGGTTCGGCGCGACCCTGCGCGGCGACAACGAAACCGTCAGCATCGGCCCCCATAGCAATGTGCAGGACGGCGCGGTTTTGCACACGGATCCGGGGCTTCCGCTCACGGTGGGAGCCCATGTCTCCGTCGGCCATCAGGCCATGCTGCATGGCTGCACGATCGGTGAAGGCTCGCTGATCGGTATCCAGGCGGTTGTATTGAACGCCGCGGTGATCGGCAGGGGCTGTCTGGTCGGCGCCGGCGCAGTCATCACCGAGCGCAAGGTATTTGCCGACGGCACCCTCATTCTGGGAGCGCCCGCCAAGGTGGTGCGCGAGCTCACCGCCGAAGAGCGCGAGAATCTTCTCGGGGTTGCCGCGAACTACGCCGCGCGCGGCGCGTACTATCGAAGTCATCTGCAGCTTATCGCGTAGCGGCCGTCTCGATCGCGGAGCTACGCTATCCGCGCTGGATCTCCGGATTTCTCACTGCGCGGGCTTGTCCGGGCCGTTGGCCGGCTTGTCGTCCGCTTTGGCGCCCTTCACGGCCGCTTTGGTCTTTTCCGCACCGCGCTTGGCTGCCGTGGAGACCTCGTGGGCTCCTTCCTTGCTCTTGGTGGCAACTTCGTGTGCCACTTCTTTGCTCTTGGTGCCAACTTCGTGCCCGACTTCTTTTGCCGCCACGGCGACCTGTTTTGCGCCTTCCTTCGCCGCGGCCGCGACTACTTTGGCGTCATGTTTGACCGTCTCGCCGACCGTCTTGGCATCGTGCGATACCGTTGCGGCAACGCCGTCGGGCGGATCCGAGGCATGCGCGTTGAATGCCAGTGCCAACAGCACCCCCAGACCGATCAAGGACGCGTCAATATTAGTTTTCATACGCCTGTCTCCTCCGGCGAGCCGAACACGCCGCCGTATTGTTCTCGAAGAATCGCTTTCTGTACTTTGCCAGTTCCTCCCACGGGAAGCGATTCCAAAAATATGACCTCGTCCGGAACGCACAAGCGGGCCATTTGCTTCGCCAGAAACTCCAGGATTTCCTCTCGCTCCAGGGTCCTGCCCGGCTTGCGCACGACGAAGAGCAGGGGTCTTTCCTGCCATTTCGGGTGCTTCACGCCAATGACGGCCGCCGCCGCCACCGCCGGATGGCCGACGGCGGCATTTTCCAGGTCGATCGAACTGATCCATTCGCCCCCGGTCTTGATCAGATCCTTGACACGATCTCGGATCTGCATGACGCCTTGGGGATCGATGGTGGCGATATCGCCGGTGGGAAACCAGCCCGCCGCGAGCGGTGAGGAATCGCATTTGTAGTATCGGCTCACGATCCACTGCCCGCGCACCATGAGTTCGCCCTGCGATTTGCCGTCGCGCGGCAATATGGCGCCGCGCTCGTCGACCACTTTGACGTCCACGCCGAACACGGGTTTCCCCTGCTTGGCGACGATCGAGTGTCCCTCCGCCGGCGTTAACCGCTGCTGCTCGCAATCCAGGCTGCACAACGTCGCGACCGCAACGGTCTCCGTCATCCCCCAGCCTTGCCGCACGTCGATACCGTACCGATCACACAGCGTCGAGATCAAGGGACGCGGCAGCGCCGATCCGCCAGAGATGACACGTTGCAGGGTGGAGAAACGCAAATCATTCTGCTCGAGGTACTGCACCAGGCCCAGCCAAATAGTGGGGACGCCGGCACTGACGGTTACGCCTTCGGCTTCCATCAAGCCGTAGAGACCGGCGCAGTCCAACCGTGGGCCGGGCAATACCAGCTTCGCTCCAGCAATCAATGCGGCATAGGGAATGCACCAGGCATTGATGTGGAACATGGGTACGATCGGCAGCACGGTGCCTCTCGGACACAGGCCCAATACTCCGGGCATGCAGATGGTGATGGCGTTCAGCACCATCGACCGGTGTGAATACAGAGCGCCCTTCGGGTTTCCGGTCGTGCCGGAGGTATAGCAAAGCACGGCGCCCGTGCGCTCGTCGAATTCCGGCCAGTCGAATTGCTCGCTGTGCGCGGCAATCAGATCCTCATAGCAACGAAGGTTGGGTATCCCCTGTGCCGCGGGCATGTTCGCGGCATCGCTGAGGCAGACCCAGGCCTCGATGTTCGGGCAATGGGGCGCAATTCTCTCGACCAAGGACGCGAAGGTTGCGTCAAACAGAAGTACTCGATCTTCGGCATGGTTGATGATGTAGATCAGCTGTTCTGGATGCAGGCGCGGATTGCAGGTATGCATCACCATGCCGCTGCCGGAAACAGCGTAATAGGCTTCCAGGTGGCGGTGATTGTTCCAAGCGATGGACCCGACCGCACTCCCGGCCGCCAGTCCCAGGTGGCGCAGAGCGTGCGCCAGCCGCCGAGCGCGCGCAGCGCACGCGGCAAAACTGTAGCGAAAGACGGGGCCGTGCGTCTCACGCGAGACGATTTGCGTGGTTCCGAACTGCGCCGCCGCATGCTCGATGATGTCGGAAATCAGCAAGGGCCGTTCCATCATGAGTCCCGGCTGCAGCATCAGCGTTCCCCCGTGCATCCCAGCGATGCTCTCATTATATGCTCTAGCGCTTCGCCTCTTGCTCTCGGTACGCAACCCAGCTCTGGTCGATCAAGTACGCATGGATGTGCTCGACGTCTTTCTCGCTCAGGATGTCGTCGAACCGTTCCATGCCGGCGGGCGCGAGCACCCCCTTCAGCACGATGTCCTTGAACGCCGCATGCAGACCGGCGTTGAGTTTGCGGAGGTCAGGTGTGCTGCTCGGCCCCAGCACATGGCAGCGCGAACACTCTTCGACGAATTTGATCTCGCCTGCGTCGATCTCCGCCTTGGTTGCGGTTTCGATCGGGGGCTTTTCAAATGGCTCCTCCACGCGCGGCGCCGGCGCCGGAACTGCGCCGCCCCCCAATTTGAAGGCAATGATGCGGTTGATGTTCTGATACTTGAGAGCGGCGCTGCTCGGCGGGATGGGACCCACCGTAATCGCGGCGCCCCCGTATCCCGCCTGGATGGCCACGAATTGCTCGCCGTTGACGGAGTAGGTCATGGGTGCCGCCATGAGATGGCTTCCGGTTTTGATCACCTTCAGCACCTTTCCCGTATCGGCGGCATAGACCCAGAGTTCGCCGCTGCCGCGCCCCTGGAACACCAGGTTTCCCGCGGTGGACATCACGCCGCCGTCGTAGCCGCGAATCCCCTCGGACGTCTCGTGTTCCCAGACGGTTTTCTGCGCCACCGGGTCCCAGGCGCGCAGCAGCTCGCGCACCGGCTTCACCTTGCGCGCCGCTTTGATCGCATGCAGGTCAGGGACCGGTCCGTACAGTTTCTTCAAGGCTGCGGCATCGTAGGTGTCATCCGGAAAGATGCCCTGCACGGTGAAGAACCCGTCGAGGTATTTCATGGTGCCGCCGTTATGCAGCATGTCGATCCATACCGCCGACACGTCGATGACGGGAATATAGACCAAGTGCGTCTGCGCACTGTAGGACATGGGGTTCCAGGTGTGTCCGCCCGCCCAGGAGGGATAGACATTCTTGGGCGAGGAATACCAATCGGCCTGCGCGGTCACGACCGGCCGCCCTGTCTTCATGTCGACGTGAGTAGCCCAGTTCACGTAGGTATAGTTCTTCGCGGAGAGGAGCTTGCCGGTCTTTCGGTCGAGGACGTAGAAGAAGCCGTTCTTGGAGGCCTGCATGATCACCGGCCGGGGCGTGCCGTCTACGGCCAAGTCGGCAAGAATCAATTTCTGTACCGAGTCGTAGTCCCAGCTGTCGCGCGGCGTGGTCTGGTAATACCAGGCCATGCGTCCGGTGGCCGCGTCCAGCGCCAGGATGGATGCGGTGAACAGGCTGTCGAGCTTCGCCGGCCCGAGCTGGCGCAGGTCATAAGGCGCCGCATTGGCCGTGCCGAAGTAGACGAGATTGAGGGCCGGATCGTAGGCAAATCCATCCCAGACCGTTCCGCCCCCATGCAACTCGGGTTTGCGATGGGGATCCCAAGTCTTGTCCGCCTGCGCCAATTCCGGATTTTCATAGGGCTGTCCAACGGGGGGCGGCACCGTGTAGAAGCGCCACTTGAGTGCGCCGGTGTCCAAATCGTAGGCCGCGACATAGCCACGCACGGCCGTGCGGCCCATGTCGGCGCCGCCGTTGCCGATGACCACCACCGAACCTGCGATTTGCGGCGCTCCCGTGCTGGAGTAGGGCAGCTTGTGATCGGTGATGGTATCGGCTTCCCAGATCTTCTTGCCCGTCCCGGCGTTCAACGCATGCAGACGTCCGTCGGTCGAGGCAACATAAACCTTGCCCTTCCACACCGCCACGCCGCGGTTGACCAGATCACAGCAGGGGTGTCGGCCGATGAAGTAGTCGGGCTTCGGGTCATAGCGCCACAGTTCCTTGCCGCTGGCGGCATCCACCGCGTACACATAACCCCAGGTTCCCGAGGTGTACATGACTCCGTCGATGACGATGGGGGTGGCTTCCTGACCGCGCATGGGATCGCCCAGGTCGTACTGCCACGCAAACCCCAGTTGCTTGACGTTCTTCGCGTCGATGTTCGCCAAGGGTGAGTGGTAGCTGCCGTCCTTGTCGCGGCCGCCGGTGAACCAGTTCTGCGGCTCTTTGTCCGCTCCCAGCAATCGCGCCGTGTCCAGATTGCCCGGTACCTGCGGCGGAATCGCGGCCCGAGCCGGCTTCGGCGCCATCGGCAACGCTAGCGCCAGAGCCAGCGTCAACGCCGTGCTCGTCAGTAGGACGCTTGTCCCGCGCGAGCCGAGGCGGGCGAATGTTTGGTATCTGAGCAAGGTTTATTCTCCTGCAGGGTCGGTCGAGAGCTTAATGAACATCCGGTGCCAACGGTACCACCGGCTCGCGTCCGGGCTTGCATCGCGACACACGCAGTGTGCCGCAGCGTCCACCGCCGGCCGGTTCGGGACTGCACGAGCACGCAGTGCGATCCGTGCGCGAATAGTTCGAATCTTTCCGGCCGGTACAGGCTTCGTCCGTCGAGCGGCAAGCCCGACGCGTCGCGGGGATTGGCATGCTCGATGACGAGCGTGTTCGAGGCCGTCAGGGCATCGTCCGCGAGCGTCACCGGCGCGCCATGCAGGGCCTTGCGGACGACGCGCGCCAATTCACTTCGGCTTGAGTCGCTCGGATTGACGATGACGGCCGGCGGGTCGCTCGAATCAGGCCAGGCGGCAATGCATAGCAGCGAGCAGAGCACGAATGACAGGCTGGTACGCACCCACACCTGCATCGCGGCGGCGCCTCACTGCGCCGCCGGCGGGCGGTAAATCCGGTTTTGCCGCCAGAACGACTTGATCACGACGCCGTTCGCTGCCGCCGGCGGTACATAAGCTCCCGCTTGGAGCTGCGGGGGAGGCTGCACGCCGCTCGGCGGCAGGGGGCAAACACCGTTCGCCCGGTAGCTGAGCGCCGACGCGAGCAGGCCTTCTGCCGGGTCCCCGAGGGAGTGCGCAAAGTCGTCCGCCACCGAACAGCCGGGCACCAAGACCCCTTGAGTTGCGACGGTATTGTGAGGCGTGAATCCATCGGGATAGTTGCCGAAGCCCATGGCGTTGACGCTTTGGAACTGGATCGAAAAATAAGTCACGGCACAGTTGTCGGTCGGATAAAACCCGTAGGGCTTGCCACAGGTCGTCGAGCCGATCTGAACGACCTGTACGTTGACGCCCTGGAGGCTGTTGATGATGGACTCGCTGGCGGAACAAGTGCTGCCGGTCGTGAGCACAAAGACTCGCGGCAAGGCTAAGAACGGCAGCGCTTGGCCTGCAGTCGACGAAAATCCTTGGGTAGTCGTATGAAAGCCAAGCGGTGCGATGGCGCTTTGCGTTACCGGATTGACGGTCGGATTCTTGCTGTTGAACTGGTCCAGTTCGAAGGTCTGCCCCGCCGTTAGGTTAGGGCCCGCGATCATGTAGGCGACCTCGCTGGCGATGTCGAGGAAGCCCCCGCCGTTGTAGCGGATGTCGAGAATCAGATCGCGCACGCCGGCGCTCTTCAATTGGCTGAAGGCTGCGACGAGTTCACTTTCGGCGGTCGCGATGTGATCGTTGAAGAGCATGTATCCGACGAGGTCTCCGGCCGCCGTGGAGATGGTCTTTACATTCTGCACCGGCGTTTCTGTGATGGTGCCGGATACCAAAGTCACGGTGCGCGGCGTCGCCATGCCCGCGTCCAAGATCGAAAAGGTGTGGGTCTCTCCCACCGTCTGGGGGCTCAAGCCCGCGTTCAGCGTATTGACGCTCGTTTGATCGTTTGCGTTCACCAGATCGACGCCGTCTACGGTGAGGATCTGCGCTCCCCGTGCGAGACTGGCTGGGGCGACAGCGGCCGGGGATCCCGGTTCGGTATAACCCACGACGACGTTGCGCGGAGGTGTGCCGGCGATGATCACGAAATGTGCCCCGTAACCTGCTTCCACGCCCGACTGCGAAAGAGACTCCCATGCCGCCGTCGGGTACGTGAAATGGAATCGATCCTTCGGTTTGCCGGATGCCGTGGTTGCCGAGGTCTTCAGCACGTCGAAATAAGCCGAGTCGGAGGTAAAGCCGGCGGGGTCTTGATCCGGGACTTCGCTGAACCACAGATAGAGATCGTTGGTCCACGACCGCAGCCAGTTCTTTTCGTCGAGAGCGGTGCCTGGACGGTCCAAGTAGGCTTTCCCTGTCCCCGGATCGGTGCCGGTCCGCGGGGTCACGCACATGGCCGCGAAGGCCGAGGCCGGAGAAAACTGGCCCTTGACCCACCCAGTGGTGCCTCCGGGGGAATTGATTCCGGCGCTGCCGCCGCCGCCGCCACCGCAGGCATCAAGCAGCGCCGCTGCCGGGATCAACGCAAGCAGCAACGATGCTCTATGAGGATAAAACATAGGAAAACATCCTTGTCGAGAACCCCCGGGACTCAAATGTTACACGGTGCAACAATCGCTGTCTGCGGAGTCCGCGCGCACCCGTCCGGCACCGTTGCTCAATCGTCCTCGTCGCCGTAAATAATGAGCGATAGCATGCGAATCGGGACTTTCTCGAGGCGCTCCGGCCCGTGCGCGATGTCGCCGGAGAAAGTCAAGCTGTCCCCCGGCCGGAGCACATAGGTGTGGCGCCCATGGCGATAGTGGAGCACGCCGGAGAGCAGATGAATGAACTCGATGCCGGGGTGTTGAAAACCCGGGAACACCTCGCTGCGATCGTTCAGCGTCACCAGAAAGGGCTCGAAGATTTTGCGCGGGCCGCGTTGGGCGGCCAGGAGGTGATAGGTATGTCCGCGGCGGGTGCCGCTGCGCACGGTCTCGAGTCCCTCACCGGCGCGGATCAATTGGGCGCCGCCGTCGTCGGCGCCGACCCGCTGCATCAAGGCGGACGCCGTGACGCCCAGAGCTCGTGCCAGGGCGACAATGGTTTCCAAGCTGGGGGAGACTCGGCCGGTCTCGAGCCGGCTCAGCATGGCGCTGCTGATTTCGGCCCGCCGCGCCACGTCGGCCAGGGTCAGGTTTTGGCTCTCCCGTAAACGCCGCGCCGTCCGTCCGAGGTCGACGGCCGGACTCTGTGTGCGCTCCAGGGTGGAGGCCGGCGCCTTGCCTCCAAGGGTCTTCCCCAAGCGAACGCCTGATTCGAGCTTGCGGCCGGCGGAAGGCGGCTTCCGGCTCAGCGGAGGCATTGCACAATACGCAAATGATTTGCTCCACAGTTAAAATTTCGTTTATATTCTCGCATGGTAACCCCCTGCTAACTCTGTGTCGCGCCAAGGGAATTCCACTGTAGTTCCATGCCCCACCGCTTACTTCGTTTCGGCCTATCGCGCAAGCATCCCGAACCGCGCATGTTCACGCGCCACGACTCGTTGAAGACGGGTTATGACGTGGTCATCATCGGGGCAGGCGGCCATGGACTGGCGGCGGCCTACTACCTGGCTCGCGATCACGGCATTCGCAACGTGGCGGTGCTCGACAAGGGCTATCTCGGCGGCGGCAATACCGGCCGCAACACCACCATCATTCGCTCCAACTACCTCACTCCCGAGGGGGTGAAATTCTACGACGAGAGCGTGCGCCTGTGGCAGGATCTCGCCACCGATTTCGATTTGAATTTGTTCTATTCGGCGCGCGGCCACTACACGCTCGCGCACACGGATTCGGCGATGCGCACCATGCGCTGGCGGGCGGAGGTGAACAAGCACTACGGTGTGCGTTCCGAGGCCGTCGATGCCGCTTTCGTCAAGCGCGGGATTCCTTCGCTCGACATGACCTGCGGCGGCCATGCGCCGATTCTCGGCGCCCTGTTCCATGAACCGGGCGCCATTGCGCGCCACGACGCGGTGGCCTGGGGATATGGACGCGGCGCCGATCAGCGCGGCGTGGAGATCCATCAACAAACCGAAGTCACGGGGATTCGCGTGCAAGGCGGCCGGGTGGTCGGCGTCGACACCACTCGCGGGCCCATTGCCGCGTCGAAGGTATTGTGCGCGGTTGCCGGATTCACCCCGCGAATTCTCGACATGGTGGACCTGCACACTCCCATCTACGTGCATCCATTGCAGGCCATGGTGTCCGAGCCCGTGAAGCCCTGGCTCGATCCCATCATCGTGTCGGGCTCGCTGCACGTCTATGTGTCGCAATCCGCCCGCGGCGAACTGGTGATGGGTGCGTCGCTCGATCCCTACGAGCTGCATGCCACACGGCCGACGCTGGATTTCGTCGAGGGTTTGGCCTCGCATATGCTGGACATGTTCCCGTTCTTGAGCGAAGTCAAGGTGAACCGCCAATGGGCGGGGCTCGCCGACATGACGCCGGACTTCGCGCCCATCATGGGCGTGACGCCGGTCGAGGGCTTCTTTCTGGATGCCGGATGGGGCACCTGGGGCTTCAAGGCGACGCCGGTGTGTGGCAAGACGATGAGTCATACCGTGGCGACGGGGCGCAATCATCCCTTGATCGAGGGATTCACCTTCGATCGCTTCGCACGCTACCAGCTCACCGGTGAGAAAGGCGCGGCGTCGGTGGGCCACTGATGAAGATCCTGGTGTGCCCTTTGAACGGTCCGCGACCGGCGTCGGAATTCGCGTACGGCGGCGAGGTGCGCTGCAGCCCCGACCCGAATACATGCAGCGATGCCGAGTGGAGCAACTACGTGTTCAATCGCTCCGGTTCGCCCGGCGTCAAGTATGAGTGGTGGTGCCACATCGCCTCGGGTTTCTGGTTCGTGGTCTTGCGCGACACCACACGCGATGTAGTGATCGACACCTTTCCGGCGGAGGCGGTGCGCCGCGGCTTGCCGACGCCGCCGGCGGCTGCCGCGCCATGACGCATCGCCTGGAAGCGCACGCCGAGGAGTGGCTGGATCGCACGGCCCCACTGCGGTTCACTTTCGAAGGCCGGGAATATCAGGGGTATTCGGGCGACACGATCTCTTCGGCGCTCGCGGCGGCGGGAGTGCCGTATGTGGCGCGCAGCTTCAAATACCACCGTCCGCGCGGCATCCTGTCCTTCGCGAATCACGACAGCAACACCCTGTTCCAAGTCGACGGGGTGCCTAATGTGCGCGGCGACGTGACCTGGCTGCGCGATCGTATGCGTGTGTCGGCCGTCAATACCTTCGGCGGCCTGTGGCGCGACAGGGCGCGAGTGCTGGATCGCTTCGCGCGCCTGTTGCCGGTGGGATTCTATTACAAGGCGTTTCATTCCAAGGCTCTGTTCCCGCGCTGGGAGCGCATGTTCCGCACGCTCACGGGATTGGGAAAGGTTTCTCTCGGCGCCCCGCGCGAGGCGACGCCCAAGCGCTATGGTTTCTGCGATGTGTTGGTGATCGGCGGCGGCCCAAGCGGCCTCGCGGCCGCGCTCGCCGCGGCGCAGGCCGGCGCGCAGGTGGCCTTGGCGGATGAAGCGTTGCGGCTCACCGGCAATGGCGCGCCGCCGGCGCTGGTCCGGGCGGTGCGCGACTCGGCCTCCATTACCTTGTTTCCGGCTACCGTTGCCGCCGGCTACTACGCGGATCACTGGGTCGCGCTGGCGCAGCAGGCGCGCATGACGAAGATGCGCGCCGGCGCCGTGGTAGTTGCCACCGGAGTGATCGAGCAGCCGGCCGTGTTTCGCAACAATGATCTGCCCGGCGTCATGCTGGCGTCCGGCGCGGCACGGCTTGCCGCGCGGCACGGCGTCGCTCCCGGCCGCCGAGTAGTCATCATTGCCGCCAATCTGGATGCCTATGCAACCTGCCTCGAGCTGCATGCGCGAGGCGTGCAGGTAGCCGCCATCGTCGATTTGCGCGCGGTCCCGGAGAGCGATGCGGCCGTGTCAGCCTGCGCGGCGCTGGGCCTGGTCGTGCTGCGGGCGCATGCGCCTTATGAGGCCGTCCGCGGGCCGGAGGGCACGGTCGCCGGATTGACGGTCGCACCGGTGAATGAAGCCGGCCACGTCGATGCGAGCGCGCAGCGGCGTATCGACTGCGATGCGATTTTGATGAGCGTGGGATGGGCGGCCGCCATGCAGCTCTATCTCCAAGCCGGCGGCAGCACGCGATTTTCCGAGGAGCTGCAGCAGTTCGTCCCGGTGGATTCGCCGCCGGGAATATTTGCAGCCGGCCGCATGAACGGCGTCTACGATCTCGAATCGCGTCTCGCCGACGGCCGGCGCGCGGGATCGCAGGCGGCAGCTCATGTGGGATTCGGCGTGCCGAGCGGCACAGCCGTCGCGCGCAGCACGCGCTGTCCCTCGCATCGGTTTCCCATATTCGATCACCCGGAAGCCAAGAACTTCGTCGACTTCGACGAGGACCTGCAGGTCAAGGACTTGGAAAACGCAGCGCAGGAAGGATTCGATTCCAGCGAACTGCTCAAGCGCTACAGCACGGTGGGCATGGGCCCCTCGCAGGGCAAGCATTCCAACATGAACGCGCTGCGCATTCTTGCGCGCATCCGCGGGGTCGGCGTGGAGCAGCTCGGCCTGACCACGGCTCGGCCCATGTATCACCCGGTGCCGATGAAGCTGCTGGCGGGCCGCAGCTTCTACCCGGAGCGGCGCACACCATGCGACGCGCAACATGGCGCATTGGGCGCGGTGTGGATGCCGGCGGGCAACTGGCGAAGACCCGAATACTATGCGGTGTCCGGCGAGAGCCGCGCACAGAGCATCGATGCCGAGGTTCACGCGGTACGCAGCAGTGTCGGGCTCATCGATGTAGGGACGCTCGGCAAAATAGAGGTCTACGGACCGGGCTCGGCCGAGCTTCTGGACCGCGTTTATGCCGGACGATTTTCCGATTTGAAAGTCGGCATGACGCGCTACGGACTGATGCTGGACGAGTCGGGCGTCATCATCGACGACGGCGTCATCGCGCGCCTGGGCGAGGAGCTCTTTTACTTCACGACCACCACCGGCGGTTCCGCGACCGTGTTTCGCGAATTACTTCGGCTGAATGCGCTGTGGGGCCTCGACTGTACGCTGGTGAACGTCACTGGCCACCGGGCGGCATTCAATTTCGCGGGCCCCTCGAGCCGGGGGATATTGCAGCAATTGACCGATATCGACCTGCGGGATGAGGCATTTCCTTATTTGGCTGTACGGTCGGGGCAGGTGGCCGGCGCTCCGGCGCGCTTGATGCGCGTCGGCTTTGTCGGTGAACTCGGATTCGAAATCCATGTGGCCGCCGGACGGGGCCGCGAGGTCTGGGAGGCGCTCCACTCTGCCGGCCTGCCGCTGGCCTTGAGGCCCTTCGGCGTCGAAGCGCAACGCGTGCTGCGCTTGGAAAAAGGTCATTTCATCGTGGGCCAGGATACCGACGGTTTGACCGACCCCTTGGAGGCGAGCGCGATGTGGGCGGTGGCCATGAAGAAGCCCTTCTTCGTCGGGCAGCGGAGCCTCCGCATCCTGCAAGCGCGCGGTCCCCGGCAAAAGCTGGTGGGCATCGAGCTTGCCGCAACGGCACCCCTGCCCAAGGAGTGTCATTTGATCATCGACAAGGGCGCGATCGCCGGCCGCGTTACCAGCGTGACCCATTCGCGGGCGTTGAACAAATCCATCGGACTCGCCATGCTGTCGCCGGATCTGGCGCAGGTCGGGCGCGACATCCACATTCGCACCGACAACGGCGATATGCTGGCGGCGCGAGTCGCGGCGCCGCCGTTTTACGACCCGAAGAATTTGCGGCAGAAAGCGGATGCGGGCGCATGAGCGCGCTGACGCTCGAGTTGCGCGAAAAGCGCGATCGGCTGGGCCTCAAGGGTCCGCGAGCCGCGGAATGGTTGGCTGCACAGGGGATTGCATTGCCGATGACGCCGAATACATGGACGCACTCGGAAGGGGCCGTCGCCGCCGGCGCGGTGCTGGTGGCGCGGCTTGGCACCGCCGAGTTTTTTCTCGAGGACGGCGCCGGCGGAACGACGCTCGGGCGAATTGCTCCCGCATTGGACCAGAGTCCGCCGGGGGTGTATCCGGTGTTGCGCGAGGACTGGGCCTTTCTTCTCGGCGGCGACGAGGTCCACGACGTGCTCGCGCAGGTTTGCAATGTGAATTTCGCTGCGCTGTCGCTCACCTCCCGTCCCTTGATAATGACGCTCATGATCGGCGCCGCGGTGCTGGTCGTACCGCAGAGCGCGGGGGACGGCGGGCAGAGCGGATCGGCAAAGCGTCACTATCGGATCTGGTGCGATCCGACTTTCGGTCCATACCTTGGCGAGTCCTTGGGCGCGGTGGTCATTGAATGCGGCGGTAGATACACGGGGGTTTCGGGATGAATCAACAAGCAGCGAAGAAATTTTTCGAAGAACACAAGATCCGCTATGTGCTGGCGCAGTTCGTGGATATCCATGGCGCCGCGAAGGCCAAGGCCGTGCCGGTCGAGCATCTGGAGATGGTCCTTAACGAAGGCGCGGGTTTCGCCGGCTTCGCCTTATGGGGATTCGGCATGGGCCCCGAAGGTCCCGACTACATGGCGGTCGGCGATCTCTCGACGCTGCAGGACATACCGTGGATGCCGGGCTATGCGCGCATCGTGTGCAATGGGGTGGTCAACAAGAAACCCTATGCCTTCTGCTCCCGGGTGGCGCTGCAAGCGCAAATTGCGCGCCTCACTGAACGCGGGCTCACCCTGTACACCGGCATCGAACCGGAGTTCATGCTGCTGTCCCGGCGCGCGGATGGGAGCCTCGGGCCCGCCGACTCCACCGACGATCTCGACAAGCCTTGCTACGACTACAAGGGTCTTTACCGCAGCCGCGAGGTGCTCGATGAGATGGTGGCGGGGCTTCGCGCCGTGGGCATCGACGTGTATCAGATCGATCACGAGGACGGCAACGGCCAGTTTGAAATCAATTTCACCTACGCCGATGCGCTCAAGTCCGCGGATAACTTTACTTTCGTCAAAATGGCGGTCAGCGAGATCGCCCACAAGCACGGCATGACCGCGACGTTCATGCCGAAGCCGTTTGCGAACCGCGCCGGCAGCGGCGCGCATTTTCACGTGTCGCTGGGTTCGGCGACGCAGAAGAATGCGTTCTACGACAAGAACGACAAGTCGGGCATGGGCCTGTCGAAGATGGCGTATCAATTCCTGGCGGGCGTCCTGCATCATGCGCGCGGCCTTTGCGCGGTCGCCGCGCCCACCGTCAATTCCTACAAGCGGCTGGTCGTGGGCCGTGCTCTGTCGGGCGCCACGTGGGCACCCGCTTACATTACCTACGGCGACAACAACCGTACCGCCTGCGTCCGCGTACCGCATGGTCGTCTTGAAATCCGCTTGCCGGATTCCGCGTGCAATCCCTATCTCGTATCCGCAGCCTTGATCGCCGCCGGGCTCGACGGAATCGACCGGAAACTCGATCCCGGCCCCGCGCAGAACATCAATCTGTACCAGCTGTCGCCGGAAGAATTGGCCGCCAAGGGCATCAAGCTGCTGCCGCAGTCCCTGCACGAAGCCATCGATGCGCTCGAACAGGATACGGTGATCTGCAATGGCTTAGGCGCGGATCTCGCGCGCGAATTCATTCGCTTGAAGCGCATGGAATGGACGGAATACTCGCGGCATGTGTCCGATTGGGAATCACGGCGTTATCTGGAATTCTTTTAGGCGAATGCTTTAGGAGCTGGCCCATGTGTGGAATCGTCGGTCTTCTGGTCAAGAATCCTGCTCTGCGCAATCAACTCGGCGCGCTCATGGTGCCGATGCTGGTGGGCATGACCGAGCGCGGTCCCGATTCCGCGGGGCTCGCCGTTTACACCACCCCGGTGTCGGAGCGGCACCATAAGCTCAGCCTGTACAGCGGCGAGAACGCCGTCGACTGGTCGGAATTGCTGTCGCGGATCGCCGCCGACTTTGCCCACTCGCACGAGATAACGGCGCAGGGCAATCACGCGGTGCTGATCAGCGCGGCCGACCCGGATCTGCTCATGGCCTGGTTCGCGCGCAATGCGCCGATGGTCGCCGTGCTGTCGGTGGGACAATCGATCGATCTCTACAAGGACGTGGGTGCACCGGCGGATATCGCCGACCGGTACGCCTTCAAGTCGCTGCGCGGTTCGCATCTGGTGGGACACACCCGCATGGCCACCGAATCGGCCGTGACCCCGGCGCATGCGCATCCGTTCACCGCAGGGCGCGACTTTTGCCTGGTGCACAACGGTTCGCTGTCCAATCCACATTTGGTGCGCAAGCGATTGGAGCCGCTGGGCATAGAATTCGAGACGGACAACGACACCGAGGCGGCGTGCCGTTTCTTCGAGTGGCGGCTGCGCGAAGGCGATGACCTGAAGACGGCGGTGCAACGCGGCTTCAGCGAATTGGATGGGTTTTACACCTTTTTGATGGGCACCGACCAAGAGCTTCTCATCGTGCGCGACGCGTTCGCGTGCAAGCCGGCGGTGGTGGCCGAGACCGACGACTATGTCGCCATCGCCTCGGAGTTCCGCTCATTGGCGCATCTGCCGAACATTTCCCATGCAACGCTGTTCGAGCCCAAGCCGGAGGAGATTTATTCATGGCGAATTTGAGGCCGTTGCTGAGGCGCAGCGAGTTTGATCTCGCGCACGACAGCCTGCGGGACTTGAATCTATATCTGCACAAGCAGGCGGCCCAGGACGGCGTGTCGCAAATTGAGGTGAAAAATCCGGACGGGGCGCATTCCATCGCCTGCGGCCTCGATGCCGACCTCGACGTGCAGATTCACGGCCACGTCGGCTATTACGTGGCGGGGATGAACAAGCACGCCTCGGTCACGGTGCACGGCAATGCAGGTCCGGGCGCCGCCGAGAATATGATGTCGGGCCGCGTGCACATCCGGGGCTTCGCCTCCACCGCCGCGGGCGCCTCCGCGCATGGCGGCCTGCTGATCATCGACGGCGATGCGTCCTTGCGTTGCGGCATTTCGCTCAAGGGCGCCGACATCGTGGTGGGCGGCAGCGTCGGCAGCTTTTCCGCATTCATGGCGCAGGCGGGCCGCATCGTGATCTGCGGCGACGCCGAGGACGCGCTCGGCGATTCCTTGTACGAAGCGGTCATCTATGTGCGCGGCAAGGTGCGCTCGCTCGGCGCCGACGCCCGCTTCGAGCCGATGACCGACGCTGATCGCACCGCCCTCAAAGCCTTGCTCGCGCAATCCGGCCTTGCTCACGACCCCGCGGAATTCAGGCGCGTGGCGTCGGCAAAGAGTCTTTATCACTGGCATGCCGATGCCGATCAGGAGTATTGACCATGACGGGCCCACAGCTCGAGGAATCGGTTGGCTTCGACCGATCGACCATTGAGTACATTCAGCGCGCCGCGGCGACCGGTCTCTATGAGATCCGCGGATTGGGCGCGAAGCGCCGCGTCCCGAACTTTGACGATTTGTTGTTTCTGGCCGCTTCGCTGTCGCGCTATCCCCTGGAGGGCTATCGAGAACGCTGCGCGACCAAGACGGTGCTCGGGACGCGCTTCGCCACGCGTCCGATCGAGCTCGCGATTCCGATCACCGTCGCCGGCATGAGCTTCGGCGCGCTGTCGGCGCGGGTGAAAGATGCTTTGGGGCGTGCCGCAACCGAAGTGGGCACGTCCACGACCACCGGCGACGGCGGCATGACCGCCGAGGAGCGCGCCTCGTCGAAGACTCTGATCTACCAGTGCCTCCCGTCGCGCTATGGCTTCGATCCCGACGATGTGCGGCGGGCGGATGCCATCGAGATCGTCATCGGTCAGGGCGCGAAGCCCGGCGGCGGCGGAATGCTCCTCGGGCAGAAGGTCAATCCGCGGGTCGCGCGCATGCGCACGCTGCCCGAAGGCGTCGACCAGCGCTCGGCGTCGCGGCACCCCGACTGGACCGGTCCCGATGACCTGGTGATCAAGATCAAGGAGCTGCGCGAGATCACCGATTGGGAAAAACCGATTTACGTCAAAGTCGGCGCAACGCGCGTGTTCAACGATGTGAAGCTCGCCGTGCACGCCGGCGCCGATGTCATCGTGGTCGACGGCATGCAGGGAGGCACGGCGGCAACGCAAACCGTGTTCATCGAGCATGTGGGAATTCCCACGCTCGCGGCGCTGCGCCAGGCGGTCGATGCCTTGGACGACCTCAACATGCGCGGCACGGTGCAACTGGTGATTTCCGGCGGCATCCGCAGCGGCGCCGATGTGGCCAAAGCGCTCGCCATGGGCGCGGACGCGGTGGCGATAGGGCAGGGAGTGCTGATGGCATTGGGCTGCAACAGCGATACCTACATTGCCGGCGGCCAGCATGTGTCCGCCGTCGAGGACTATGCGAGGCTGGGCACAGCGCCCGGGTTCTGTCACCACTGCCATACCGGGAAATGTCCGGTGGGGGTGACGACTCAGGACGCGGCGCTCGAATTGCGCTTGGACCCTGCGGTGGGCGCCAAGCGGCTCAGGAACTATTTCAAGACCGTGAACATGGAATTGACCACCATCGCGCGCGCCTGCGGCAAGCAGGACGTACATCATCTCGAGAAAGAAGATCTGGTGGCGTTGACCGTGGAAGCGGCTGCCATGGCGGGCGTTCCCTTGGCGGGGACGTCGTGGATTCCGGGGCAGCCGGCGTAGGGTCCACGGCACATCGATATTTAGTCCG
>DASWEO010000067.1:0-10735 GCA_036394715.1 Steroidobacteraceae bacterium
CTTGCTGTGCCGCCGCGCCATCGAACCGCGCCTGGGGTTTTGGACGGTGCCGGCCGGTTTCATGGAAAACGGCGAAACCTTGCAAGCCGCGGCGGCGCGCGAGTGCTACGAAGAGGCGCTGGCGAAGGTCGAGATCGGCTCACTGTTGGCGGTGGCCAGCGTGACCGGCGCCCACCAGGTGCACGTGATGTTTCGGGCCAAATTGCTGCAGCCCGAATTCGCGCCGGGACCGGAGAGCTTGGAGGTCGGCTTGTACGCAGAGGCCGAGATCCCATGGGCGCACTTGGCGTTTCCCAGCGGCGAGTTCACTCTGCGCAAATATTTCGAGGATCGCGCCGCCGGACGCGAGGGTCATCATTTCGTCGAGCTGAGCCGCCGGCTGAAACCCTGAGGAGCCTGTCTGACTAATGATCGCCGTCGCGAGGGCGCTCCACATCGAGCAGATTTCTGCGATCGATACGCTACGCATAGTGGGTGCTATGTGAGTGAAATGATCGCAGAAATATGCCGATGGGGGGGTGCGACGCACGCGTCGCACGGGTGGCCATGGAAGGCCACCCAGGGCTTGCGCGGAGCAGGGACTGCGCAGCGCAATGCCGCAGCAGGCGCATCATTAGTCAGACAGGCTCCTAGGTCCAAGGCGCTTTCGGGTCCCGGCGTTGCGGCTGTGGCAGAATAGTATTCACGTTTAACTGGTCAAGAGAAGGGTAAGTCATGGCATTCGTGGTCACCGAAAGCTGCATCAAGTGCAAATATATGGATTGCGTGGAAGTCTGCCCCGTCGATTGTTTCCACGAAGGCCCGAACTTTCTCGTGATCGATCCCGACGAGTGCATCGACTGCACGCTGTGCGAGCCGGAGTGTCCGGTCGAAGCCATTTATTCGGAAGAAGAGATACCGGACGGCCAAGAGAGCTTTCTCAAGCTGAACGCCGAGCTCGCGAAGAAGTGGCCGGTGATCAGCGAGAAAAAAGACGCGCCGGCGGATGCGAAGCAATGGGAAGGCGTGCCGGAGAAGCTCAAGCTGCTGGAGCGTTAGGCGCGGCGCGATCGGCTCAGCGATTCGCCAATTGCAAATCTTTGATTTGCTGCACGAGTTCGCGCGGCGGCATGTAGCCGGCAATATAGTCGCCGCGCTCCGTGATGATCGCAGGCGTGCCGCGCACTCCGATGCTTTGACCCAAGGCGTATTCGCGTGCGACCGGCGTCGCATCGCAAGTTTTGGTCATATCCAGCTGGGCGCCGCCTTTCGCGCGGGTGAACGCTTCGTTGCGATTCGCCGAGCACCAGACGACTTCGGCTTTTTTCCAGCTATCCGTATTGGGACCGCTGCGCGGAAAAAACACATATCTGACGCGAACGCCCAGGCGATTCAACTCAGCCATCTCGCTGTGCAGCTTGCGGCAATAGGCGCAATCGACATCCGTGAACACGGTGATGGTGTACAGCGGATTCTTGGGAGAGAAGATCACCATCTGAGATTCGGGAACGGCGCTGATCATGGCAAGGCGCGCACGCGCGCGCAGCACTTCGGTCAGATTTTCGCGCGAATCCATGTCGTAGAGATTGCCGTCGAGAAAATACTTGCCGTCGGCGGTCAGGTAGCTGATTTCGGCGCCCTGCACGAATTCGTAGATGCCGGGAATCGGCGAAGGCCGCAAATCCTCCAGCTTCGACCCGGCCGGCAAGCGTTTCAGCAAGGCCGCGCGCGGATCCGCGGCCTGGCCGCCCGGCGGCGTTTGCCCCGGTTCGGCAGTGGCCGCGCGCGCGCAAAATCCAGCCGTGCAGGCGGCCAGAGTGAAGGCGGCGAGAATTCTCAACATACTTGGCGCTCCAGCGGAACTTGACTCTTCGACCTTGCGGGAATCCGGAGGTTCACGCGATTCTAGCAGGACAGCGCAAATACCGCGGCCGTGGGCGCTCGAGCCGGCTAGCCGCGCGGGTGGTGCTGGGAATGAAGATCTTTCAAGCGCTCGCGGGCGACGTGGGTGTAGATCTGCGTGGTCGACAGATCGCTGTGCCCCAGAAGCATTTGCACGACGCGCAGATCCGCGCCGTGGTTCAGCAGATGAGTCGCGAAAGCGTGCCGCAACGTATGCGGTGAAAGTTCTTTCTCGACGCCGGCTTTCTTGGAATAGCGCTTGATGATGTGCCAGAACGCCTGGCGCGTCATGCGGTCGCCGCGGCGGGTCGGGAACAGGTAGTCGGTCTGCCGTTCCAGCAATATCTCGACTCGCGGGCCCTGCATGAACTGCTGCAGCCATTTCACGGCTTCGTCGCCCAGCGGTATCAGACGTTCTCGATTACCCTTGCCGACCACGCGCATCACGCCCTGATTGAGATTGACCTGATTGTGCTTCAGGCTCACGAGTTCGGAAACCCGCAGGCCCGTGGCATACAGCACTTCGAGCATGGTGCGGTCGCGGTGCCCCAGGGGGTCCGACACGGTCGGCGCCTCGAGCAGCGAATCGACTTCGGCTTCGGTCAGCGATTTGGGCAGGGATCGCCCGATCTTCGGCATTGCGATTTGCGCCGTCGGATCGAGCTCGATCAAACCCTCGCGCATCATGAAACGAAAAAAGCGGCGGAAACTCGACAGCTGCCGAGCCGTCGACCGGGGCCTCGATCCGCCCTCTACGCGAGCCGCGATGAATCCCAGTATTTCAATGCGTGTGGCCTTGAGCAATGCGCTGTCGTGCTCTTCCAGCCAGCGGGCGAGCGCCGTCAAATCGGCGCGATACGCGGCCAGAGTATTCGCCGAGAGCCCGCGCTCGAGCCACACCGCGTCGAGGAACCGCTGCAAGGCGGGATCCGCCGCTTCGCGCAACGTCGGTACCGCTGCGCCCGAGGTGCGTGTATAAACCGTCCGTTTGAGAGCCGTCGCCATAGTTTCCCGCGTGGGTTTTCGCACGAAATGGTGCCATACGCGCTACATGGATCCAGTATGCGAGGGGTGCCGGCAGGTCGGCGTGACCAGAATCACAGTACAGTTAAGTATTAACATAAGGAGAACCAGATCACAGAAGAGAAGCAGAAAAGTCTGCGCGGGGTCTCGCAGCGGCTGTATACGGTCTACTGTCTCCTGGTGTTCACGGCCTTGGGTTTGACGGTGTTGACGGTGAATTTGTTCCTGCCGAGCCTGCGCCGGCGTCGGTTGGTGGCCGGGGTGTTCGCGCGCGCCTTTTTGCGCGCGGCGGGCATACCCTTCACCGTCGAGGGGCTGGACCGCCTGCCGCAAGCCCCGTGCGTCGTCGTCGCCAATCACGCAAGCTATATCGACGGTCTGGTCGCCGCGGCGGCCTTGCCGCCTGACTTCGCCTTCGTGATCAAGAAGGAAATGGTGCGCGTGCCTCTCGCCGGTCTGCTGCTGCGGCGCTTGGGGTCGCAGTTCGTCGAACGCTTCAACCGGCACAAGGGCGGGGTCGACGCGCGCCGGGTGTTGAAGCTCGCCGCCACCGGCCAGTCCTTGGTGTTCTTTCCCGAGGGCACGTTCACCCAGGCAGCCCAAATCGGCAAGTTTCTCGGCGGCGCATTCACCACGGCGGCGCGCGTGGGACTGCCCGTCGTGGCCGTTGCCATTCACGGCACCCGGGCCGTTCTGCCGCCGGGGGGCATGGGGATCCGCCGCTCGGCCATTCGGGTTGAAATTCTTGAAGTTCTCACCGCGCATGATGCCAAACAGCGCAGCCGGGAGCTGATTGCGAGCGCCGTGGGCGAGCCGCTGGCGCCTTGAGCGCGCGACCCCAAGCTCATCCACGCTGATCGGGACGGGCGACGGAGCTATACTAGGCGTACCCCCAGCAAATCATGGAACAGGCTTATGAAATCTGATCCCGTCGTCATTCTGGCCGCCCGCCGCACGCCGGTCGGCGCCTTCCAAGGGGCTTTTGCCACCGTCACTGCCCCGCAATTGGGATCGGTCGCGATCAAGGCGGCGCTTGCGGACTCCGGAGTGGCCGCTTCACAGATCGACGAAGTCATCCTGGGCTGCGTCCTGTCGGCCGGAATCGGCCAGGCACCAGCGCGTCAAGCAGCCCTGGGCGGCGGGATACCCGCCGGCATTCCGACCACCACGGTCAACAAGATGTGCGGATCTGCGATGCGTGCGGTCATGTTGGCCAGCGATCAGATTCTCGCCGGCTCTGCCAATGTTGCCGTGGCCGGCGGAATCGAGTCCATGACCAATGCGCCCTACCTTCTACCCAAGGCCCGCGCCGGCTATCGCATGGGACATCAAGAAGTGCTGGACCATATGTTCTATGACGGTCTGCAAAGCCCCTGGGACGGACAACTCATGGGTTGTTTTGCCGAAGCTACGTCGGAGAAGTACGAGTTCACCCGCAAAGCCCAGGACGATTTCGCCGCCGAGTCGGTGCGCCGGGCGCTGGCGGCTGTCACCGGCGGCAGCTTCGCCGCCGAGATCGCTCCGGTGACGACCAAGACCCGCAAGGGCGAAGTCGTCGTCGACAAGGACGAAACGCCGTTTACTCTCGATATCGCCAAGATTCCCACGCTCAAGCCGGCGTTCAAGAAGGACGGGACGGTGACCGCCGCCAGTTCCTCCGGGATTTCCGACGGTGCAGCGGCACTGGTATTGACGCGCGAATCCTTCGCAGCATCGCAGGGCCGCAAACCCCTGGCACGCATCCTGGGCTACGCCAGCTTCGCGCGCGAGCCGGAATGGTTCACTTTGGCGCCGGTGGGCGCCATGCAGAAATTGCTGCGGCAATTGGATTGGCAGCCCAAGGACGTCGACCTGTACGAGATCAACGAGGCGTTTGCGGCCGTGCCCATGGCCGCGATGAAGGACCTGGGCCTGGATCATCAGAAGGTGAATGTCAACGGCGGAGCCTGTGCGCTCGGCCATCCGATCGGCGCGACCGGGGCGCGCATCATGACTACGTTGCTGTATGCCCTGCGTGCGCGCGGCAAGAAGCGCGGCATCGCCAGCCTGTGCATCGGCGGCGGTGAAGCGACGGCGATCGCCATCGAACTGATGTGATCCACCCCTTCCGCGAATTCCGATGAGTGCGTCGGTTCTGACGACGATCGCCGGAGGCGTCGCAGAGATCACGCTCAATCGGCCGGAGAAACGCAACGCCTTGGATCGTGCGACCATCGCTGCGCTGAGTTCGGAGCTGCAGGCCTGCGCGGGCAACGGCGCGGTGCGCCTCGTGCAAATCACGGGCGCCGGCGGTGTCTTTTCCGCGGGCGCCGACCTCACGGAGATGCAAGCCCAAGTGCATGCCGGCGAAGCGGCCAACCTCGCGGACGCCGAGCAGCTGGCGGCGATGCTGGCGTTACTGGACTCCATGCCGAAGCCGACACTGGCGCGCGTCAACGGGGACGGGTACGGCGGAGCGCTCGGGCTGCTCGGCGCCTGCGACATCGTAGTGGCGGTGGATACGGCGAAGTTCGCCTTCACCGAGGTGCGCCTCGGGATCATCCCGGCGGTGATTTCCCCCTTCGTCCTCGGCAAGATCGGCGAGAGCGCCGCGCGGCGTTACTTTTTGACGGCGGAGACGCTGACCTCGGCAACTCTCAAGGAGTTGGGGCTGGTCCATGAAGTCGTGCCGGCCGAGATGCTCGACGCCGCTTGCGCGCGCATCACCGAGGCGCTGCTGAAGGGCGCGCCTCGAGCTCAGGCAGAGGCCAAGGTGCTGATACGCGATGTGGCTCATGGAAACGCCCGAAACCGGGCAGCTTCCTCCGTTGACGCGGCCGGAAGGCTGGCGCGATTACGTGTCCAGGCAGAGGCACAGGAAGGCTTCAGCGCATTCTTCGCGAAGCGAAAGGCTGGTTGGCGGCAGGACTGATCGCTTCGCCGCGATCGCCCATGAGGTGGCGATATCTCGTCTCAATCCTAGGCGCTGGGCGGCGGCAGCGAAAACTCCCGCCGCCGCCCGGTAGTGAAATGGGGCGGGCGTCCATGCCCAATCCATGCCCAAATCCCTTGGCCATCCTGGAAGCCGGCGTCCGTGGCCTGTCAACATGGGTGTCCCCACTCAGTAAAGCGACGCCGCTGCCGAGATTCCCTCACGGGCTGTCCGCCTGGTGGATGTCTCCCCGCTAACCCTCGTTTGTGATCTACTATCGCCCGTTTTTCGTGGGCCCCTTACCCCGGGGCTCGATTTGCGGCCCGATCTCGACTTTAGGTGGCTACTCGATGAGCGAATCCCCCCGCGATGTCATGGAATATGAGGTTGCGATCGTCGGCGCCGGCCCCGCCGGGCTAGCCTGCGCGATCCGGCTGAAACAGCTCAATCCCGCGTTGAGCGTCTGCGTGCTGGAAAAGGCCGCGAGTCTGGGGGCGCATTCCTTGTCGGGCGCGGTGCTGGAGCCCGAACCGCTCGATGAGCTGCTCCCCGATTGGCGCAAGTCTGCTCCGGCGGTCTGCGTGCCTGCGGCGCGCGATGAGTTCCTGTTCATGACTCGCCGCAAACGCTTCCGATTGCCGACTCCGCCGCAGATGGCGAATCACGGCAACTTCATCATCTCACTGGGACAATTGGTGCCCATCCTGGGGCAGGAGGCCGAGAAACTGGGGGTAGACGTGTTTGCGGGATTTGCGGCGGCGGAAGCGCTGTTTGACGACGCCGGCGCCGTGAAAGGTGTGCGCATCGGCGACATGGGCGTAGAGAAGAATGGGAAACCCGGACCGAATTTCGCGCCCGGGCCCGAGATTCACGCCAAGATCACCATGTTCTGCGAGGGTTGCCGCGGCAGCGTCTCGAAGCAGTTGATCAAGCGGTTCAATCTCGATGCCGGCAAGTCGCCCCAGACCTATGGACTGGGATTCAAGGAGCTGTGGCAGCTGCCCCCCGGACGCGTCCAGCCCGGCCTCATTCAACACACCCTGGGCTGGCCGCTCGACAGCCATACGTATGGCGGAAGTTTTCTTTATCACCTCGACAACGATCGTGTGTACGTCGGATTCGTGATCGGCCTGGACTATGAAGACCCGCGCTTCAAGCCGTTCGAGGCATTCCAGCAGTACAAGAATCACCCCGACATCAAGACCCTGCTGCAAGGCGGTGAGATCATCTCGGGCGGTGCGCGCACCGTGATCGAAGGCGGCTATCAATCGATGCCGACGCTGGAAATGCCGGGTGCGATGTTGGTCGGCGACGCCGGCGGCACGCTCAATACGCCGAAGATCAAGGGCATCCATCAGGCGCTTCGCTCAGGGCTTACCGCGGCCGCGCATTTCGTCGAGCAAGGCACGAGCGCAGGGTTCGACAAGCGCTGGCGCGAATCGAAGGGCGGCCGAGAACTGCACAAGGTGCGCAACATCCGGCCGGGTTTCCGCCGCGGTCTGTGGTTCGGTCTCGCCAACGCCGCGCTGGAAACCGTGACCCTGGGGAAACTGCCGTGGACGCTCGCCAATCATGCCGACGATACGGCGCTCAAGCGCCTGAACGAGTACGTATCTCCGGACCGCGACTGGGGTGACCGCGAGCTGCCGCCGCGCGATCGGCTGGCGTTCGTGTTCTTCGCCGCGACGACGCACGATGAGAACCAGCCGGTGCATCTGCATGTCGCAGACACTTCGCTGTGTGCGACGCGTTGCGTAACGGAATTCGGCAATCCCTGCACCAATTTTTGTCCGGCGAATGTCTACGAAATGATCGCAGACGGCAGCGGGGGGAAGAGATTGCAGATCAACTCCTCCAACTGCGTGCATTGCAAGGCCTGCGACATCAAAGATCCCTATGCGGGGCAGATCACCTGGGTGACGCCGGAAGGCGGTTCCGGTCCCAACTATCAGAGCCTTTGAAATCTCCGCGTCGGTGTCGGCCAGACTCGCATCGTCGGTGGAATCGCGCCTCAGGCAACAAGTCGCAGCCCGCCGGCTCGAATCCGACGCAGTCCAGCTGGACGCGGCCGTTCGGCTCGATCGTTTGAGCGCGAGTCTTCTGGAATCGTCCCGGTCCGTCGGCGAGAGACTGCGCGCGCACTTGCGCTGGCTGCCGGCGCCGGCCGAAGCGCAACGCGGTTTGTATCTCTGGGGCGGCGTCGGCCGCGGCAAAACGATGTTGATGGATTGGTTTTACGAGTCGCTGCGATTGCCTCGGCACGAACGTACTCACTTCTATCGCTTCATGCGTCGCGTGCATGCGGAACTGCGCACCGTCAAGCGCCGCGCGCAGCCTCTCGAGACCGTTGCAGAGCGGCTGGCGCACCGGGCGCGCGTGATCTGCCTGGACGAATTCTTCGTTGCGGACATCGCCGACGCGATGATTCTCGCCGGGCTGTTCGAGGGATTGTTCCGCCGGGGCGTGACGCTGATCGCCACCTCCAACACACCGCCTCAGGATCTCTACAAGGACGGTCTGCAGCGCGAGCGGTTCCTGCCGACCATCGAGTTGATACGCAACCATATGGACGTGATGAACTTGGACGCCGGAATCGACTATCGTCTGCGGCAGCTGGAACAGGCACCGACCTACTTCGATTCGACGCTTGCCGGCACGGCGGCGCAGCTTCAACGGCGTTTTGCGGCGCTCGCCGGCGACTCCGTCACGGGCCCCAAAGTGCTGTCGATCGAAGACCGCGACCTCGCCGCGATAGCCACGGGGCCGGACATGGCGTGGTTCGAATTCAGCGAGCTCTGCGAAGGTCCGCGCAGCCAGAACGACTACATCGAACTCGCGCGCTCCTACCACACGATTTTCATATCGAACATCCCCCGATTCACCGAGACCGACGAGAACGCCGCGCGCCGCTTCATCGCCGCCATCGACGAATTCTACGATCGCGGCGTCAAGATCGTGGTATCGGCCGCCGCGCCGCCCGCGGAACTCTATCGCGGCGAACGGCTCGGCCTCGAGTTTCAGCGCGCCGCCAGCCGCCTCGTCGAAATGCAGACACAACATTATCTTGCCTGTCAACATCACCCGTAAAGGACGGGTGCGACGCATGCGTCGCACGGGTGACCAAGGGCGCAACGCATGCGTTGCGCGGGTGGCCATGGATGGACACCCAGGGCTTGCGCGGAGCAGGGACAGCGCAGCGCAATGGTCACCCAGGGCTTGCGCGGAGCACGGACTGCGCAGCGCAATGCGCTTCGACCCCGTAGATTCGCGCGTAGCGCATGGAATAGCGCGTAGCGCATGGAATACTCAACACCTGGCATAATTCGCGCATGAAAATGGTCGCCGAGTTCAAAATCCACTACCGGCAGATACTAGGGAAAGCTGGGGAGGTCGTGGCGCCGCTGCCGCGGTTTGCGAAGGACAGCGCGGAGGTACTGCGCATGTATCAAGCCATGACCATGGTCCGTGTTTTCGATACGAAGGCGGTGAACCTCCAGCGCACCGGACAGCTCGGTACCTACCCCCCGTCCCTCGGGCACGAGGCCGCGCATATCGGCGTCGGCGCCGCCATGCGGCCCGAAGACGTGCTGGCGCCCGTGTATCGCGAATTCGGCACTCAGCTTTGGCGCGGCGTCACCATGACCGAGATACTGACGTATTGGGGCGGCGACGAGCGTGGCAGCGATTTTGCCGTGCCTCGACAGGACTTCGCTTGGTGTGTGCCCATCGCCACCCAGACCCTGCATGCAGCCGGCGCAGCCATGGCCTTCAAAGTGCGGAAGGAGCCGCGCTGCGCTCTCGCCTACATCGGCGACGGAGGCACTTCCGAGGGCGCCTTCTACGAGGCGCTGAACTTGGCCGGGTCGCGCGCCCTGCCCGTGGTGTTCGTCATCGTCAACAACGGCTGGGCCATTTCGGTTCCAGTCGCGGCGCAGACGGCGGCGAAAACTCTGGCGCAAAAAGCGGTGGCGGCCGGTATTCCAGGAGTGCAGGTCGATGGCAACGACGTGTTCGCCGTCCGGGAGGTGGTCGGCGAGGCGCTCGAGGCCGCGCGGGACGGCGCGGGACCGAGTGTGATCGAGGCATTGACGTACCGGCTGAGCGATCACACCACTGCGGATGACGCCGGCCGCTATCGGTCCGCCGAGGAAGTCAAAGAGGCGTGGGCCCTCGAACCCCTGATTCGGATTCGAAGGTTTCTGATCGACAGCGGACTATGGGATGCCGCCAAGGAACGAGCCTTGCTGGAAGAGTGCACGCTGAAGGTCGATGCGGCCGTGGCCGAGTACTTGGCGAAGGCAAAGCCGGCTACCGACGCGATGTTCGATCACCTATTCGCCGCCCTGCCGGCGCATCTCAGCGAGCAACGCCTCATCGCCCGCCATTATTCATCTAAACCTGGCGTCTCGAAACCCAGCGGTCATTGAATTGGCGAAAATAACCATGGTTGAAGCCATCGCGATGGCGCATGGCTGGGAAATGCAGCATGACGCCAACGTGGTCGTGATCGGGCAGGATGTGGGCGCCAACGGCGGCGTGTTCCGGGCGACCGCCGGGCTGCAGGAGCGCTTCGGCAAGGACCGGGTCCAAGATACCCCGCTGGCGGAAGCGACCATCGCCGGCATGTCGGTGGGGATGGCGACCCATGGGCTGAAACCCGTCGCGGAAATTCAGTTCATGGGATTTCTGTATCCGGCCTTGGACCAGATCGTGAACCATATGTCGCGGATGCGTAACCGCACTCGCGGCCGCCTGAGCTGTCCCGTCGTCATTCGAACACCGCACGGCGGCGGCATTCACGCTCCCGAACATCATTCGGAAAGCACCGAAACCATGCTGTGCCACATTCCAGGGATACGCGTCGTATGCCCCTCCTCGCCGGCGCGCGCCTACGGCCTGCTGCTCGCAGCCATCCGCGAT
>DASWEO010000068.1:0-6087 GCA_036394715.1 Steroidobacteraceae bacterium
CGTCATTTGAACTTCACGCTGAAGCAGCGATGGATCCGCGCGTGGCGCTCGAAGTCCTTCGGGATGGTTTGGGCGCTGATATCCTCGACGCTCAGGTCCGCGAGCGCCTCCGCATCGAGCTTGAAACGGGTGTAATTGGTCGAGAACACCAGGCGGCCGGACGGGCGCAGCAGCTTCAACGACCGGCGAATCATGCCCACATGATCGCGCTGCACGTCCAGCACTCCCTCCATGCGTTTGGAATTGGAGAAAGTCGGCGGATCCACGAAGATCAGATCGAAGCGCGGGCCTTTGGGCTCCTGTTCCTCCAGCCACTGCAGACAGTCCGCGCGGTACAACTCGTGCTTGGTGTCGCGAAAGCCGTTGAGCAGTAGATTCTCGTGCGCCCAATCCAAGTAGGTATTCGATAGATCGACGCTCGTGGTGCTGCGCGCTCCGCCGGCGGCCGCATATACCGTGGCGCTGCCGGTATAGCAGAATAAATTCAGAAAATCCGCGCCCGTCGCCCATTCGCGCAAGCGGGCGCGCACGATGCGATGATCGAGAAACAGTCCCGTGTCCAGGTAGTCGCGGAAATTCACCCAAAATTTGAGGCCGCCTTCCTGCACGGCATGGCGTTCGGCTTTGGCGTCATGCTTTTCGTACTGCTCGCTGCCCTTCTGCGGCTTGCGCACTCGAGAGTGAACGTGGGCAATCGGCACGGCCAGGACTTCCGGCAGTACTGCCAGCGCCTCGCGGCGGCGCTCCCGGGCACTCTCCTGATTGACGGACTTTGGCGGAGCATATTCTTGCACGTATACGTGCCGCGAACCCGGAAGGCCAAGTTCGGGCGCGCCTTGGCCATAGAGGTCGATCGCGAAGGCGTATTCCGGCATGTCCGCGTCGTACACGCGAAAGCAGTGGATGTGCTCACGTTCGGCCCACGGGTCCAGGCGCTGCAGATTCTTGCGCAGCCGATTCGCGAACATCTGGGCGCCGGGCCGGCTCGACCAATCCGCGCGGACCGCTTCAGCCGGCCGTTGCTCACTGGCCTCATTCAATTCGAAGCGCAGCAGGCGGCACTCGATGGTGCCGTTGAAAAATCGATGCGTGCGCTTGGCATAAATCCCCAGATTTCTGGCAAGCGGCGGATTGCCCGTGAGAATCGCCGCCTGCCAGCCTTGGAATCGATCGCGCAGCGTACTTCCCAATTCCGAGTACAGGGCCGGGAGCCCCGATTCCGCGCCGATGCGTTCGCCGTAGGGCGGATTGGCCACCACCAGGCCGGCGCCGCCCTTGGGACGGTCGATCTCGCGGAGAGAACGCTTCTCCACGTGCAGCCAATCGGCAACGCCGGCACGCTCGCCGTTGGCGATCGCCATGCGCACGGCATCCGCGTCGACGTCGGAACCCAGAATGCAGCGCCGCGCGGCCCGCGCGCCGCGCCGCTCGCGGGCCTCTGCGCGCAACTGCTCCCAGAGCTGCGCATCGTGGCCGCGCCAACCCGTGAAGCCGAAATAGTCGCGGTCGAGCGCCGGCGCAGCGTCCGCGGCGATCAAGGCGCCTTCGGTGAGAAAGGTGCCGGAACCGCACATGGGGTCGAGCAGCGTGCCGCCCCCTTCACAGATGGCCGGCCAGCCTGCGCGCAGGAGCACGGCGGCGGCGACGTTCTCCTTGAGCGGCGCGCGGCCGCCTTCGGTGCGGTAGCCGCGCCGATGCAGACTCTCGCCCGAGAAATCCACGGACAGCAGCGCCGTAGGTCCTTCGACATGCAGATGCAATAGCACGTCGGGCCGCTCGGGCTGGATGTTCGGCCGTTCGCCGGTGGCGTCGCGCAGATTGTCGCAGACCGCGTCCTTGAGCAGCTGGGAACCGTAGATGGTGTGCCTGATCGATTCGTTGCCGCCGCTGCAGTCGCAGGCCAGTGTCGCACTTGGGCTAAAATGTTCCCGCCAGTCGATTCGCTTGACGGCTTCGTACACGTTCTTCGAGCTGCTCGCATCGATCGATCCCAGGCTCAGCAGCACGCGGGTTGCGGTACGCGACCACAGGCAGGCGCGATAGCCCACTTCGAGCGTGCCCTGGAACTTCACATCGTGGCTGCGCTCACGAACATCCTGGGCGCCGAATTGCGCGAGTTCCTCGGCCAGGACCGAGGCCGCGCCCACCGGCGCCGTTGCGATCCAATAGCGCACGTTGTCGTTCACGTGCGAATCGTACTCCCGCGCACTACTTAGAACGGCAAACCATGCGATTGAGCGCCCATGCACATGAGCATGGGCAGGGAGAGGATGAAATTGATGCGCGATGCCCGGCCCGCAATCTTGCGTGCCGCGGCCTTCTCCTCATCCGTCGCCGGCACGATCCCGAGGATTTTCTTTTGGTTCGGCCAAATGAAGACCCACACGTTGAACAACATGATCGTGCCGAGCCATGCACCGACGCCCAAGGTCCGGAATCCCGGCTGCAGCGCAAAGGCTAGGACGAGAACGCTCGCGCTCCCGAACCCGCCCAGCAGGTAGATCGCTCCCGACACCCAGGTGACGACCGCGGACCAGCGGAACCATAACAGCGCCCGAGGCGCGATGTACTTGGAGATACCGGCACCGCCCGGTCCGCCCGAGTCGGCGGCCGCGGCCGCAAGCCCCGGCGTCTGCACGACGTTGAAGTAGTACAGGAGACCGATCCAGGTGACGCCGGCGACAATGTGCAGCCACCGGTCGAGATGCCCCCAGTGGATAGAGAGACTCATTCCGCCCGAGGCGGTGAGCCAAATGCTGATGATTATCGCGATCACGACACCGGTGGTGATCGCACCCTTGACGGAATTGAGCGGATGCATGTGATTGATCCCCGATTGTTGGCTTGTGCTTCGACGAGAAAACAGGCTTGCGTACAAATTTAGTTATTGCTTCGAATTGAACGTGTACAGGCGTTGGATGCGCGCCAGCAAACGCGTCTCTTTAGGACCATTGCCTGCCCCGCACATCTCAATTCACGCGTCACATTGTACGCCGCCGCAGGGGCAATGCTATCCGTGCACCCCGGTCCGTCCACGTCGATATCCGCGCGCAGGGGTATCCGTTGGCGGGCATCCCGTGCGCCTGGCCCATGACTTTAAGAGACGGGCCGCTCCGTATGCCGTAGATCGAGCCAATCGAGCTTTGGGTGCTTGGCGAAATAGCGCACCAGAATCCGGTAGATGTCGACGTTGAAGGCCGCGCTCGATTCCCTGGACCCGAGCTCGGCGAGTTCCTCCTCGGTCCGCGCCGTTCCGAGATAGGTCCAGTGATCGACGACGTGCAAGTCAGTGCCCTGCATGTATTCGGGCATGCCGCCGCGCGAATCCCGCTCGCGCAGCGCCACTCGTCCCGGAAACGGCCAAGTTTTCAATTTCAACGATGACAAGGCCAGCTGCAGCCTCGTGTTGTGCAGGATGAGCGGTTCCTTGCCCAGGCAGGCGCCCCTGCACTTCCCAACCTGGTATGCAAAGCACGAACCCGCGCCGTCCTCCAGGCCCATCACCTTGAGGCACAGCTGGTGCGCGCGCGCGATGTCGCTTTGCGCCTTGCGCGCATCCTTCTCGGAATGAAAGACGCCGAAGCACTGCATGAGATCGGCGAATTCCACGCCGTCGATGGCCACAGCCTGGACACGGTACACCGGGCCTGAGGGCGTCGGCGAGGTGCGGCCACGCAAGGTGTGGGGCTGCGCACTGCTCTTGGTGCGTTGGTTGTACAGCGGCTTCTGAATCCTGATCCATTCGGCTTCCCGCAGGATTGCCCCGAGCTCGCCCGCGGTCTCCACCCAATCGACCCGCCGCACTTCACGGCTGAGCCTGCGATCCTTATCAACGAGCCCGCGATCCTTGGAATCGGCCGACTCCGCACCGAAGTAGCTGGACACACGGCTGCGAAGCGAATTGCTCCTGCCGACGTACAGCAAAACATTGTCATCGCCGAAAAATCGATAGGCGCCGGGGCCCTCGGGCAAGTCATCGAGCAGACTCGGCGGCAGGTGGGCGGGCAATGTGTGCGCGCCGAGCAAAGTCTGCACCGCCGCGGCAAGGCGCGGTTCCTCCACGTCACGGCGCAACTTGACCCAGAAATCGTAAAGCACTCGCGCGTCGCCCAAGGCACGATGCCGGGCCCCGCAGGTGAGGCCGTTCCGCTCCATCACCGCGTCGAGGTTGTGCCGCACGTATTCGGGAAACAAGCGTCGCGACAGTTTGACGGTGCAGAGGACTTTTGCGGAGAAATTCATGTCCGACTCGAGGAATTCGCTGCGCAGGAACGCATAGTCGAAACGCGCGTTGTGCGCCACGAACACCGCACCTTGCAGCTTGTCCCGCACGGCTGCCGCGATCTGGCCGAAGCGCGGCGCGCCGGCCACCATCTCATTGCTGATACCGGTAAACGCCTCGACGTACGCGGGGATGGGGCGTTCGGGGTTGACCAGCGAGCTCCACTCTTCGACCAGCTCACCGTTCCTTACGCGAACGATACCCACCTCAGTGATCCGGTCAAACGCCGCGCTGCCGCCCGTCGTCTCCAAGTCGACGAATACTAGATCCTGGGGAAGTCCCTCAGCCGCGACCATCGAGCGACAGCAGGGGGTAGTAGAGATCCGGCCGGCGATCGCGGAACACACCCCAGGACTGCCGGTACCGGCGCGCCTCGTCCAGATCGAAGGCGGCGGTCAGCACCGTTTCCGTCACGCGGTCCGCTTCAGCCACTTTTTCACCGGTCGGCGAGGCGATGAACGATGAACCGTAGAACGTCATCGTGTACTTTTCGCCCTCCTCCGTGCCGATGCGATTCGAGGCGATCACCGGCAGGATGTTGGCCGCGGCATGGCCCTGCATGGTTCGCTGCCAATGTCCGCTCGAGTCGATGCTCGGATCCTGGGGTTCCGAGCCGATCGCGGTGGGATAGAGCAGCATGTCGGCGCCCATCAACGCCATGGAGCGTGCGGCCTCCGGAAACCACTGGTCCCAGCAGATCGCGACTCCGAGCTTCGCATATCGAGTGTCGAAGACCTTGAATCCGGTATCGCCGGGGGAGAAATAAAACTTCTCGTGGTAGCCCGGACCCTCCGGAATATGCGACTTGCGGTAGCTGCCGAGCACCGACCCATCCGCATCGAGGACGACGACGGAATTGTAAAATGCATTGTTGGCGCGTTCGAATACGCTGATCGGCAGCACGACGCTTAAGGAGCGCGCCACGGCGCGAAAATGCTCGACCGCGGGATGCGCATCCAGGGGCTTGGCGAGCTCCAGATGCCGCGAGGAATGATCCTTGCAGAAGTACGGAGTCTCGAACAACTCCTGGATCAGAATCACCTGCGCGCCGCGGCGCGCGGCCTCGCGGATCAATTTCTCGGCGCGCGCGATGTTCGCGTCGCGGTCCCAACTGCAGGCCATCTGAGTGGCCGCCACCGTAATCTTGCTCATAGGGTTGTATGCTACCCGATCGATGGGCCGGGAACCCAGCCGCGAATTGACCTCTGAGTCTGTCACCTGGTCGCTGCGACCCCGTAAATCCGGCGCGCCAGCGCCTAAAAAGTGGGCGGCGAGCTGGCGCTCACGAGCTCGCATTCGTCGCGTCCGACGTTGCGGAAGCGATGCGGCAGTGAACTCTTGAAGTAATAGGCGTCGCCGGGTCCGAGAATCCGCGTCTCACCGCCGACGGTGAGCTCGATTTTTCCCTTGACGATGACACCCCCCTCCTCGCCGGCATGCGTCAGCATCTCCTCGCCGGTATCGGCATTCGGAGCATAGCGCTCGTGAAGGATCGACATATTGCGCTTGGCCAAGCGGCTGCCGACCAGGCGCAGCTCGACGCTCGCGGTACCGATATCGCTGAGCTCTTCCCGCGGGAAAAACACCTGAGGCTGGCCGCCGAGATCCAGGGTGAAAAAATCGGCGAGCGCCATGGGAATACCGTCGAGTACCTTTTTCAAGGAACTGACCGAAGGGCTCACCCGGTTCTGCTCGATCAAGGAGATCAAACCGTTGGTCACGCCGGCGCGCTTCGCCAACTCGCGCTGCGACAGCCCGTACATCTGCCGTACGGCTTTCAAATGGGCACCCACGTCCAGGCTCAT
>DASWEO010000069.1:0-20061 GCA_036394715.1 Steroidobacteraceae bacterium
GAAAAGAGTCGGCCGTTAAGCCGGGTTCTGTCGTGGACAGTCATTCCTCTGGGATGCGCGTCGCCGCGCAGCTCTAGCGACCTACCCGGAAGCCTCACGTGGACCACATGGTGCGGCCGACATGCGCCGCGTGCTTCCCTATTTGGTCTTGCTCCCGGTGGGGTTTGCCGTGCCGCTGATGTTGCCACCCGCGCGGTGCGCTCTTACCGCACCATTTCACCCTTACCGGTGCCGCTTGCGCAGCACTTAGGCGGTATCTTTCTGTTGCACTTTCCGTGGGCTCACGCCCCCCAGGCGTTACCTGGCACCGTGCCCTATGGAGCCCGGACTTTCCTCCATCCTCTCCAGCTTGCGCTGACGAGGACAGCGACTGCCTGGCCGACTCTTGGAGGACACCATACGCAGATATGGCTACGAATGCGAGGCGGACTCCTGTTTGAGGTGCAGGGCGCGCTTGTAGGCCTCGTTGTCACGAGCCCCTGTGATCTGCGCGGCCAGCCGCGCCGCTTGCTTGAGGGGCAATTCCGCCAGCAGAATCTTGAGCGCGCGGTCGAGCGCGCCGTCATGACCGTCGGCGCCGCGATCATCGTCGGCGGGCGCTTGCGCCCCGGCGAGAATCAACACGATTTCACCGCGGCCGAAATCGGCATCCACGTCGGCGCGTGCGAGAAGATCGCGCAGCGATCCGCGATACGAGGTTTCATGCATCTTGGTGATTTCGCGCGCCACCATGGCGCTGCGCTCGCCGCCGAAAACCGCGGCGCAATCTTCCAGCGTTTCGCGCACACGATGCGGCGCTTCATACAGCACCAGGGTGCGCGCTTCGCCCGCCAACGACTGCAGCCGCGTGCGCCGGGCGGCGCCGCGCGCGGGTAAGAATCCCTCGAAGCAAAAGCGATCCGTCGGCAGCGCACCGATCGACAGCGCGGCGATCGCCGCGCAAGGCCCGGGGATGGCGATGATCTCGAAGCCGGCCGCCGCCGCCGCGCGCACCAGCTCAAATCCGGGATCGCTGATGGCGGGCGTCCCGGCGTCGCTCACCAGCGCCACCGAGGCGCCTTGGCCCAAGCGCTCGATGATGTCGCCCGCACGGAATTGTTCATTGTGGTCGTGCAGCGACAGCTGCGGCGTTTGAATGCCGAAAGCTTTGAGCAGCGCGCCGGTATGACGCGTATCCTCGGCCGCAATCAAGGAACAGCTCTGCAATATCTCTTTCGCACGCGAGCTCATGTCGCCCAGATTGCCGATCGGAGTTGCGACGACGTAGAGCCGACCTGCCGGTCCAATAGCCACTATAATCCGCGCCTAGGAGCCTGTCTGACTAATGATCGCCGTCGCGAGGGCGACCCACGGCGAGCAGATTTTGGCGATCGTTTCGCGCGCATAGTGGGCACTATGTAAGCGAAAGGATCGCCAAAAGATGCCGCCGTGGGGCGGCCGCAGCAGGCGCATCATTAGTCAGACAGGCTCCCTATGTGTGTTCCCAGGAGTGCAGGGTATGGCAGCGATCTCTCGACGTCCACGGCTGCCGCTGTACGCGGCGCTCACGGTATCGCTGGTATTGGCTGCGTGCAGCCTGCTAAAGCCCGTGCAGGCCCCGGAGGACAAACAAGAGCGCGCGCAGCATCTGGCTCGTGACGGCAAGCATGCCGAGGCGGCGCAGGCCTACGCGGAACTCGCGACTCTGCAGCCGGCCGACCATGATAATTACGAGTTGCTGAGCGCCGAACAGTGGCTGGCTGCCGGCAATATCGCAGCCGCCAAAGAAGCGTTCGCGGCCGTATCGGCTGAGGCGCGCAGCCGGCTGCCGGCCGCGCGTGCGCTGGTCGCGGCGGAAATCGCCTACGCGGAGAACGACGGCGCCCGTGCCATTCGCGAGCTGGACCAAATCCCGGTGCCGACGTCGGCCGATCTGGCCCAGAACTATTATTGGATCCGCGGACGCAGTGCCTTTCTCACCGGGCACCCGGTCGAAGGCACGCGCGCCCTGGTCGAGCGCGAGCGCTGGCTCAGCGATCCCGCGGGCTTGCGCGCGAATCGCGCGGAACTCCTCAACAGGATTCGCGGCGCTGCGGAGCGCGGTCAGCCGCTGAAAGCGCCCCCCAAGACCGACCCCATCGTCGCGGGATGGCTGGAATTGGGACCGGTCCTGGTCGGACTCGCCCGCGATCCCATACGAGCGGACGCGGCACTGGCCAACTGGAAGCGCCTCTATCCGCAACATCCGGCAAACGACAGCGTGCTTGCGATGGCATCCACCCAGATCGCGGCCGCGGCGGAATTCCCCAATCAGATCGCGCTGCTGCTGCCGCTGTCGGGCCGCGCCGAGCCTGTCGGCGTCGCGGTGCGCGACGGCTTCATTGCCGCCTATCTCGAACAGCCTCCGGCAACCCGGCCGCGTTTGAAAGTCTACGACGTGGCCGCGGAATCGGTGAGCAGCGCCTACACCCAGGCGGTCGCGGAAGGCGCCGGCTTCGTCGTGGGTCCGCTCACCAAGGAAGATGTCTCCGCCGTGGTGCCCTTGAGTGACGGACGCACACCGGTGCTCGCCTTGAACTTTCTGGGCGAATCGGTGAATCCGCCGCACAATTTCTATCAGTTTTCGCTGCTGCCCGAGGATGAGGCGCGCATGGTCGCGCGCCGCGTCGTCGCCGACGGCAGGCAGAACGGCGTGGCCATCGTGCCCGGCAGCGAGTGGGGCAACCGCGTCGCCGCCGCCTTCGCGGATGAGCTCACGCATCTCGGTGGAACCGTGCTCGACAGCCAGCGCTACGAAACAGCTCAAGTCGACTTCTCCGACCTCATCAAGCGCGTTCTGCAGGTGCATGTGGTCAAGGGCGAGCCTTCGACGCACCGCACCGATGCTGCCTTCGTTTTCGTGGCCGCCGGCTCCGCGGGCGTCGCCCGTCAGATTCTGCCGCAGCTGAAATTCCACTACGCCGGAGATGTGCCGGTGTACTCCATGTCGGACAGCTTCGAACCGGACCCGGGCGCGAACAGCGATCTCGACGGCATGCTGTTCCCCGACATGCCGTGGATGGTCGCGAACGATCCGGTGACCGCTCAGATTCGCGACGCCGTTCGGGCGGCATGGCCGGCCAGGACCGCGCGCCGCGATCGTCTGTATGCGTTTGGATTCGACGCCTACCGCCTGGTACCGGCGCTGCGCTCGAAGCCCCCCGGCGAGTGGGGCGAAATCTCGGGGGTGACCGGCAAGCTGCACGTCGATGACCACAATCGAGTCCGCCGCGATCTCGAGTGGTCGCAGATCAAGAATGGCGTGCCGAACGCCTTATAGCCGACCATCCCATCGCGCCATATCGCCGCGAACCCGCCGCATATCGGCGGTGATGTCCTCACTCCGCCGGCGCAATATCGTCTGTGTGTTCACTGATTCCCGACTGCAACGGGGTACTGCGTCCGAGCAACTGGCGGTGGACTATCTGCACGCGCGAGGTCTCATCGTGCTTGCACGCAATGTGCGGTGCAGAGCCGGGGAACTCGATCTCATCTGCCTCGACGGCGGCGTGCTGGCGATCGTCGAGGTGCGGCAACGGGCAAAGCGCGATTTCGGCGGAGCCCTTGCCTCAGTCACCTGGCGCAAGCAGCGCAAGATCATTCGCGCCACTCAATTCTTCTTGCGGCGGCAGGCAAGGTGGCGCAGCCATGTAATGCGCTTCGATGTGCTGGCCGTCGAGGGCGTGCCCGAGGGCGCGCACCGCATCGTCTGGATCAAGGACGCCTTTCGCGCTACTTGACCACCTGCAGCTTCGGGCGCTTCGGTTTGGCGGCGCTATCCTTCCCCGCGGCGGGCGCGGCCGGCGGCCCATCCGTGGGATCGGGATCCGCATCCCCCTCGGGGAAAATCATGCCCTGGCCGGTCTCACGCGCGTATATGCCCAAAATCGCCCGCACCGGGACCTGCACCGCGAACCCCACACCCCCGAAGCGTGCCTCGAAGCTGACGAAATCGTTGCCGAGCTTCAGCATCTGAGTCGCGGAGAAGCTCACATTGAGGACGATTTTGCCGTCTTTGACGTATTGGCGAGGCACGGTCACGCCTTCGGCGGACGCATCCACCACGATGTGCGGTGTCTCGCCGCTGTCGGAAATCCACTCGTGCAAGGCACGAAGCAGGTAGGGGCGCCGTGGCTTCAATGTCGCATATCCCGTTCGGCTTCGCTCAAACAGGAGCGGAACGTGGAGCGCGCAAAAATCGAATTCATGTATTTCACGATGGGTTGAGCCTGGGGCGGCAGATCTATTCCATAGGTCTGCAGCCGCCACAAGATGGGTGCGATGCTGGCGTCGACCAGCGAAAATTCATCGCTGAGAAAGAACGGCTTGGCCTTGAACACTTCCGCGCTCGCGCAAATCGCTTCACCCAGCACCTTGCGGCTGTGGGCCGCCGTTTTGCTCTGGGGGTCGAGCTCGATGTCGTGCGCCAGGGCATACCAGTCCCGCTCCACGCGATAGAGCGCCACCCGGAATTGCGCGCGGGTGACCGGGTCGATGGGCATCAGGGGCGGATGCGGAAAGCGCTCATCCAGGTATTCGATGATGACGCGCGAGTCGTACAACACCAGGTCTCGATCCACCAAGGTCGGCACACTGTGATAGGGATTCAGATCAAGCAGGTCCTCAGGCAAATCCTTCGAGTCGACATTGACCAAATCGATCACGATTCCCTTCTCGGCAAGCACCAAGCGCGTCCGGTGGCTCCAGGGGTCAGCCGGCGCGGAAAACAGGGTCATCACCGAGCGACGTGCCACTAACGCGATCTCCTAGGGAGCATGGACAAACGACTCCCCGCTGCTGCGTCAGTGGACGTCCTTCCAATATTCTTTCTTCAGCAGATAAACGAACACGAAGAACACCAGCAAAAATAGCGTCACGAAAACGCCCATCGACTGGCGTTTCTCCTTGACGGGCTCACCGGCATAGTCGAGAAAATTCGCGATGTCCCGGACGAACTGATCATACTCTTCTGGCTTCAAGGCGCCTGGGGTCATTGCATCGACTCCCACCAGCACCATCCTGGCGCTGCCGCGATCGTCCGGCTCGTTCTTGAATACCGGCTTCTGCAATCCATGCAGCCCCGCCAGCACATCTGGCATTGCAGCACTCGGCAAATACAGATTGTTCACGCCCCAAGGGCGCGTCTTGTCGACGTAAAACCCCTTCATGTACGAATACAGGTAATCCGGGCTGCGAGCCCTGGCAATCAGCGACAAATCGGGCGGCTGCTTCCCGAACCAACCTTCCGAATCCTTCGGCATCGCCGAATTGATGGTATCGAAGGGCTTGTCCGAAGTGAACAGCAGACTGCCCGCAAGCTCCGACGTAGGGATCCCGAGGTCCGCCGCCAACCGGTTGTAGCGCAGATACTTGAGCGAGTGGCAACCGGAGCAGTAATTCATGAAATTGCGCGCGCCCCGCTGCAAGGACTCGTTGTTCCTGATGTCCGTGCCGGACGGAAGCAGCGCAATCCCCCCCTCCTCCTCAGCCACGGCGGTGCCGGCGGAGAACAGCGCGATCGAGATCAATACCCAGCTTTTAAGCATGTCCTGTGACCCTTTCCGGCACCGGCTTCACGCTGTCGAGTTTCGTGTACCAGGGCATCAGCAAAAAGAAAGCAAAGTACAAAACCGTAGCGACTTTGGCCAGCGTCGGGTAGATGCCCGACGGAGGTTTCAAGCCGCAGATTCCCAAGGCAATGAATGACAGAACGAAGATGGCCAACATGACCTTGTAGATGGGACCGCGGTAGCGGATCGAGCGCACCGGCGAATGGTCCAGCCACGGTACGAAGAACAGCACGACGATGGACGCCCCCATCACCAGCACACCCCAGACCTGAGTCCCCGCGAACGAAGGCACTGCGCGCAACATGGCGTAAAACGGAGTGAAATACCAAACCGGCGCAATGTGCGGCGGCGTCTGCAGCACATTGGCGGGTTCGAAATTCGGCGATTCCAGGAACAGGCCGCCGAAGGTCGGAGCAAAGAATATCACGCCGCAGAACAGCAACAGGAATCCCGCGACCCCGACCATGTCCTTCACCGTGTAATAGGGATGAAAGGGGATGCCGTCGAGAGGGTGGCCTTTCGCGTCCTTGTGATCATGGATCTCGATGCCGTCGGGATTGTTGGAGCCGACTTCATGCAGCGCCATGAGGTGCGCTATCACCAGGAAAATGAGCGCCAACGGCAGCGCGGCCACGTGCAGCGCGAAGAATCGGTTCAGCGTGGCATCGGCGATGTAGTAGTCGCCGCGGATCCATTCGACCAGGGCACCGCCGATATAGGGCAGGCTGCCGAACAAGGACACGATCACCTGCGCGCCCCAATAGCTCATGTTGCCCCAGGGGAGCACATAGCCCATGAAGCCCTCGGCCATCAGCAGCAGGAAAATCAAACAGCCGAAGATCCAGATCAGTTCGCGCGGCTTGCGGTGCGACCCGTACAACAGCGCGCGGAACATGTGCAGATAAATCACGATGAAGAATGCCGACGCACCGGTCGAGTGCATGTAGCGGATCAGCCAGCCCCAGTCGACGTCGCGCATGATGTATTCGACCGACGAGAACGCTTCGGCGGAAGACGGCTTGTAGTTCATCGTCAGGAATATCCCCGTCACCAGCTGGTTCACGAGGATCAGCAAGGCGAGAGAGCCGAAGTAGTACCAGAAATTGAAATTCTTCGGCGCGTAATACTCGGCGACCTGCTCCTTCCACATTTTGGTCAGCGGAAAGCGCTGGTCGATCCAGCCAATCAAACCACCGCCTTTGCTGCTGTCGGCGGACTCGGGTGCTGCGGCCATCGCGTGAACCTCTTTGCTAAACTGTCTTGGCAGCGTCGTCGACGCCTATGGTGATTCGCGCATTGCTCGCGAACGCGTAGGGCGGCACGGCCAGATTCTTGGGCGCCGGCATGCTCTTGAAGACCCGGCCTGAGATATCGTATTTCGAGCCATGACACGGGCAATAGAAGCCGCCGGGCCAGTCCTTCCCCAAGTCGGCGCCGGCCACTTGGAATGAATTGTTCGCTTCGAACGCGCCCAAGGGCGAGCAGCCGAGGTGCGTGCACACCGCCAAACCCACCCAATATTCGGGATTGCGCGCCCGCACGGCGCCGCTGGCTTTTACGTAGTCGGGCTGGGTGGAATCATCGGACTTCGGGTCAGCCAGCACCGCGTCGTGGTTGCCCAGCTGATCGATGATGCTCTTGACTCGGCGCACGACGAACACCGCCTGGCCGCGCCACACCACCTTCAACATCTGTCCCGCCTCGAGCTTGGAGGCATCCACTTCCACCGGAGCACCCAGCGCCTTGGCCCGCGCACTGGGCTGCCACGACGCCAAGAAGGGAACCGCGGCGAACGCGACGCCGATCGCCCCGGTACCGACGGTGGCCGCCGTCAACAAGCGGCGCCGGCCTAGGTCCACCTGATCATTCATTCGACGCCTCTGCGAAATGTTGACAAATCTTCACGCAAACCCCTCTAGCCGTAGTGTTTCCCAAAGAATATTGGGAGCGCATTATACACAGATCAGTGGATTTCCCTTAAGGCTCGAGGAGCGATATTAATTGCGGAACACTCGCGTCCTCGTGAGTTTTTTGATCAGGGCCGTGGTGGTCGGCCTCGCGGCGGCATTTCTCGTGGTCTGGTGGAGGCCCGCACTCTTGGGAAAGGCCGCCATTCCGCCGCAGAACGCGCCGGCCGCCCCAATCCGTCCGCAGGTGATCATGCCGAGCTTTGCCGACGCGGTCGCGCGAGCGGCGCCTGCCGTGGTCAACATCTATACCGCGCGTCTGGTGACGGAGCGCACCCAGGCGCCCACGCTCAACCAATTGTTCGGCGATTTTTGGCCGAGCTATCGACAGCGTGTCGAGCGCAGCTTGGGGTCCGGCGTCATCGTCGACGCGGCCGGGACCATCGTGACGAATCAGCACGTCATCGCGGGGGCTGATTCCATTCGAGTGCAGATTGCGGACGGCCGCATCGCCGATGCGACCATCGTCGGTCAAGACCCCGACACGGATATTGCCATTCTGCATCTGGCCATGAACAAGCTGCCCATCATGCCCGTGGGCCGCTCGGATACCTTGCGCGTGGGCGATATCGTGCTCGCGATCGGCAATCCCTATGGCCTCAGCCAAACCGTCACTCAGGGCATCGTGAGCGCCACCGGCCGCGGCCAGCTCGGGCTCGCGACTTTCGAGAATTTCATTCAAACCGATGCCGCCATCAATCTCGGCAATTCCGGCGGCGCGCTCATCGATGCGCATGGAGACCTGGTCGGCATCAATACCGCGGTGCTGAATCGCGCCTACGGCGGACCCGAAGGGATCGGATTTGCGATTCCCGTCAATCTCGTGCGCGGCGTCATGGAACAAATCCTGAAGCAGGGTCACGTGGTGCGCGGCTGGCTGGGTTTCGTGCCGCAGGACGTGTCCGACGAGCAGGCCGCGCAGCTCGGAATCGCGGCGGGAGGCGGCATCACCGTGGTGAATATTCTGGTGAAGAGTCCGGCATTCGAGTCCGGCGTGCGGCCGGGCGACTTGATCACCGGCCTGGCCGGCGAACCCGTGCTGAGCTCCCAAGATCTCGTCAGCAAGGTGGCCGCGCTGCCGCCCGGCGCCCTGGTGGATCTCGAAGGGCTGCACGGTCGCGAGCCCTACAAGGTCAAACTCAAAGTGCTGGAGCGCCCGACCCGCCCGGTCCAACCACAATAGATCCGCGGTGGTTTGGACCGGTGCGCATGGTCTGGGGGGAGAGGAAGCGTCAAGGCAACGTAAAGAGCAGTTGCCTTGACGCTTCCTCTCCCCCCAGACCGTTCACGCTGGGCCCGTCAACATTCGCCAAAAATCAAGTGTCCAACGCGCGCCAGTAATGTCGGCATCGTGTGCTCATCGGTTCGAGCACTCGTCCGGGAGGGTAAGAAGCCTCGAGGCAACTGCTTCTTATGTTGCCTCGAGGCTTCTTACCCTCCCGGGCGAGACCTACCGCAACTTGATCATGCCGGCGTGCGGCGTATCTTCGCCCCTAACTGCTGCAGCTTTTCCTCGATCGCTTCATAGCCGCGATCGATGTGATAAATGCGTTCGATCTCGGTGCGGCCGTCCGCCACGAGCCCCGCGAGCACCAGACTGGCAGAGGCGCGGAGGTCAGTGGCCATCACGGGTGCCGCCGTGAGCTTGCCGACTCCCTTGATGATGGCGGTATTTCCCTCGAGCCGGATCTCCGCGCCCATGCGGCGCATTTCCAGCATGTGCATGAAGCGATTTTCGAAAATCGTTTCGATGATGGTGCCGACGCCGCTGGCAACGGTGTTGAGCGCCGCAAACTGCGCCTGCATGTCGGTCGGGAACGCCGGATACGGCGCCGTGCGAATGTCGACCGCATCCGGCCGGCGTCCGCGCATATCGACTTCGATCCAGGTATCGCCGACGCCGACCTTGGCGCCGGCCTCCTGCAGCTTGCCGATGACCGCATCCAAGTGATCCGGGCGGGTGTTCTTGACCCGGATGTGACCGCCGCTGATGGCGCCTGCGACGAGGTACGTGCCGCTCTCGATACGATCGGGCAGGACTTCGTAGGCCGTGCCGTTGAGGCGCTTCACGCCTTCGATGACGATTCTGTCGGTGCCGGCGCCCTTGATCTTGGCGCCCATCGCGCAGAGGAAATCAGCCAGGTCGACCACTTCGGGCTCGCGCGCGGCGTTCTCCAGCACGGTCTCACCCTCGGCCAGTGCGGCGGCCATCATGAGGTTTTCGGTGCCGGTGACGGTGACGGTCTCCAACACCAGACGCGCCCCCTTGAGGCGGTCCGCGCGAGCCTTGATATAGCCGTTCTCGATGTGAATATCGGCTCCCATGGCCTGCAAACCCGCGACGTGGATGTTGACCGGACGCGCGCCGATCGCGCACCCGCCGGGCAACGACACGTCGGCACGGCCGAAGCGCGCCAGGAGCGGCCCCAGGACCAGAATCGACGCCCGCATGGTTTTCACCAGCTGGTAGGGCGCGAAATACTCCTTGATGGTGGACGCGTCGACTTCGATGCGCATTTTCTCGTCGATGGTCACCGAGACGCCCATGCGCCCGAGCAGTTCGATCATGGTGGTGACATCTTGCAAGTGCGGGACGTTCGACACCGTCACCGGGCCGTCCGCGAGCAAGCACCCCGCCAATATGGGCAATGTGGCGTTCTTGGCGCCCGAGATGCGGATCTCGCCCTCGAGCGCTATGCCGCCTTGAATCTGTAGTTTATCCACGTCCCTTAATCCTGTCCCTGGCCTGCGAATTCCTCCGGTGTGAACACCTGCAGGGCGAGCGCGTGAATCTCGTTGCCCACCGCTTTTCCCAAGGTGCCATAGACCAATTGATGGCGCTGCACGGATCGCTTGCCCGCGAACGCGGCCGAAATCACCACGGCCTCGAAATGCACGTTGTCCTCGCTCTTGACGAGCGCCTTGCTGCCGGCCAAGCCGGCTTCGATGATTTGCGCCACCTGTTCTGGATTCATGCCCGCTCCTGCAAATTACCCAAGCTTACCCTGTATCATTCGTGCATGAATCTCGAGTTCACCGACGAAGGCCTCGTCGATCTCGGCCGCCAGGCGCTCACCATCGAGATCGACGGTTTGCGCGCGCAGCTGCCGCGCCTGGGGCCTGATTTTGCGCGCGCCTGCCGCATTTGTCTCGATTGCCGTGGACGCATCGTTGTCACGGGGATGGGCAAGTCCGGTCATATCGGCGGCAAGATCGCCGCCACACTGGCGAGTACCGGCACGCCGGCGTTCTTCATGCATCCCGGCGAGGCGAGCCACGGCGATGTGGGCATGATAACGAGGGAAGACGCGGTGCTTGCCCTGTCCAATTCGGGGGAAACCGATGAGATCCTGACCATCGTGCCGGTCATCGCACGCTTAGGGGTGCCGTTGATCGCCTTTACGGGCAACTCGAATTCGGCGCTCGCGCGGACCGCCGCGGTGCATCTGGACATCGGAGTCCCGGCCGAGGCCTGCCCGCTCAACCTGACCCCCACCGCGAGCACCACCGCGGCATTGGCCGTGGGGGATGCGCTGGCGGTGGCGCTGCTCAAAGCGCGCGGCTTCACCGAGGAAGATTTTGCACGCTCGCATCCCGCCGGCAGCTTGGGAAGGCGCTTGCTCCTGCACGTGAAAGACGTGATGCGCACCGGCGCCGATGTTCCCACCGTGCGGGCCGGCACGCCGCTGTCGGAGGGGCTGATGGAAGTGACCCGCAAGGGGCTCGGCATGACGGCCATCGTCGATGAGACCCTGCGCGTGCTCGGCGTATTCACCGACGGCGATCTGCGGCGCGCGCTGGACGCGTCCACGGATTTGCGTACCGCCCGCATGGACCAAGTCATGAGCCGCCACGCCAAGACCGTACGGCCGACCACGCTGGCCGCCGAAGCGGTGCATCTCATGGAGACTCATCGCATCACCTCGCTGATCGTGGTCGATGCGGACGAGAAGATCGTGGGCGCGCTCAACGTGCACGATCTCTTTCGCGCGGGTGTGGTTTGAAGGCACGCAGAGCGACGCCGCTGGCACGGATCCAGCTCCTGATCTTGGATGTCGACGGCGTACTCACCGACGGGCGCCTGTACTTCACGGCGCGCGGCGAAGCGCTCAAGGTGTTCCACGTGCGCGACGGCCACGGGATCAAACTCCTCATGGCGGCCGGTGTCGCGGTGGCGGCATTCAGCGGACGGCGCTCGGCGGCGGTCGCCGCCCGCATGCGTGAACTCAAGGTGCCCCACGTAGTCCAAGCATGCAGCGACAAGGTGGCTGCGCTGCATCGCCTGACCGGGCGATTGGGTCTGGATCCGTTGAACTGCGCCTGCATTTGTGACGACACGCCCGACCTGCCCCTGATGTCGGCGGTGGGCCTGGGCTGCGCCGTCGCGGACGCGCACCCCGTGGTACTGTCCGCCGCGCATTGGATCGCCCGGGCAAACGGCGGCCACGGGGCGGTGCGCGAACTGTGCGACGCCGTGCTCCGCGCCCGCGCGAGCGCGCGTTAATGTTTTTCAGAGTTTTCACCGTTCTCGCGGTCGTGGCATTGTGCATCAGCACCTGGATCTTGAGTTCACCGGCACGCCGGCCGCAGACCCAAAACAACGCCAAACAAGCGGACTTGCCGGGCTATTACCTGAAGAACGCCGTGCTCACCGACTATGATCTCGCCGGCGACCCCAACGTCCGCATCGAGGCCGAGCGCATCGATCAGATCGCGCACGGCAACGAGGTGGCGCTGTACAACGTCCGCGTCGTCTACCAGGTCCCGAATGGACAGTCCTGGGTCATGGTGGGCGATGTCGCGCACGTCCAGCCGGGCGGCAAAGTGGTCGACGTCTCGGGCAATGTGCGGCTGCAGGGCGAGGCAACCGGCCGCGAGGCCGCGGCCGTGGTACACACGGATACCTTGAGCTACGACGTTCCCGATGCCGTGGTCAGCACCAAGAGCGACGTGCGGATCGATTTCGCGGAACATACTCTGACCGCGCACGGGCTCAACGCCAATTTGAAAGAGCGTACGATGCGCCTAGAATCCAAAGTGAATGGCCGCTTCCACCCTTAAAGCCTTCGCTTTGTTCGCACTCGTACTGCCGGCCTCACAAGCCCCTGCCGCACACGTGGAGCAGCAGGCCATCTCGCTCGATGCCCAGTCCTCCGAATTGGACTACAAGAACAACAATCTGATTTTTCGCAAGGTGCGCATTACGCAGGGCGACATGTCCGTCGCCGCCGACCAGGCGCAGGCCACCGGCCTGGACTTCGAGAACAGTCGCTGGGTGTTTCGCGGCAATGTAAAGATTACCATGGACGACGGTCAGCTCACCTCGGATGAGGCCGAAATCACTTTTGCCAAAAAGCTCCTCTCGAAGGCCATCGTCAACGGCAACCCGGCGGCGTTCGAGCAGCGGATCGCAAAAACGGGGAAATTGGCGCAGGGGCGCGCCGATAGCATCGACTACGATGTGGCCAAGGGCGTGGTGCATTTTTCCAAGAATGCCTGGCTGAGTGACGGCCAGAACGAGATCCGGGGCGAGTCGCTGAAGTACAACGTGCTCGCCCAGAACATCGTCGCTGAAAGCGCGGAACAGGGTTCCCAGCGCGTGCATATCATCATCACGCCGCCGGCCAACCCGAAACCATGAGCGTATTGCGGGCCCTGAATCTCGCCAAGAGTTACAAGTCACGGCAGGTAGTGCGGGATCTGTCGCTGGAGGTCGAAAGCGGCGAGGTCGTGGGCCTGCTGGGACCCAACGGTGCCGGCAAGACCACGGCCTTCTACATGATCGTCGGCCTCACCCGCTGCGAGCAGGGCGAGATCTATTTGGACAACCGCGACATCAGCCGCATCGCCCTGCACCGGCGTGCACAGCTGGGCCTCGGGTATCTCCCGCAGGAGCCTTCGGTGTTCCGCCGCCTGTCGGTCGCCGACAACATCATGGCGATTCTCGAAACGCGCCCGGGGCTGGACGAAGGGGGGCGCACCGCGCGCCTCAAGGAGCTATTGGGGGAACTGCATATCGGTCATGTTCGGGACAGCCTGGGGATGAGTCTTTCCGGCGGCGAGCGCCGGCGGGTGGAGATCGCCCGCGCCCTGGCGGCGGATCCCAGGTTTATCTTGCTGGACGAACCGTTTGCCGGTGTCGACCCCCTGTCCGTGGTCGATATTCAGCGGATAATCAAGCACTTGTCCGACAAGGGCATCGGCGTCCTCATAACCGATCATAATGTCCGCGAGACCTTGGGGATTTGCCGGCGCGCGTACATCGTCAGCCAAGGGACGGTGCTCGCCTCCGGATCTGCGGATCAGATTCTTGCCAATCCGCAGGTCCGTGAGGTGTACTTGGGTCAGGATTTCAAACTGTAGGCGTGGGACCAAGAAAGAAATATGTTGAAGCCAAGTCTGCAGCTTCGCATCGGCCAGCAGCTCACCATGACGCCCCAGCTGCAGCAGGCCATCAGGCTCTTGCAGCTGCCCTCGCTCGACCTGCAGGCGCATGTCCGCGAGACCCTCGAGACCAATGTGATGCTCGAAGCAGAGGAAGAGGCCCCTGAGCCCCTGAGCGAAACCGTGCGCGAGCGTGAAGACCTGCGCGAGCGCGAAGACCTGCCGGCGGAAGAAAAATACGCCGAGCTCGACGGCAACAGTACCCCCGTCGAGCAGCGCGAAGAACCCGAGGTGGAGATTGCGGATGAAGCCTGGGGGGAGCAGACCAGCGGTCCGTCGGATACCCCCTGGTCGGGCGACGATGACCGCAGCAGCGATTTCAGCGACCAGCATGGTCAGACCCTGCAGGAACAGCTCATCGAACAGCTGGAGCTGGCCAAGCTGTCGGCGGTCGACATGGCGATCGCGCGCGTCATTACGGATGCCATCACCGACGACGGCTATCTCAAGGACGAGCTCGAAGATATCCGCTCGAGCCTGCTGCCCGAGATCGAGGCCACCACGGCGGATGTGGAACGCGTGCTCCACGCGGTTCAATCCCTGGAACCGGCCGGCGTCGGTGCCCGCAATCTGGGCGAGTGCATTGCACTGCAGCTGCGGCAGCTCCATCCGGACACCCCGGCGCGGGACACTGCGATTCGCGTGGCCCTGGAACACTTGGACCTCGTCGCGGGCCAGCAATTGGTGCTGCTGCGCAGGCAGCTGCGCTGCGGCGAGAGCGATCTGGAAATGGCATTGGCGCTGGTGCGCTCCTGCCATCCACGGCCCGGGGCGGCGGTCAACCCGGCGCAGGCCGAATACGTCATCCCTGACGTCTTCGTGCGCCGCACCGAGCACGGCTGGATCGTCGAGATCAATCCGGCGACGGTGCCGCGGGTACGGGTCAACAACGCCTATGCGAACCTGATATCCCGTTCCCCCGACCACGCCATGCTGCGCACGCAATTGCAGGAGGCTCGCTGGCTGATGCGCAGCCTCGAGATCCGCAACGAGACTCTGATCAAGGTGGCGCGCTGCATCGTGCAGCGGCAGACCAGCTTTTTCGAGTTGGGCGAGGAAGCGATGGAACCGCTCATCCTCAAGGACGTCGCCGAAGCGGTGGAAATGCACGAATCCACGATTTCACGGGTGACCACCGCCAAATACATGCACACGCCGCGCGGCGTGTTCGAGTTCCGGTACTTTTTTTCCAGCCATGTCGAGGCGGCCGACGGCACGGAAATGTCGTCCACCGCCATCCGCGCCAAGATCAAAAAATTGATTTCGCAGGAGAATCCGGAAAATCCGTGGAGCGACAGCAAGCTCGCGGAAATTCTGTCGCAGGAGGGCATACCGGTGGCCCGGCGCACCGTTGCCAAATATCGCGAAGGCATGCAAATCGCGCCGTCCAACGAACGGAAGCGAGCGGCTGCCCGCGCGTCGTAAGTAACCTTGAGGAGGAAGCACATGCAGCTCGATCTCAGCGGTCATCATGTAGAAGTCACCGATTCACTACGCGCTTACGTCATCAAGAAATTCGAGCGCATCTCACGGCACTTCGAACAGCTCATCGATGTTCACTGTGTGCTCACCGTCGAAAAATTCGGCCACAAGGCCGAAGCCACCCTCATGCTCCGGGGAAACAAGATCTACGCCGACGCCACGGAAAACAACATGTACGCCTCCATAGACGCCCTGGCCGACAAACTCGATCGATGCGTCAAGAAACATAAGGAAAAGGCTGCGGACCACCACGCCGTGGACGTGATCAAGGCCCGTTCATTGGGTTGATATCGGGCGCCCGCGTGTCGATGCGACTCATCATCGTGAGCGGGCTGTCGGGCTCGGGCAAGAGCGTCGCTCTGCACATGCTGGAGGACATCGACTTCTATTGTGTCGACAATATCCCGGCGGCGCTGCTCAAGGCCTTCATCTCACACACCGTCCGCGGCATGGGAGATACCTATCCCAGAACCGCGGTCGGTCTGGATGCGCGCAATCGGCCCAATGAAATCGAGACGATTCCGGCTCTCGTGGGTGAACTGCGGCGCAGCGGCATCAGCTGCGAGGTTCTGTATCTGCACGCGAGCGTGGAAGTGCTGCTCAAGCGCTACGCCGAAACGCGGCGCAAGCACCCTCTCGTGACGGGCGATGTGAGTCTGCGCGAGGCGATCGCCTCGGAACGCAGGCTTCTGGAACCCATCACCACCGCGGCGGACTTGGTCGTGGACACGTCCAACATGGGGGTGCACGCGTTGCGCGAACTGATCCGCGAGCGCGTCGACCGGCGGCGGGAGGCGCGGCTTTCCCTCATGTTCGAGTCGTTCGGCTACAAGCACGGCATCCCGGGGGATGCGGATTTCGTCTTCGACGTGCGCAGCCTGCCGAACCCCTACTGGGAGCATGCGCTGCGCCATCTCAACGGCCGCGACGCGCCCGTGATCGAGTATCTCTCGGGGTATGCCAGCGTGCGCGGCATGATCGCGGATCTGATCGACTTCTTGGACCGGCGCGTCGGCGAATTCGCACAGGCGAACCGCAGCTATCTGACCATCGCGATCGGGTGCACCGGCGGCCAGCACCGCTCCGTGTACATCGCCGAGCAGCTCGCCGAGCATTTTCGAAAGAGCTTCCCGCAGGTTCTGACCCGGCACGATTCCCTGCAAAAGCACTGAAGGAACGCTCCGCCAGGACCCCGTCCGGCGCTCCTAGCCCGGTGTCGCGCGGTATTGACGGGCGTTTTCCAGCGCCAGGAAGGCGCGTATCTCGTCCGCGCGCGCCCGCGCGTCCTGCACCCCCAGGGCGATCAATTCGCGGGTAAAGCCGCGCTCGAAGAGCAGATAACTCAGCAACATGGTGCTCGCGGCATTGCTGGCGCCCATGATTCGCATCATGGCTCGGAGGCTCCGCGGCAGTTCCCGCGCGTGCCGGCGCGCGATTTCGTTGACGTCCTGCGAGGGGGTCATCACCAGAAATTCGATGCGGCGCGCATCCTTGCTCTCGTTGTAGCGGCTGATGCGCTCCAGATCCGCATTCAGCTGATCCATGAACAGCGAGTCCAGCATGAAGCCGAACATCTGTCCGAAGCTCGGTTCGACCGGGCGCCGGGCCGGGACTGCACCCGTTGGGGCCGGATCGTTGACGCCGATGATGAACAGCCGGTTGGCGCCCAGATGTATCGCGGGACTCAAGGGCGAGGTTTGGCGCATGGCGCCGTCGCCGAAATATTGGTCGTCCAGCAAGACGGGGCGGAACAAGAAGGGGATGGAAAGGCTTGCCATCAAATGGTCCAGCGTCAGCTGGACCCGCGCCCCCTTGCGATACACCCGTGCCCAGGGCTCTACGGTGGACGCCGACGCATAGAACGTCACCGAATCCGCGTCGCCGTAGCACGTTGCGCAGATGCCGACGCCCTGCAGATGCTGCTTGTACAGGCTTCGCGGGATGCCGTCGAAGTGCAACTGCTGGCGCAACAGAGTCCACAATGGGGTGTTGTCGAAGAACGAGTGCGGCGGATGCACCAGCCAGCCGCCGGTGATGAATGCCAGCATCCAGTGTAAGGCGGACCGGAGCATGCTCGCCGCATCGGCCTTGAACACGTGGTGCACGCGAAAGTCGCGCCACACGCGCTCGATGCCATAGACCGAGTGCCTGAAGTGCGCCGCATCCGAGGCGAGAGCGATCGCGCTGACGGCGCCGGCGGAGGTTCCGGTGATGATCGGAAATGGAGACGCGGAACCGCGCCGCAATAGTTCCGCGACCCCCTTGAGCACGCCGACCTGGTAAGCGGAGCGGGCGCCGCCGCCGGTCAGGACCAGGCCCACGTGAGGTGTCCCGGTAGGCACAATGCTAGTATGCATATGCCATTGCCCGGTGGAGCTTTCGGGACCTGCATTACTCGGAGTCATTGATGGCCAAGCAGCATAGCTGTCGATCGCGGTTTGGGTCGATATTGGCATTGTACTGCGCTTGCCTCGCCGCGGCCTCTGCCGCGTGGGCCGCGGCCCCGGATGTCGGATCGCCCGCGCCGGCGTTCCGCCTGCAGGATCAGGCCGGCGCGTGGCACGAGCTCAACGACTATCGCGGCAAGTGGGTCGTGTTGTATTTCTATCCCAAGGACGACACCCCCGGCTGCACCACCCAGGCCTGTGAGTTCCGCGACAACATCTTCGCGTTCAATAAATTGGGCGCCGTCATTCTCGGCATCAGCGTCGATGACGTCGCATCTCACAAGCAATTTGCGGAGGAGCATGGCCTGCCGTTCACTCTCTTGGCGGACAGCACCAAGGAAACCGCCAAGTCCTACGGCGTCCTCCGCAGCGCGCTCGGACTGATGGAAATCGCCAGCCGCGAGACCTTCATCATCGACCCCTCGGGCCGAGTCGCGAAGCACTATGCATCGGTCGACCCCAAAGGGCATTCCCTGATGGTTCTCGCCGATCTAAAAGCACTTCAGGCCAAAACCGGCGGAAGTTAGCCGCTCCAAACCAACCCATGACGGGGCCCGTCAAGGCCGCTCTGCTCAGCAGCAGAGCGGCCTTCGTGCTTCCTCTAATGGCCATGCACGGCGGATACCAGGTCGGGGATCAAATTCGCCGCGTTCGGCGTACCGAGACCGGTGATTGGGTCCCACCCGGTCGTCGCCGGATAGCCGGCAACAGTCGGGTCGGCTGTGTTATTGCCGAGCGTGATGTCGAAGAAATCGTTCGCGTAGCGGGTGGGATCGGCGCCAATCTTATACAGGGCCGTGTTGATCGGGCCGAGTCCGCCGCCGTTCAACTGGTCGGCGATCGCAATGAGCCCCGCCCACTGCGGAGTCGAGAGCGACGTGCCCCCGATGTCGTACCATCCCGTGCTGCACGGGGCACCGCCGCACAAGAGGCCGCTGCTGCCGTCGGGTGGCAGCGTGATGTAGACGAGCGCGCCGGTGCCTGCGCTCGCCTGGAACGCGACATCGGGCACGCCACGCATCGTGCCGATCGGAGTCGAGCCGGCCGGGAGCGTGCCCTGGTAGGCCGGTTTCGTGAAGACGTGGCTAAAGCCACCGCCCGAGAAGGTCCAGCCGACCTCCGCCGCGCCCGGATTGGCAATGCACTTGGACGGCGCGACACTGCTGTCAGCCACCCGAGCCGCAATCTTAGTAGGGTCGGTGCACAGGTAGGTGCCGCCGATGCCGGTGACGAGCGGGTCGGAGGCCGGCCACTCGACCGTCGGGTAGGGGATCAGAGAGCCGCCCTGGTGAACCGGAGTCTTTGTGCCGTTGGCGGTGCCACCGTCCCCGGAGGCGCCGAGCACCGTGACCCCGTTCTGGGCGGCGTGCACGAATGCATAGCGCAAGTTGAGCAGCGATTGTGCACTGCCAAACGCGTCTTCGGCGGAGGCCAAGCTCTGCGAGATCACAGTCGCCAGGTGATGCTGGACGACGTAGTCCTCCGCCGCCATCATCTGCGGGAAGCCCTGCACGCCGAGCGTCTCCGCGGTCGGTGTCGTCACGAGCAAGATGTTCGCCATCGGCGCAATCGCGTGCGCCGTCTCGACATCGAGCGACACCTCGAGCGCCCAAGCTGACTTGTTCTCTAGTCCAGTTCCCCGACTCGTGGATGGCGGCGCGATCGTCGCCGGCGATCCCTGCAACGCAAGGCGGGTGAAAGTCGGCATGCCCGCAGCACACGTCACACCCTCCTCACCGCACATCGCCGGAAGCCCGAACGCTTGGTTGTAGACATGCAGATCGTGCGCAATCGTGTCGCTCCCGTACGAATCAATGATTGCGATCGTTTGACCGGCACCGTTGAGTCCGACGGCGTACAGGGATTCGATGTTATAGGCCGCCCGCACCGTCTGCGGCGTGAAACAGCGCCGACCGACCGACTCGCACTGGACCTCGGTCGGCGGCGTCGTACCGGTCGAGACCAGCTGTGCATCGCTGAACATAGGCTGCGGCAGCGGCAGCGACTGTACGCCTCCGCCGCGCACGACCACCTGCGCAAGGGCGAGCGCGACGGTGACAACCGCCACGATCGGCATCCAGTACCGCTTGAATCGAAGTGCGTCCATGAGTAAGCCCCCTCTAGTTGAGTTGT